>JBGAJI010000072.1:0-16547 GCA_044225035.1 Amaricoccus sp. | reverse complement strand
CCGCCTTTGGTGGCTACAAGCAGTCGGGCATTGGTCGCGAGACCCACAAGATGATGCTCGACCACTACCAGCAGACCAAGAACCTGCTGGTCAGCTACAGCCCGAAGAAGCTCGGCTTCTTCTGATCGAGACCGGGGGCGGCGCACCAAGCGCCGCCCCGTTTTCGACGCGAACGAAGTTCAATCGGGAAAGAGATCCATGGCCAAGACCATGAAGGCGGCGGTGGTGCGCGCATTCGGCGCGCCGCTGACCATCGACGAGGTGCCGATCCCCGAGCCCGGCGAGGGCATGATCCAGGTGGCGATCCAGGCCTCCGGCGTCTGCCACACCGACCTGCACGCCGCCGAGGGCGACTGGCCGGTCAAGCCGAACCCGCCCTTCATCCCCGGCCACGAGGGCGTCGGCTTCGTCTCCGCCGTCGGCAAGGGCGTGAAGGTGGTGAAGGAAGGCGACCGGGTCGGGGTGCCCTGGCTCTATACCGCCTGCGGCCACTGCAAGCACTGCCTCGGCGGCTGGGAGACGCTTTGCGTCGATCAGAAGAACACCGGCTATTCGGTCAACGGCGGCTTCGCCGACTATGTCGTGGCCGATCCGAACTATGTCGGGCATCTGCCGGGCAATATCAGCTTCGCCGAGATGGCGCCGGTGCTCTGCGCCGGGGTGACGGTCTACAAGGGGCTGAAGGTGACCGACACCAAGCCCGGCGACTGGGTGGTGATCTCGGGCGTCGGCGGTCTCGGCCACATGGCGGTGCAATATGCCAAGGCGATGGGGCTGAATGTCGCGGCCGTCGACATCGCGGAGGACAAGCTGGCGCTCGCGCGCGATCTCGGCGCGACGCTGACGGTGAACGCGCTGGAGGAGGACCCGGCGGCGGTCATCAAGCGCGAGACCGGCGGGGGCGCGCAGGGGGTGCTGGTCACGGCGGTCAGCCGCGCGGCCTTCAGCCAGGCGATCGGCATGGTCGGGCGCGGCGGCACCGTGGCGCTGAACGGCCTGCCGCCGGGCGACTTCCCGCTCGACATCTTCGGCATGGTGCTGAACGGCGTCACCGTGCGCGGCTCGATCGTCGGTACCCGGCTCGATCTGCAGGAATCGATCGATTTCGCGGCGCGGGGCCAGGTGAAGGCGACGATCCACACGGCGAAGATCGAGGAGATCAACGACGTCTTCGCCCGGATGCGCAAGGGTCAGATCGAAGGACGCGTGGTCCTCGACCTGGCGGGGTGACGCCATGGCCGACGAGTCCCAGGGCGGCAAGGTGAGCGCCACGCCGGCGGCGCTCGACCTCTTGGCCGAGATCATCGCCGACCATGGGCCGGTGCTGATCCACCAATCCGGCGGATGTTGCGATGGCTCTTCGCCGATGTGCTATCCGGCGGGGGAGTTCCTGATCGGCGACGGGGACATCCTGCTCGGCCATATCGGCGAGACGCCGGTCTATATCGGCGCGGCGCAGGGCGCGGCCTGGGCCCATACCGATCTCGTCATCGACGTGGTGCCGGGGCGCGGGGGCATGTTCTCGCTCGACAACGGGCGGGAGCGGCGGTTCCTCACCCGCTCGACCATCTGCGCGCGGCCGGAATAGGCGGCGCGCGCGTTGGCGCGGCTGGCCGCCTTTGCGGCCAACCGGAGCGCGCGGTGCGCGCGCGAGTCTTTTCATTGGTTTTCAGCCTGTTGGCTGAAAACGACTGCTCTCCAGGTTAGCAAACCTGAATGAAACCGGGGGTGGCGGCGGGGGCCCGGCGCCGCGCGTCTGGTGGGGGCGGCGATTTGCTTGCCGGGCGCGTTAACGCGCGCGTAACCATATCTGGGAATGACTTCGGATGTTGGCCGTCCTGTCCCGCGCGCGGGCGGTGGCGGGTACGGTGTCCGGGCGGTGGCCGGGGCGCCCCTGTCCCTGGAGTAACCTGTCCATGACCCTTCCCTACGCCGAGCCGGCGATCAAGGCCCTGAACGGCCTGCGACGGCAGTGCCTCTTCGCCGTGACCATCCTTCTCGTCGAGGACAGCCGCAGCGCCTCGGAGGCGATCCGGCTCTTCGCCGCCGAGAGCGGGGCGCGCGTGCGGCGCGCCGACAGCCTGCACGCGGCGAGCCGGCATCTCGCCATCTATCGGCCGAACGTGGTGATGGTCGACCTCGGCCTGCCCGATGGCGACGGCGTCGCGCTGATCCGTCATCTCGCCACCGCCTCGACGCCGCTCTCGGCCATCGTCGCGCTGAGCGGGCATGACCGCTCCGCCTGGCAGGGCGAGGCGATGGCCGCCGGCGCCGCCGCCTGCCTCGAGAAGCCGATCGAGAGCCTGCGCGCCTTTCAGGATTGCATCCTCGGCGTGCTGCCCGACGCCGAGACCCGCCGCCGCCCCGAGGCGGGCGAACTGACGCTCGGCGGGCGCGCTTCGATGCGCGCGGCCTTCGACGACGACCTGCGCCGGGCGCGCAGCCTGCTCGCCGAGGCGTTGGCCACCGGCGACGGCAGCACGATCGCCTATTGCGCGCAGTTCCTCGGCTCGGTCGGAGAGATGCTCGACGATGGCGAACTCGCGCGCGCGGCGCGCGAGGCGCGAAGCTCGATCCAGGGGGCGACGCGCCTCTCCGACCTGCTCGACCGGCGGCTGCTCGGTGGGCCGAAGGGACCGCGCGCCGTCGCCTGACGGCGAAGGCGTCGCCTCAGGCGCGTTCGATCGCGATCGCCGTCGCCTCGCCGCCGCCGACGCAGAGGGTCGCGACGCCGGTGGCAAGGTCGCGGCGTTCCAGTGCGCGCAGCAGGGTGACGAGCAGGCGGGCGCCGGACGCGCCGATCGGATGGCCGAGCGCGCAGGCGCCGCCATGCACGTTGACGACGTCGTGCGGCAGCTTGAACTCGTCCATCGCCGCCATCGTCACCGCCGCGAAGGCCTCGTTGATCTCCCACAGGTCGACCTGCCCGGCTTCCCAGCCGGCCTTCTTCAGGACCTTCTGGATCGCGCCGATCGGGCGTCGGCCGGGAAGTCCACGGCGCCTTCGCGTGCGTCGCCTGGCCGACGATGCGCGCGCGATCATATGCCAGCGGCGGCGCGCGTCTCGGATCTGCGACCAGGCCAGCGCGGCGGCGCCGTCGGAGATGCCGGCGGCGTTGGCGGCGGTGATCGTGCCGTCGGGGCGGAAGACCGGGGGAAGCGTCGGGATGCGCTCGGGCCGCGCGGTGCGCGGGCGCTCGTCCTCGGCGACCTCGGTCGCGCCCCAGCGGTTGACGACCGCGACCGGCGCGATCTCGGCGGCGAAGGCGCCGGACGCGCTCGCCGCGCGCGCCCGGTCGAGCGAGGCGAGCGCGTAGGCGTCCTGCGCGGCGCGGCTGAACCCGAAGGCCGTGGCGCAATCCTCGGCGAAATCGCCCATCAGGCGGCCGGGCTCGTAGGCGTCCTCGAGTCCGTCGAGGAACACGTGATCCTGCGCCGCCGCGTGGCCGAGGCGGGCGCCGGCGCGCATCCGCGGCAAGAGGTAGGGCGCGTTGCTCATGCTCTCCATGCCGCCGGCGACGATCAGCGTGGCGCCACCGGCGCGCAGCGCGTCATGGGCGAGCATCACCGCCTTCATGCCGGACCCGCACATCTTGTTGACCGTGCTGGCCGGTACATGGTTCGGCAACCCGGCCTTGAAGCCCGCCTGCCGCGCCGGCGCCTGGCCCTGGCCGGCCTGCAGGACGCAGCCCATGATGAGCTCGTCCACCCGGTCGGGATCGAGCCCGGCCCGGGCGAGGGCGGCGGCGATCGCCACGCCGCCGAGCTCGGCCGCGGTCGCGGTGGCGAGCGATCCGCCGAGCCCGCCGATCGGCGTACGGGCGGCGGCGACGATGACGATCGGGTCGGACATTCCTCCCCCCGCGCTTCAGCCGGCGGTCTCCGAGGCGCCGCGCTCGCGGTAGGGCGTCGTCCTGTAGAGCGCCCGGTAGCATTTCGAGAAATGCGAGGGCGAGGCGAAGCCGCAGGCGAGGGCCACGTTGATCACGCTCATGTCGGTCTGAAGCAGGAGGTTTCGCGCCTTCTTCAGCCTCAGCTCCATATAGTATCGCTTCGGGCTGCGGTTAAGGTAGCGCCGGAACAGACGCTCCAGCTGGCGGGTCGACATGCCGACATCGGTGGCGAGCAGGGCGGGCGAGATCGGCTCCTCGATATTGTCCTCCATCATCTGGACGACCGTCGAGAGCTTCGGGTGCCGAACGCCGATCCGGGTCGGGATCGACAGGCGCTGCTCGTCCTTGTCGGTGCGGATCTGGGTGTGGATCATCTGGTCGGCGACCATGTTGGCGAGCTCGGCGCCGTTCCGGCGGGCGATCAGCTTCAGCATCAGGTCGGTCGAGGCGGTGCCGCCGGCGGCGGTATAGCGGTTCTGGTCGATCACGTAGATATTCGGGCTGAGCGCGATCTCGGGGAAATCCTCCTCGAAACTGTCGCGGTTCTCCCAGTGGATGGTGCAGCGGCGCCCGTCGAGCAGCCCCGCCTGGGCGATCGCCTGCGCCCCGGTGCAGACCGCGCCGACCGCCGCCACGCGGCGCGCCTCGCGGCGCAGCCAGGTGAGAATCGGCCGGGTGATCGCCGGCTTCACATCGATGCCGCCGACCACGAGGATGATCGCATCGCGACCGAGTTCGCCGAGCGGGCCATCGACCTGGACCGAGACGCCGTTCGAGGCCGTGACGGGCACGCCGCCGGCCGAGACGGTGGTCCATTCATAAAGCGTCCGGCCGGACATCAGATTGGCGAGGCGCAGCGGTTCGATGGCGCCGGCGAAGGCGATCAGGGTGAAATTTTCCAGCAGAAGAAAGACGAACCTCTCGGCTCTGACTTCGACTGACGGGTCGCGGCGGGGGTCGGGTGCCATCGCGGCGGCGCTTTCCTGGCAGGACTTCGCGAGTCTAGAGAAGGCGCGGCGCGTCAGGTCAAGGGCAATGTTCGCGGACCGCGCGGGCGGGGGCGACGAATGGCGGGTCTGGCCATTCGGGGCGCGCTCGGCTATTGAGCGCGCCAGACAAGCAAGGCCTTTGGGGGGCGAATGCCATGTGCGCTGACTGGACGAAGTCGGACTGGCGCGTGAAACCGCGGGTGCAGATGCCCGACTATACGGACGCCGCCGCGCTGCGGACCGTGGAGCGCGAGCTCGCCTCCTATCCGCCGCTGGTCTTCGCGGGCGAGGCGCGCAAGCTGCGCGCGCAGCTGGCCGAGGTGTCCGAGGGCCGGGCCTTCCTGCTGCAGGGCGGCGACTGCGCCGAGAGCTTCGGCGCCTTCAACGCCGACAATATCCGCGACACCTTCAAGGTGATGCTGCAGATGGCGGTGGTGCTGACCTTCGGCGCCAAATGCCCGGTGGTGAAGATCGGCCGCATGGCCGGCCAGTTCGCCAAGCCGCGCTCCGCCGCGACCGAGGTGGTGGGCGGCGTCGAGCTGCCGAGCTACCGCGGCGACATCATCAACGATTTCGAGTTCACGCCCGAGGGGCGGGTGCCCGATCCGGCGCGGATGCTGCGCGCCTATACCCAGGCGGCCGGCACGCTGAACCTGCTCCGCGCTTTCAGCCAGGGCGGCTATGCCGACATCAACCGGGTGCATTCCTGGACGCTCGACTTCACCGCCGGCCAGTCGGGCTACGAGGAATATCACAAGCTCGCCAACCGCATCTCGGACGCGCTCGACTTCATGCAGGCGGCGGGCGTCAGCGCCGAGACGGCCGACACGCTGCATCGGGTGGATTTCTACACCAGCCACGAGGCGCTGCTGCTCGAATATGAGGAGGCGCTCTGCCGGGTCGATTCCACCACCGGCCTGCCGGTGGCGGGGTCGGGGCACATGCTCTGGATCGGCGACCGCACGCGGCAGCCGGACGGGGCGCATGTCGAATTCTGCCGGGGCGTGCAGAATCCGATCGGGCTGAAATGCGGGCCGAGTATCACCGAGAGCGACCTCTTGCGGCTGATCGACCGGCTGAACCCGAAGAACGAGGCCGGGCGGGTGACGCTGATCGCGCGGTTCGGCGCCGGGGCCGTGGGCGAGCATCTGCCGCGGCTGATCCGGGCGGTGGAGCGCGAGGGGCGCAAGGTGGTCTGGTCCTGCGACCCGATGCACGGCAACACGATCAAGTCCGAGAGCGGCTACAAGACCCGGCCCTTCGACCGGGTGCTGCGCGAGGTGCGGGAGTTCTTCGCGGTGCACGCGGCGGAGGGCACCTACGCCGGCGGCGTGCATTTCGAGATGACCGGCCAGGACGTCACGGAATGCACCGGCGGCGTGCGCGCGGTGCGGGACGAGAACCTCTCCGACCGCTATCACACCGCTTGCGATCCGCGGCTCAATGCCAGCCAGTCGCTGGAGCTCGCCTTCCTGGTGGCGCAGGAGCTGCACAACCGGCTGCGGGCGCGGCGCGCGGCGGTCTGAGCATCTTGAGCGTCGATCCCGCCCGCCGGCATTTCCTGGTTCTGACGGCGGCGGCCGGGGTCGGCGACGAGCTCGGCCTCGCCGCGCGGGCGGCCCTGTCGGCGGATCATTTCTGCGCCGCCCTGCCGCGCCGGCTGGCGCCGACCGCGCTCGAGATCGGGTTCATCGGCCCGCTGCCCGAAGGGTTTGGTCCGGGCGACATCCTTCCGGGGGCACCGGTCGATGTGAATGTCGCGCGGGCCAAGGACCGGCGGGCGCGGTTGCTGCTCGCCGACATGGATTCGACGATCATCGGCGTCGAATGTATCGACGAGCTGGCCGATTTCGCCGGGGTAAAGCCGGAGGTGGCGGCGATCACCGAACGCGCCATGCAAGGCGAGCTCGATTTCGAGGCGGCGTTGCGGGCCCGGGTCGCGCTGCTGCGCGGCCTGCCGGTCGGTGTGCTCGACCAATGCTATGCCGAGCGGGTGCGGCTCAATCCCGGCGCGGCGACCCTGACCCGCACCATGGCGGCGCTCGGCGCCGACACCGCGCTGGTCTCCGGCGGCTTCACCTTCTTCAGCGAGAAGGTGGCGGCGGCGGCCGGTTTTGCCCGGACGCGCGCCAACCGCCTGCTGGCCGAGGACGGACGGCTGACCGGCGAGGTCGGCGAGCCGATCCTCGGCCGCGCGGCGAAGCTCGCCGCCTTGCGCGACCTGACCGCGGCGGGCGGCTTCGGGCCGGAGGCGGTGCTGGCGGTGGGCGACGGCGCCAACGATCTCGACATGGTGGTGGCGGCCGGGCTCGGCGTTGCCTACCACGCAAAACCCGCGCTGGCCGAGGCGGCGGATGCGCGGATCAACTGGTCCGACCTGACCGCGCTCCTCGCCCTGCAGGGCATTCCCGAAAGCGAGTGGCTGGTCGCGGCGGACGCCTGACCGGTCATCGCCGGATCGAGACGCTGGTCAGGAGGTCGCGCCAATAGTCGACCGGCCGGAGGCCCCGACGCGCGGCGCCGATGCCGAGGGCGGCGTAGAGCGCCATCGCGACCAGCCCGACCAGCACGAAGGAAAACAAGAGGTCGCTGAGGAAATGCCGTCCCGGCGCCATGCGGACGAACATCACGCCGAGCGCGAAGAGGGCGAGGCCGGCGAGGGCGCCCGCCCGGTCACGCGGGCCGCGCAGCGCCGGCCAGAAGAGCGCGATGACCACGCAGGCGAGCGCCGCGGCGCCCGCGCCCTCGCCCGAGGCGAAGGAGCAATTCCGCGCGCATTGGCCGGCGATGGCGAAGGGCCCGGTGAACAGGCCCTCGCCGCCGAACAGCGTGGTTTCGTCCGGCCGTGCCCGGCCCCAGTGATCCTTGAACAGCGCATTGACCAGAAGCCCCGCGCCAAGCACCCAGGTGCCGAGCGCGAAGAGCCAGACCCGCGGCGGAACCCGCATCGCGCCCCCGCGCGCGAGGCGGTTGAGCAGCAGCCAGGCGACGATGAGGAAGCTGCCCCAGACGAGGATGCGATAGGCGGCGCGCAGGCCGCGCGCGAAGCCGGTCGCGCCGAGCGGAAAGCCGTCGCCCGAATAGAACAGCGCCGCCGCCCAAGGGTCGAGGCCCGGCCAGGAGGCGAAGACCGCCGACAGCAGGAACCCGGCGCCGGCCAGCGCCGCGAGCAGGCGCAGGAAGATCACGTCGTCGCACCAGCGCGGCGGATCGGATGGAGGGGGCGCGGTCGGGGCGGGGGGATCGTTGCGGGGCACGGGACCGAACCTGTCGGTTTTTCGGCCGATGGTAAAGCGGCGACGCGGCGCGCCGGACCGATATCCCCGTTGAGGCTTCGGTGTATAACCGATGCCCGCGTCGTCGGAACGCGGAACGGAGGATCGACCGATGACCAAGCCGCTCGTCATTTCGGCGCCGCATCCGCGAACGCTCGATCTCATCTTCACGCCGGAGGCGCTGGCCCGGCTGCGCGCCACCTATCGCGTCGCCGAGATGCACCACGATTCGGTGGCGAGCCAGGAGCCGGCGACCCTCGCCCAGGTGCGCTACATCCTCGGCCAGCCGCCGCTGAGCGCTGAGGCGATCGCGGCGATGACCGGCCTTCGCGCCATCCTGAACGTCGAGAGCAACCTCTTCGCCAACATGCCCTACGAACCGCTGTTCGAGCGCGGCATCCATGTGCTGACCACGGGCCGGGTCTTCGCCGAGCCGGTGGCCGAGATCGGCCTCGGCTTCGCCCTCTGCCTCGCGCGCGGCATCGTCGACGCGGATCTCGGCTTCCGGCTCGGGCGGGAGCAATGGGGCGGCGCGGGCAACGAGGGCGCGCGGCTGATCTCCCGATCGGAGGTCGGGCTGATCGGCTTCGGCGACCTCGGCCGGGCGTTGGCGCGGCTGTTGCGCGGTTTCGAGACGCGCATCCGCGCGTATGATCCCTGGCTACCGCCCTCGATTCTGCGCGAGGCGGGGGTGGAGCCGGCGGATCTCGGCGCGGTGCTGGAGCAGAGCGATTTCGTCTTCTGCGTCGCCTCGGTCACGGCCGAGAACGAGGGCTTCCTCGGCGCGGCGGATTTCGCGCGGATGCGGCCCGGCGCCGCCTTCATCCTGCTCAGTCGGGCCGGCGTCGTCGATTTCGACGCGCTGATGGCGGCGGTCGCCCGCGGGCATATCACCGCGGCCAGCGACGTTTTCCCCGAGGAGCCACCGCCGGCCGATCATCCGGTCCGCCGCCTGCCGGGCTTCCTGCGCTCCGCGCATCGGGCGGGCGCGCTCGACAGCGCCTTCAAGCGGATGGGCGACATGGTGCTGGAGGATATGGATCTGATGGACCGCGGCCTGCCGCCGCTCCGCTGCAAGCGCGCCGAGCGCGAGACGGTGGCCCGGATGCGCTCGAAGCCGGTGGAGCGGAACTGAGCCTCCTGAACCCGCCGGCTATCGCGGCAGGCGCAGCACGGCGCGCAAGCCGCCGAATTCCGCGCTGTCGCCGA
Organism: Amaricoccus sp.; assembly: GCA_044225035.1. Taxonomy (GTDB): domain Bacteria; phylum Pseudomonadota; class Alphaproteobacteria; order Rhodobacterales; family Rhodobacteraceae; genus Amaricoccus. Next base: position 7,182 of record JBGAJI010000072.1, on the reverse strand, counting down.
GCTCCAGACTGCCGCCATGGCTGCGGGCGACGTCCATGGCGATCGACAGGCCGAGGCCGACATTGCCACCCTTGTCCTGATTGCGCGCCGCGTCGAGCCGGGTGAAGGGCGCGAGCGCCCGGGCGCGATCCTCCGGCGGGATGCCGGGACCGTCGTCCTCGACGATGAATTCCAGCGACTTCGGCCGCAGGCGGACGCAGAGCTCGACCCGGTCGCCGTGCCGCGCCGCGTTGCCGACGAGGTTTTCCACCGCGCGCCCGACCGCGCCCGGGCGCATCTCGACCAGCCGGTCGCCCGGCGTTTCGTCCCGCTGGGTCAGCGCGACGGTCGCGCCGGCGCGGCGGGCATTGTCGGCGATGCCGGCGGCGAGCGCGAAGGGGTCGGTCGGCTCGGTCGCCTCGAGACTGTCGCCGCGGGCGAAGGCGAGGAACTCGCCCAGCATCCGGTCCATCTGATCCATGTCCTGCGCGAGGTCGCGCGCCTCCTCGCTCTCGTCCATCAGCGCCAGGGTCAGCCGCATCCGGGTGAGCGGCGTCCTGAGATCGTGGCTGACGCCCGACAGCATCTGCGTGCGTTGCTCGATCTGCCGCTCCAGGCGCGACCGCATCGACAGGAACGCCATGCCGGCGCGCCGCACTTCCTCGGCGCCGGCCGGACGGAACGGCACCGAGCGGCCCTTGCCGAACGCCTCCGCCGCTTCGGCCAGCCGCCGGATCGGCCGCACCTGGTTGCGCAGGAAGATGAGGGCGATCGTGCTGAGCACGAGCGAGGCGGCCAGCATCAGCACGAGGAGCTGGTGCGGGTTCTGCACCGACAGCCTTGTGCGCGGCACGCTGGACACGAGGGCGCCCTTGCCGGTCTGCACCGCGATCCGCGCCGCGCGCTGGTCGCTGGCGAGGTCGATGTCGAGCGGACCGGGGAGATCCTGACGCAAGGTCCGGGCGATGGCGCGGCCCGAGACGTCGGTGAAATCCCGCTCCTCCCCCGCCTTCACCGTGACGCCGGGTTCGAGCCGCAGCACGAGATCGAGCGGCCGCGCCAGCTCGGCCAGCTCCAGCGCCGCCCGCGTCGCGTCCGGCGCCCGTTCGATCCGGCTGATCGCATAGCGCAGCTCCAGCCCGACGCCGTGGGTCAGCTGCTCGGTCACCCGCTGATAGTGGCGCTGGAAGAAGACGAGCCCGACCACGAGTTGCAGAGCGATGATCGGAACCAGTAGGATCGCCAGCGCCCGGCCAAAGAGGCTGCGCGGCAGGATGGATTTGATCGGGCGGGGCTTCATCGCTCGCCGAGGGTTACGCGCCGCCCCCGCGCCGCGCAAGGAGGTTGAACCATGCGCAGGTCCGGGCCGGAATCCGACGACGGCGATCCGTTCGAGCGCGATCACGCGCCGGTGCCCGGCGCCGTCGAGACGCTGGCGCCGGGGCTGCGGGTGGTCACCGCCGGCAACGCGGGGCCGATGACCTTCACCGGCACGCGTAGCCTTATCCTCGGCCAGGGCCGGGTCGCGGTGATCGACCCCGGCCCGGACGACGCCGCGCATCTCGGCGCGCTGGCCGCCGCGGTCGCGGGCGAGCGTGTCGAGGCTGTGCTGGTTACCCACGCGCACCGCGACCACAGCGCCGGGGCACGGGCCTTCGCCGCGCGGGTCGGCGCGCCGGTCCTCGCCCATGGCGACGCGGTCGGCGCGCGGTCGCCGGCGATGGCGCGGCTCGCGGCGGAAGGGGCGCTCGGCGGCGGCGAGGGGATCGACGCCGGCTTCGCGCCGGATCGGCGGATCGGCGACGGCGCGGTGATCTCCGCGCCGGGCTGGACGCTGACGGCGGTTCATACGCCGGGGCATCTCTCGGACCACCTGAGCTTCGCCTGGGCCGAGGGGCGGGCGCTCTTCTCCGGCGACACGGTGATGGGCTGGTCGACGACGCTGATCTCGCCCCCCGATGGCGACCTCACCTCTTTTCGCACCAGCCTCGCCCGGCTTCGCTTGCGCGGCGAGCGGGTCTATTACCCCGGCCATGGCGCGCCGGTGACCAATCCTTCGCGTCTGATCCACTGGCTGCTCGCGCATCGGGACGTGCGCGAGCGTCAGATCCTCGCCGCGCTCGCCAACGGTCCCGCGACCCCGGCCGACATCGTCGCGAAGGTCTATGTTCCGCTCGATCCCCGGCTCGCGCCTGCGGCGTTGCGCAATGTGCTGGCGCATCTCATCGACCTCGACGCGCGCGGCCTCGCCCACCCGCTCGGCGCCCTCTCGGCCGCGGCGCGCTACGCGCTGGCCTGAAGCGTCACAGCGGGACGTGGCGGGCGCGAGCGTTCGGCCCGGAGAGCAGGCCGAGCGTCTCGCCGAAGTCGCGAACTTCCCGGAGCGCGGCGACCTTCGCGGCGAGCGGCGCCCAGTCGTCGGCGGCGTCGATCGCCGCCCAGATCGCCTCGACCTCCTCGATCACCAGGGTTTCGGGCGCGGGCCGCGCGGCGTAAGGATGGGCGAGCGCGGCCTCGAGCCCGGGCGCGGCGGGCAGGGCGCGCAGATCCTCGATCACCTCGGCCCAGGCGGCGGTCTCGAAGAGGTTGCGGATCGGGCTCGCCCGAAGCCGCTCGGGCCGGGCGCCGAGCAGGTCGAAGAACATCCGCTGGAACGGCGGCGCCGTCTCCTGCGCCGCGCCCCAGAAGCGTTGCGCCAGCGCGCGCCCCGCCTCCGGCTCGCCCGGAAGAAGGCCGAGGCGGGCGAAGGTCTGCCGGGCGAGCTCGGTCTGGAAACGGCCGGGGAAGGACTCGAACGCCGGCTCGATCGCCGCGCGCGAGGCGATCGGAATCAGGCATTCGCCGAGCCGCGCGAGGTTCCAGTTCAGCGCCTCCGGCTGCCGGGCGAAGCAATAGAGGCCGGTCTGGTCGAAATAGGCGGCGGTGAAGGCCGGATCGAACCGATCGAGAAACCGCCACGGGCCGTAGTCGAAGCTCTCGCCGGTGATGTTGATATTGTCGGTATTGAGCACGCCATGCACGAAACCGGCGGCGAACCATTCCGCGCCGAGCCGGGCCACCGCGCCGACCACCGCGTCGTAGAAACCGGCGACCGGGTCGGGGCCGGCCGCCTCCGGCCAGTAATGCGCGACGCAATGCGCGACCAGCCGGCGCATCTCCTCCCATTTGCCCAAGGCGGCCAGCCGTTGAAAGCTGCCGATGCGGATATGCCCATGGCTGAGCCGGGTCAGCACGGCGGAGCGCGTGGGCGAGGGTTCGTCGCCGCGGATCAGCGCCTCGCCGGTCTCGACCAGCGAAAAGGTCTTGGATGTATAGACGCCGAGCGCCTCGAGCATCTCGGTGGCGAGGATTTCGCGCACCCCGCCCTTCAGCGTCAGGCGGCCGTCGCCGCCGCGCGACCAGGGCGTGGTGCCGGAGCCCTTGGTGCCGAGATCGAGCAGCCGGCCGTCGACCGCGTCGCGGACCTGCGCGAACAGAAAGCCGCGGCCGTCGCCGAGATCGGGATTGTAGGACCGGAACTGGTGCCCGTGATAGCGCAGCGCCAACGGCTGGGGCAGATTGTCCGGCAACGGCTCGAACCGCCCGAAATGCGCGATCCACTCGGCATCGCTCAGCCCGTCCAGCCCGATCCGCGCCGCCCAGCCGTCGTTGCGGAACCGAAGCTCGGCGCGCGGAAAATCCGCGGGCCGGACGGGGTCGAAGAACTCCGGGCCCAGGTCGGCATGAACGCGGGCGGGAAGATATTCGCTCATCGCAAGGCAGCCCGCGCGGCCAGGGGTCGCGCGGGCGCGGGCGTCAGGCCGGCACGCCGGCGGTCTGGCGCAGCAGCGACACGGTGGCCCCGTCGAGATTGAGCGCGCGCGCCAGCTCGTCCAGATAGCTCGTCTCCTGCGGCGAATCCGGCGTGATGGCGAGGATCGAGGCGACATAGACCGCCGCCGCCTGCGCCGGCGAGGTCACCTGCGCCGCCAGCGCCGGGATATCGACCGGCGTATGCAGCTGGTCCATGACGAACTGGCGCTCCTCGTCGGAAACGGAATCGGCGCTGAGCTTGCCGATGATCTTTTCCATCTCGGCCTGATCGACCTCGCCATCCGCCTTGGCCGCGCTAATCATCGCGCTGACCAGCAGCTTTTCCGTCGACGGGCTGGCCAGCGCCTTCACCTCCTCGGGGGCGGCCTCGACCTGCCCGGGCGCGCTCGCCCCGGCCTGCGCCGCCTTGAGCGCGCTCAGGGCCAGCGTGCCGAGGATCGCCATGGCGCCGCCCTTCGCCGCGCCACCGGCGCCGCCGCCGAGCAGCGCGCCGGCGATCGCGCCGATCCCGCCGAGCTGGCCACCCGTCAGGCCGCCGACCTGCTCCTGGCCGAGGAAATCCTTCGCCCGTCCGGTCAGGCCGCCGAGCGCGCCGCCCGCGCCGCCACCGGCGCCGCCGAGCGCGCCCTGAAGCTGCGAGAACAGGCTGTCGAGCGCGCCGCCACCGCCGCCGCCGCCGAGGTTCTGGAGGGTCTGGTTCAGTCGCGTCCCGGGCTGGGACTGGCCGCCAAGGCCCTGCTGCATCATCTGGCCGAGAAGATCACCAAAACCCATTATGCTATTCCCCCTGTTGTCCGCCGCCTGTCTCACACCCCCGGCAGGCGACGTCATTGGCAATATCGCCGACATAACGCGTAGCAGACGACGACGGGCCGTGCCAGACAAACGGGCGGAGACGCTTTGTCCCCGCCCGCGGATCGCGTCGACTCGCCGGGCCGGGGAGTCGCGGGCCCAAGGGCCCGCTTCGAAGCAAAGGGCCGCCGCAGCCTCAGTCGAGGCCGAGCTTGCCGCGCAGCGTCGAGAGATCCTCGGCCAGCGTATTCACCGCGCCGGCGAGCTGCACCCGGTCGGCGTCGGTCAGATGGTCGTAGGTCACATAGCCCTCGCCGTCCTGGTACTTTGCCAGGATGCCGTCGATGGTGGCGAAGTTGGTGTCGACGGTGGCGAGGAACGCCGCGTCGTCGGGGCTCATCACCGGGCGGACCAGCTCGACGATCTTCTGCGAGCCGTCGAAATTGCCCTTGAAGTCCCAGAGGTCGGTGTGGCTGTAGCGGTCCTCCTCGCCGGAGATCTTGGTCGCCGCGACCTCTTCCATCAGCGCGGCGGCGCCGCCGACCACCACCTCGGGCGGGAAGGTCAGGCTCTCGATCCGCCCGGCGAGCTCCTTCACGTCCGCGAGCAGCTTGTCGGCGATCGGATCGAGCCCCTCGGTCGAGTTCTTCTCCCAGAGGCCGTATTCGATGCGGTGAAAGCCGGGGAAGGCCGGATCGGCCTCGGCCTTCTCATAGTCGTCGGCGCGGCTGTCGATCGACACGTCGAGATCGGAGAACAGCTCGGCGATCGGCTCGATCGATTCGTAGTTGATCCGGGTCGGGGCGAACAGCTCCTTCGCCTTGGCGACGTCGCCGGCCTTGATCGCCGCGACGAATGCCTCGGTGTCGGTCACCAGTTCGTCGGTCTTTTCCGAGACATAGATCTTGTAGTCGCTGATCGGGCCGACGAGGTCGAGCGTGGCCTCGGCATGGGCCGCCTGGGCGACGGTCAGCGCGCCGATCGCGGCGAGAGTCAGAAAGCGCATGGATTCAATCCTCGATGAAGGTCCGTCATTGCTGGACCGGGACGGGTTGCGACGACTGGCTGCTTCGCTGGCTGGTCGGGGTGATGGCGGCGACGAGCGTTCGGCCGAGATAATCCCCGCCGTCCGCGAAGCCGGGCGGGGCGAAGAAATAGCCGCCGCCCACCGGCTTCAGATATTCCTCCAGCGGCTCGCCGGTCAGGCGGTGCTGGACGGTGATGAAAGCCCGCTCGAGGTCGGACTGCCAGGCGATGAACAACAGCCCCTGGTCGAGCTGGCCGTTGCGGAGCACGCCGTTCACATAGTTGAACGGCCGCCGGAGCATCAGGCTGCCTTCAGTCTCGGCCGTGCGCGGATTGGCGAGGCGGATATGCGCGTCGAGCGGCGTGACCGCGCCTTCGGGGTCGGCCGCGTAGTCGGGGACCATCGCCTCGGTGCCGTCCGGCTGGTCGAGCGGCGCGCCGGTGATCTTCGTGCGTCCGATGAAGCGCTCCTGCTCGCCGAGCGGCGCGCGGTCCCAGCGCTCGACGAGGTTGCGGATGATCCGCACCGCCATGTAGCTGCCGTTCGCCGCCCAGTCCGGCTCGTCATTGTCGGCTCCGACCCAGACCACCCGGTCCATGAGAGCGGCGTCCGCGCTGTCGGGATTGGCAGACCCGTCGCGAAAGCCGAGCAGGTTGCGCGCGCTTTCGGGCGCCGCCTCCGGCCGCGGCGGGATGACCGGCACATTCCCGGTCTGCGCCCATTTCAGCACCAGCTGGTCGGGCATGTTCTTCACGACGTCGCGCAGCGCATGGACCACGGTGTCCTGGCTGTGCGCGCAGAATTGCAGGACCAGATCGCCGTGGCAGATCTCTGCGTCCAGCGCGTCGTTGCGGAATTTCGTCATCCGCGACAGGACGCGCGGCCGGAGCGGCGCGAGCCAGGGGCGGTCGTCGAACAGCGAGGCGCCGAAGCCGACGGTGATGGTCAGCGCGTCCGGCCGCACCACGGGGCCGAGGATGCCGCTGTCGGGGGGCGGCAGCTTCGGATCGCTGTCCGGCACCGGGCCGCCATGGGTCAGGAAGACCACGCGTTCGGTCAGGCGGCGCAGCAGCCGCTCCAGCGCCGCCGGATCGTCGGCGACGACATGGAAGGCGGCGACGAGACCGTTCGCCGGCCGCGGCGTCAGGATGCCGGCCTGGTACGCGCCGAAGGGCGAGACCCGGTCCTCGGCGCCGGGCCCCGCGGCGACCGGCGCCTCGGCGACATTTCCGCCAACGGTGCCGGGATCGGTCGCCGCGCGGGCAAGGGCGGGAACGGCGGCCAGCGCGCCTCCGGCGAGGAGCAGGCCGCGGCGGGTGGTGAAAGGTGTGTCGGTCATCAATCCAGTCCGATCGCGGGGTTGAGCGCATCCGCCGCCGTCGCCACGGCGGTGAAGGCGGCGGCGATCTTCGCCCGGCCGGCCGCGTCGACCCGCGCATAGGGCGGGAAGACGCCGTCTCGCTGGAAGCCGTCGAGCGTCGTGCGCGCATTGTCGAGCGCCGTGCGCAGCGCGGCCGAGGCCGCGGGAACCGCCGCGGCGACCAGCGGCTCGACCAGCAGCGCGGATTTCG
>JBGAJI010000071.1:0-17135 GCA_044225035.1 Amaricoccus sp. | reverse complement strand
GAATATTGCGGATAGAGCGGAAAGAAGACGATCCGCTCGCACCCCCTGGCGCGCAACCCTTCGATGACCGAGGCGGTCGACGGATTGCCGTAACGCATGGCGAAATCCACCAGTACCCGGTCGCCATAGGCCGCGCGCGCCCGTTCCGCCACCGCCGCCGCCTGGCCGCGGGTGGTGGTAAGCAGCGGGCTCTCGTTCCGGGCGGTGTTCCAGATGCTCTCGTAGTTCTTGCCGGAGGTGAACGGCCGCTTGGTCAGGATGACGAGCTGCAGCAGCGGCTGCCAGAACAGTGGCGAATAGTCGATGACCCGCCGGTCGGACAGGAACTCGCTCAGGTACCGGCGCATCGACCAATAGTCCGTCGCATCCGGCGTGCCGAGGTTCGACAGCACCACGCCGATCCGGGCCGGCGGCAGCTTCGGATGATCGGCGCCGGAAAAGGGCGGTCGGGCCGTCTCATGGCCGATCATGCCGGCGCCGGTGTCGAGCGATGAGGAATCCATGGTCCTGTCCCTTTGATCGCGGCGATCAGCCGCCCGCTTTCTCGCCGGCGTCGGTTTCCCGGGCGCCGAGCGCGTCGGCGAGGCGGACGCGGGCCGATCCGGGCCGCAGCGGCTTCTGTTGTTCCGGCGAAGGCGCCCAGCCGGTCAGCACCACCACCTCGAAGGTCGCCGGCAGCCGCCCGTCGGCATGGGCGAAACGCTCGGCATAGAGCGTCGCGGCCCGGGCGAAGACCGCGCGCGGCGTCGGGCGCCGCAGGCGGTCGACCATGACGCTGGTCTCGCCCATCGCCCGCAGGTCGCGCATCAGGTGGAAGGGCTCGGCATAGGTCACGTCGAAGCGCAGGCCGTCGGCCACGGTGAGCGCGAGGCCCGCCCGCTGGAGCAGGCCGCCGAGTTCGCGAATTTCGCCCATCGGCGCCACACGGGGGCTGAGCCCGCCGAGGATCTCGATCTCGGCATGGGCCAACGCCTCGCGCAGCTCGCGCAGCGTCTCGCCGGCGACGAGCACGCCGAGAAACAGGCCGTCGGGTTTCAGCGCGCGCCGCGCCTGGGCGATCTGGCCGACCGGGTCGTTGGCCCAATGCAGCGCCAGCGCGTGGATCACGAGGTCATGCGCGCCGGGTTCGAGATCGAGCATCTCGTCGTCGGGCACCAGCCGCGCGTCCGGCAGGCCGAGCGCCTCGGCCCAGAGCGCGCCGCGCGGTCCGATGATCGCCGGCGCATGAAAGCTTCGGTTAACCTCTTTCAGCCTCTCTGAAAGCTCTTCGGCCACGGCGCGGCGCAGGAAATCCTCGGGCATGCGCGCGGCCCGCGCCCGGCGGCGGGCGAGAAGGTCGGCGTCGAACAGGGTGGGCGGCGGCGGCATGGCGGATCCTCACCGCCGGACATAGATCGGGAAGACGGGCATTGCCATGCTGGAAGCGCTGAAAACCACGCTGATCAACGTGATCTATCCGCCGCGCTGTCTCGCCTGCGCCGAGCCGACGGACGCGCCCGGCGGCCTCTGCCCCGGCTGCTGGCGCGAGACGCATTTCATCCACGGCACGACCTGCGCCAAATGCGGCACGCCGCTGGTCGGCGAGGCGACCGGCGCCGCCGATCTTTGCGAGGGTTGCCAGCGGCATCCGCCGGCCTGGGACCGCGGCCGGGCGGCGGTGCTCTATCGCGGCGCGGCGCGCAAGGTGATCCTCGGGCTGAAGCACGGCGACCGGCTCGACATGGTGAAGCCGCTGGCCGGCTGGATGGCGACCGCCGGGCGCCCGCTGCTGGCCGAGACCGACATGATCGCGCCGGTGCCGCTGCATTGGCGGCGGCTGCTGCGGCGGCGCTACAACCAGTCGGCGGAACTCGCGCGCCGTCTCTCGGCGCTGTCGGGCAAGCCGGCGGTGGTCGATCTGCTGACCCGCGGCCGTTTCACCACGCCGCAGGAGGGCATGAACCGCGAGACGCGGCTCGCGAACCAGTCCGGCGCTTTCCTCGTCACCCCGCGGCGGGCCGCGGCGGCGCGCGGCAAGGCGGTGCTGCTCATCGACGACGTGCTGACCTCGGGCGCGACGCTGTCGGCCTGCGCCGACACCTTGCGCGCGGCCGGCGCGGCGCGCGTCGATGTTCTCGTCCTCGCACGCGTTGCTTTCGAGGACTAGCCGCCTATAGTCGCGGGACGGGACCGAACGGAAAGCCGCATGACGTCGATTAAGCTCTATACCACGCCGACCTGCGGCTATTGCGCGGCGGCGAAGCGCCTGCTGTCCGGCAAGGGCGCGCCCTTTCAGGAAATCAACGTCGCCGGTGACCCCGCCCGCCGCGCCGAGATGGAGCGGCTGTCGGGCCGGTACACCGTGCCGCAGATTTTCATCGGCGAGCGCCATGTCGGCGGCTGCGACGATCTCTTCGCGCTCGACCGGGCCGGTCAGCTCGATCCCCTGCTGGCGGGCTAGGCCGTGCGGGCCGCGCTGGTCCAGCTCTGTTCGGGGGACGACCCCGTCGCCAACCTGCCGGTGACCGAGCGCCTGATCCGCGAGGCGGCGGCGGGCGGCGCCAGCTTTGTCGCGACGCCGGAAGTCACCAACATCGTCTCGTCGAGCCGGGCGCGGCAGGAGGCCGTCCTGGCGCCCGAACCCGAGGATCCGACGCTTGCCCGCCTGCGCGAGGTGGCCGCCGAACTCGGGCTGTGGCTGCTGATCGGCAGCCTCGCACTCCGGACCGGCGACGCGGACGGGCGCTTTGCCAACCGCTCGTTCCTGATCGGGCCGGACGGCGCCATCGTCGCGCGCTACGACAAGATCCACATGTTCGACGTCGAGCTGGCGGGCGGCGAGACCTATCGCGAATCCGCCGGTTTCCGGCCCGGCGGCCAGGCGGTGGTGGCCGACGGGCCGGCGCGCATCGGGCTCAGCATCTGCTATGACATGCGTTTCGCCCGGCTCTATCGCGATCTCGCGCAGGCGGGGGCCGAGATCCTGACCGTGCCGGCCGCCTTCACCGTGCCGACCGGGCAGGCGCATTGGCACACGCTGTTGCGCGCCCGGGCGATCGAGACCGGCTGTTTCGTGCTCGCGCCCGCGCAGACCGGCGCGCATCCCGCGACCGAGGGCAAGCCGCGGCGGACCTATGGCCACAGCCTCGCCGTCGCGCCCTGGGGCGAGGTGCTGGCCGACGCGGGCGAGGATGTGGGCGTGACGCTGGTCGATCTCGATCTCGCGGCGGTGGCGCGGGCGAGGGGCATGGTGCCGTCGCTCGGCCATGACCGCGCCTATGAGCCCCCCGACCGCCCGTGAGCAGCCCTGAGCGTGATCCCCTGATGATCGTCTTTTTCAGCGAGATCGTGATGATCGAGCAGCTGGCGCGGACACGCCTGTCGCGCGCCTGCCGAAGGGGATGGAACTGTCGCATTTCATGGTGCTGAACCATTCGCCCGGCTCGGCGGCGAGAAGACCCCGGCGCAGCTGGCGCGGATCTTTCATGTCAGCAAGGGCGCGATCAGCAACACCGTCGCCCGGCTCGACGCCGCGGGCTATATCCATATCCGTCCCGACTGGGAGGATGCGCGGCGCAAATGGATCGGCATCAGCCCGGCGGGACAGGCGGCGCGCGACCGCGCGGTCGATGCCATGGCGCCGGTGTTCGACGACCTGATGGAGGCGCTTGGCCCCCGCCGCCTGCGCGAGGCCTTGCCGACGCTGCGCGCGATCCGTGGTGTGCTCGGGTCGGATGACGCCTAGAGCCGGCGGTCCTTCGCGATGACGGTCATCCCGGGCACCTTTCTTCCTTCGACCGAAGCGGGCCTCTTGGGACGAGGGCGCCAATCCGTTCGCGCCTGCCTGGGTGGGTGCGTCGCAGACGCGCCCGCCGGGGGCAGGCGGGCGCGGACGGATTAGTCTACGCCAAATCCGTCAAGAGAAGGCAGTAGGACACGACGCCACCGCTCAAGGAGAGGGCGTGCTGGTATGAGCGGTCAGGCGGGCGCCCAATCGCCCGGCTTGGTGCTCGTGGTGACGTAGTTCACCGCGAGGTCGCGGTCCGAGATGCGCCAGCTCCAGCTCACCGGGTTGAAGACGAAGCCCTTGCGGTCGACGGGCGCCAGGCCCGCGCGCTCGATGAGGGCGAAAAGCTCGTCCGGCGTGATGAACCGCCGCCAGTCATGCGTGCCCTTCGGCAGCCAGCGCATGACATGCTCCGCCCCGATGATCGCCATGGCGAAGCTGCGGGCGTTGCGGTTCAGGGTGGAGCAGATCATCAGCCCGCCCGGCCGCAGCAGCGTCTGGCAGGCGGTGAGATAGGCGAGCGGGTCGGGCACATGCTCGACCACCTCCATGTTCAGCACCACGTCGAACCGCTCGCCGGCCGCCGCCAGATCCTCGGCGGTGGTGTGCCGATAGTCGATGGCGAGGCCCGACTGTTCGGCATGGAGCCGGGCGACGGGTATGTTTCGCGCGGCGGCGTCCGCGCCCACCACCTCGGCCCCGAGCCGCGCCATCGGCTCGGACAGGAGCCCGCCGCCGCAGCCGATGTCGAGAAGCCGGAGGCCGGCGAAGGGGCGCGGGCCGGCGGGGTCCCGGCCGAACTCCGCCGAGACCTGATCGATCACGTAATCGAGCCGGCAGGGGTTCAGCATGTGCAGCGGCTTGAACTTGCCGTTCGGATCCCACCATTCGGCGGCCATCGCCTCGAACTTCGCCACCTCGGCGGGATCGACCGCGCCGGTCAGCGGTTCGGCGGCGGGGGGGGCGTCGGCGGGGGACGTTGCGCTCATTCTGCCAACCTGCGATTGTCTCGGCTCTCGACCGGATACATACTGTCGCAATGAAGGAAAACATCAATCAGGGCGGCGCCGGTCCGCGCAGCGGACTGTATCCCCCGCTGGACCCGTTCCAGCAGCGGATGTTCGACATGCCCGGCGGCCACCGGGTCTATGTCGAGCAATGCGGACGGCCGGATGGCGAGCCCGTGGTGGTGCTGCATGGCGGCCCGGGGGGCGGATGTTCGCCGGGGATGCGGCGGTTCTTCGACCCATCGCATTATCGCGTGATCCTGTTCGATCAGCGCGGCTGCGGCCGCTCCACCCCGAACGCCAGCGTCGAGAACAACACGACCTGGGACCTCGTCGCCGATATCGAGCGCATCCGGGTGGAGTTCGGCATCGACCGCTGGACGGTGTTCGGCGGCTCCTGGGGCGCCTGCCTCGCGCTGATCTACGCCCAGACCCACCCCGAGCGGGTGAAGGCGCTGGTGCTGCGCGGCGTCTTCACCATGACCCAGGGCGAGCTCGACTGGTTCTATGGTGGCGGCGCCGGGGGGTTCTGGCCGGAGCCGTGGATTTCCTTCTCGCACATGGTCCCGCGCGAGGAGCGCGCCGACCTGATCGCCGCCTATCACAAGCGGCTGTTCGGCAAGGACCCCAACGAGCAGGCCCGCTTCGCGCGGGCCTGGGCGGGCTGGGAAAGCGCGCTCGCCGTGCTCGATCCGGGCGAGGGGCGCGGTTATCCCTCCGGCGCCTATGCGCTGGCTTTCGCGCGGCTGGAGAATCACTATTTCGTCAATGGCGGCTTTCTCGACGGCGACGGGCATGTGCTGCGCAACATCGGCCGGATCGCGCATGTGCCGGGACATATCGTGCAGGGCCGCTATGACATGATCTGCCCGCCGCATACCGCCTATGCGCTGCATCGCGCCTGGCCGGGCTCGACCCTGCGCATGGTGCAGACCGCCGGCCACGCCCTGTCCGAGCCCGGCATCAGTTCCGAGCTCGTCGGGATCATGGACGGTTTGCGCGCCTGAGCGGCGTCAGGCGTCCACGGCGCTCGATATCCGTTCGAACAGCCGCGCCACGGCTTCGGCGCCGGGATCGACATGGCCGCGGATCTGGTCGGCGCTGAGGTAAGAGGCGCGGCCGGCGCGGGCCCGCGTGATGTCCGCCGTGTGATCGGCGCCCCGGCGGGCGGCCTCCGCGGCCTTGGGCAAGCCCTCGCCGAGGGCTTCGAGCGCCGGTTTCAGCGCGTCGACCATCGTCCGGTCGCCAGGCTGTGCCCCGCCGATCTCCTGCAGCCGGGCGAGGCCGGCGGCCAGCGCGTCGCGCATCGGCAGGCCGCTGGAGGCGGCGTCGCCGGCGGCGGCGAAGAAGATGGCGAGCAGCACCCCGGACGAGCCGCCGACGGTCTGGCCCAGTTCCTGGCCGATGGCGCGATAGAGCTGGGTCTGGTCGGCGAGCGGCAGGCGGTCCATGCCGGCGAGCAAGGCGCGCGCGGCGGTGGCGAGCGTCGAGCCGGTGTCGCCGTCGCCCGACTTCGCATCGAGCGCGTTGAGATCGGCCTCGGAGGCGATGAGGATGTCGCAGCAGCGGGTTAGGAAGGCCCGCGTCGCGGGATGGTCCGAGGGCAGCGGCCGGATCGGGCGCAGGCCGTCGGGCAGCTGGACCACGGAAATTTCGCCGAGCCGGTTGATGCCGGGCCAGGCGGCGAGCGGCGTCGGGGCGCCGAGCGCGCGCAGATCCCCCGCCGTCGTCGCGCAGACCGAGACGGAGAAGCCGCGCATTTCCAGCGAGGTCATCAGAGCGTCCGGCCCGATCACGTGGCTGAGCCGGCCGGCGATCGAGGAGCGGGCGAGTTCGTTCGCCAGCACGGACATTTCGAGCACCGAGGAGCCGCCGAGATTGTTCAGGATCGCCACATGCGGCGCCTCGCCCATCAGCGGCGCCAGCCGGTCGCAGACCATGGTGATCGCGGTCCGGGCGTCGGTATAATCCACCTGCTCGATGCCGGCCTCGCCATGGATGCCGAGGCCGAGTTCCGCCTTGCCGCGCGGGATCCGCGCCTCCTTGGGCGAGCCCGGCACGGTGCAGGTATCGAGCGACATGCCGATGGTGCGGGTCGCGCCGACGACGCGGCGGGCGGCGGCGGTGATCGCCTCGAGGTCGGCGCCTTCCTCGGCCAGCGCGCCGGCGATCTTGTGCACGAAGAGCGTGCCGGCGAGGCCGCGGGCCTGCGGCAGGTCGGGCTGGGCGATGTCGTCGTCGACGATCACCATGGAGACCTTGAGGCCGAAAGCGCGCGCCCGCTCGGCCGCGAGGCCGAAGTTCAGCCGGTCGCCGGTGTAGTTCTTGACGATGAGCAGGCACCCCGCGGGGCCGGTGACGGCGAGGATGCCGGCCAGCACGGCGTCGACCGAAGGCGAGGCGAAGACGTCGCCGCAGACCGCCGCCGTGAGCATCCCCGGCCCGACGAAGCCGGCGTGCGCCGGCTCGTGCCCCGACCCGCCGCCGGAGACGAGGGCGACGCGGTCGCGGTTCCAGTCGGTGCGGACCACGACGCGGATATGCGGATAGCCGTCGAGCCGGGCGAGGCGGCCGCCGGAGAGGGCGAGGAGGCCGTCGACGGCCTCGGTGACGATGGTTTCCTTGGCGTTGAAGAACTGGGTCATGTCATGCCTCACTTTGTCCGCTGGCCGGCCGCGTCGAAGAAATAGGGTCGCTCGGGCCGGATCCGCAGCAGGTCGCCGGGCTTCAGGCTGGTATGGGGATCGGTCACCGTGACGATTTCGTGCCCGGCGAAGGCGAGATGCAGCCGCGTCTGGTCGCCGAGCCGCTCGATCCGGCGCACCGTGCTCGCCTCGCCCTCGCCCTGGCGGATCTGCTCAGGCCTGAGGCCGATCGAGACGGCGCCCGCCGGGGCGTGGCCGAAGAGATCCGCCGGCAGGATGTTGATCTTCGGCTGGCCGAGGCGGCTCGCCGCCGAGACCGAGACCGGATCCTCGTAGATCTCGCGCGGGGAGCCGAACTGGATCAGCCGGCCCTGTTCCAGCACGCCGACATGGGTGGCCATGGTCATCGCCTCGATCTGGTCGTGGGTGACGTAAAGCAGGGTGGCGCCGGTATTGGCCTGGATGCCCTTGAGCTCGATCCTGAGGTCGGCGCGGAGCTTGGCATCGAGCGAGCTCAGGGGTTCGTCCATCAGGTAGATCGTCGGGTTCCGCACCAGCGCCCGGCCGATCGAGACGCGCTGCATCTCGCCGCCCGAGAGCGCCGTCGCCTTGTTGTCGAGCTTGTGGGCGATCCGCAGCGTCTCGGCGACGGCCTGGACCTTGCGGGCGATCTCGTCGGGCGGAGTGGCGAGCAGCGGCGAGCGCAGCGGGAAGGCGAGGTTCTCGCGCACCGTCATGTGCGGGTAGAGCGAATATTGCTGGAAGACCATGGCGACGTTGCGCTGGGACGGGGTCAGGCCGGCCATGGGGCGCCCGCCGATATGGACCGTGCCGGCGTCCGGCGCGTCGAGGCCGGAGATCATGCGCAAGGTGGTGGTCTTGCCGGCGCCGGTCGGCCCGAGCAGCACGACGAAGGCGCCGTTCGGCACGGTGAGCGAGACGTTGTCGAGCGCGGTATGGGCGCCGAAGCGTTTGGTCACCCCGGCCAGGACCACCTCAGCCATGGCGAAGCACCTTCTCGTTGCCGGCCGACAGGAGCGCGCGGCCCTGCTCCGCCTCGAAGACCGAGAGGGTGCGCGCGTCGAGGCGCAGGCCGGTGGTGGCGCCGACCGGCACCGGATCGGAGGAGGCGACGCGCGCCTTGACCGGCCCGTGCGCGGTGTCGAGCGTCACGATCTGGGTCGTCCCGAGATATTCGGTCGCCGCGACCCGGGCGCGATAGGGGGCGGCGTCGTCGAGGGCGACATGCTCGGGCCGGACCCCGAGGGCGAGGCGGCCGCGGGCGCCGTCGCGCAGGTCCGGCACGCCGATCTCGGCCTCGCCGAGCCGGAGGCTGGTGGCGCCGGGCGCCGCCACGCCTTCGAAGGGCAGGAAGTTCATGGCGGGCGAGCCGATGAAGCTCGCCACGAACATGGTCGCCGGCCAGTCATAGATTTCCTGCGGCCGGCCGAACTGCTCGACCACGCCGTGGTTCATCACGACGATCCTGTCGCCCATCTGCATCGCCTCGATCTGGTCATGGGTGACATAAACGGTGGTCGCGCCCATCCGGTCGTGCAGCGCGCGCAACTCGCCGGCCATATGCTCGCGGAACTCGGCGTCGAGCGCGCCGAGCGGTTCGTCCATCAGGAAGCACTTCGGTTCGCGCACGATGGCGCGGCCGAGCGCCACCCGCTGCCGGTCCCCGGCTGACAGCCCGCCGACCGGGCGGTCGAGGATGTCGCGGATCCCGAGGATGCCGGCCACCTCTTCGACCCGCGCCCGGACCTGCGCCCGCGGCATCCCCTGGCTGACCAGCGGATAGGCCATGTTCCGGCGCACGTTCATATGCGGATAGAGCGCGAACATCTGGAAGACGAAGGCGATGTCGCGCTGGCTGGCCGGCTTCTGCCCCACTTCCTCGCCGCCGAGGAAGATGCGCCCCGAGGTGGGTAGCTCGAGCCCCGCCATCATGCGCAGCGTCGTGGTCTTGCCGCAGCCCGAGGGGCCGAGCAGCATGAAGAACTCGCCGTCCTCCACCGTGAAGGTCGATCCCTCGACGGCGGTGAAGGCGCCGAATTCCTTGCGGACGTTCTCGATGCGGATCTGGGCCATGGCTCAGGCCGGGAAATGGCTGACGGTGATGAACATCACCGTGCCGGCCAGCACGGTGACGAACGACCAGGTGAAGAGCCAGAGCGCGAAGGGCTGCATCATCATGACGACGCCGAGCGCGATCAGGACCGAGGCGACGATCTCCCAGGGACCGCGGCGCAGGCGGGCGAGGCCGCGGAGAAATTCGGTCATTTGCGCACGGCTCCGAAGGTGATCCCGCGCAGGAGGTGCTTGCGCAGCAGGATGGTGAAGACCATGACCGGCACGAGGAAGAGCGTGGCCCCGGCGGCGACGGCGGGCCAGTCCTGGCCGGCGGCGCCGATGATGGTCGGGATGAAGGGCGGCGCGGTCTGGGCGTTGCCGGAGGTGAGCAGCACCGCGAAGGCGTATTCGTTCCAGGCGAAGATCAGGCAGAAGATCGCGGTCGAGGCGATGCCGGTCGCCGCCTGCGGCAGCACCACCTTTCGGAAGGCCTGGAAGCGGGTGTAGCCGTCGATGAGGGCGGCCTCCTCGTATTCCACCGGGATCTCGTCGATGAAGCCCTTCAGCAGCCAGACCGAGAGCGACAGGTTCACCGCCGTATAGAGCAGGATCATCCCGAGATGCGTGTCGGAGAGGCCGAGCTGGCGGTACATGAGGAAAATCGGGATGGCGACGGCGATGGGCGGCATCATCCGGGTGGAGAGGATGAAGAACATCAGGTCGTCCTTCAGCGGCACCTTGAAGCGCGAGAAGGCATAGGCGGCCATGGTCCCGAGCAGGATGGCGAGAAAGGTCGAGCCGAAGCCGATGATGATCGAGTTCATGAACCGCTCGCCGTAGCGGGAGGGGCCGGCGATCACCATGTCGTATTTGCGCACGATGCTGTCGTACCATGTCGTCGGCGGGCCGAGCTCGGCCAGCATTTCCGGCGTCGCCCGGGTGCGGGTGGTGAAGAGGTTCACATAGCCTTCCAGCGTCGGCTCGAACACCAGCTTCGGCGGATAGGCGATGGCGTCGGACGGCGACTTGAACCCCGTCGCGATGATCCAGAGCAATGGCAGCAGGGTGATGAGCGCATAGAGGACGACGAGGGTCCCGGCGATCCATTTCTGCCCGGACGACGGCTCGGTGATCGAATAGCCGCTCATCTTTCCTTCACCCGGTTCAGCGCCTTCACATAGATCGAGGCGAGGCCGAAGACGGTCACGAACAGGATCACCGCGTAGGCCGAGGAATAGCCGGTCCGCCACTTCTCGAAGGCCTCGCGCTTGAGGTTGATCGAGGTGAGCTCGGTCGTGTTGCCGGGGCCGCCGCCGGTCAACTGCACCACGAGGTCGAACATCTTGAAATTCTCGATGCCCCGGAAGAGGACGGCGAGCATCAGGAAGGGCAGCGCCATCGGGATGGTGATGGTCCAGAACTGACGCCATTTGCTGGCGCGGTCGCATTCCGCCGCCTCGTAGATGCTCTCGGGGATGGAGCGCAGGCCGGCGAGGCAGATCAGCATGACGAACGGTGTCCACATCCAGGTATCGACGATGATGATCGCCCAGGGCGCCAGCGCCACCTCGCCGATCATCGAGAAGCTGGAGGGTGCGATCCCGGAGAAGAAGCCCACCACCGCGTTGAAGAGGCCGATCTGCGGCTGGTAGAGGAAGGTCCAGAAATTGCCGACGACGGCGGGGCTCAGCATCATCGGCAGCACGATGATCGTGGTCCACAGGTCGTTGCCGCGGAACTTGCGGTTGATGAGCCAGGCGAGGCCGAAGCCGATCAGCACCTGCAGGACAAGCGTCCAGATGACGAAATGCGCGGTCGCCTGCATCGTCATCCAGATGTCTTCGTCGGTGAGGATGCGGACATAATTGCGGATGCCGACGAACTCGACCGGCGCGGCGGGCTGGTTGGCGCGGAAGTTGGTGAAGCTGAGGCGCACCGTCCAGATCAGCGGAAAGATGTTGATCGCAAGCAGCAGAGCGATGGTCGGCGCGATGAAGATCCAGGCGATCGCCCGGTCCGAAAGCCCGCGCAGGCGCCGGGCAACGGGCTTCGGCGTCGCCTGCGCGACGAAATCGAGCGAAGTCGGGGACATGGCGGGTCCTTCGGCGGTCTTGTCTGGATCGGGGGGCCGCGTGAAGCGGCCCGCCCGGCGGGTCACATCTTGCCCGCGTCCTCGAACACCTCGGTCCAGTCGGCGACGAGGCCGTCGAGCGCTTCCTGCGCGGTGCCGTTGCCGGCGACCACGTAGTCGTGGAACCGCCGCTGCGAGGCGTCGAGCAGCGAGGCGTAGTTCGGGTCGGCCCAGAAGTCCTTCACGATCGCCATCGAGTCGAGGAAGGTCTGGGCATAGGGCTGGCTGGCCGCGAAGCCCGGGTCGTTCACCACGGCGTTCAGCGCGGAATAGCCGCCGAGCTTCCACCATTTCGCCTGCACCTCGGGCTGGGCGAACCATTTGATATAATCGAGCGCCGCCTCCTTGTTGTCCGAGGCCGCGACCACCGATATGCCCTGGCCGCCGAGCTGGGCGAACTGGTCGCCGCCGGGCCCGGCCGGATTGGCGAAATAGCCGGTCTTGTCGCCGCCGACGTTCGGGTCGGCGTTGATGCCCGGCCAGATGAAGGCGAAGTTCATCTGCATCGCCACCTGGCCGGACTTGTAGGCGTCGACATCCTCGGACATGTACCAGTTGGACGCGCCCGGCGGAGTGCAGCAGTCGTAGAGCGCCTTGTAATATTCGAGGCCGGCGACCGAGGCCGGTGAATTGACATAGCCCTCCAGCTCGTAGGGATGGTCCGGGTTCTGATACTGGAACCCGAAGCTGTAGAGCACGTCCATCGCGCCCATGGTGATGCCCTCGGACCCGCGCTCGGTATAGATCGCGGCGCCATAGACCTTCTTGCCGTCGATCTCGCGGCCCTGGAAGAATTCGGCGATGTCCTTCAGCTCGGCGAAGGTCGCGGGCACGGCGAGGTCGCGGCCGTATTTCTGCTTGAACTCGGCCCGCAGCTCCGGCCGCTCGAACCAGTCCTTGCGATAGGTCCAGCCGACCACGTCGCCAAAGGCCGGCAGCGCCCAATAGTTCGGCGTGCCCTTCGGCCATTCGGAATAGCCGGTCACCGTGGCGGGGATGAAATCCGCCATGTCGATGTTCTGTTCGGCGAAGAAATCGTTCAGCTTGAGATAGAGGCCGTTCTCGGCCGCGCCGCCGATCCACTGGCTGTCGCCGATCATCAGGTCGCAGAGGCCGCCGCCGGAATTCAGCTCGTTCAGCATGCGGTCGGCGAAGTTCGGCCAGGGCACGAACTCGAAGCTCATCTTGTTGCCGGACTGCGCCTCGAACTCCTTGCTGAGCTCGACCAGCGCGTTCGCCGGGTCCCAGGCCGCCCAGCAGAGCGTGAGATCGTCCGCCTGCGCGGCGCCGGCGGCGGAAATCGCCGCCGTCAAAGACAGCGTGAGCACTCGCTTCATTGCATCCTCCCGATTCTTCGACGCGGCCGGCTTCTCCGACCGATTGGAAATATCGTTACATGATGCACGCCCCTCATAGCAACAGATTTATGAGGTACGCACCTCATTTGCCTTGCCATGGTTGACGGGAATGGCCAAATAGCGGTCAGGACAGGGGAAAACCGATGAGGCCGACGACCAAGGATCTCGCACGTGCCGCCGGGGTCAGCCTCGCGACCATCGATCGCGTGCTGAACGGTCGGCCCGGCGTGCGCGAGGAGACGGTCCAGGCGGTCGGCCGGGCGATCGACGAACTCGGCTTCGTGCGCAACCTCTCAGCCGCCAATCTGGCGCGGGGCCGCAGCTATCGCTTCGTGTTCCTGCTGCCCCGGCATGGCGACCAGTTCCTCGAGGCGCTGGTCGAGCGGATCGAAGAGGCGCGCGAGGGCGTGGCCGGCGATTCGATCCTCGTCCGCCACCTGCGGGTGCTGGACGAGGATCCGCACCAGGCCGCGCGGATGATCGCGGAACAGTCGCCGGAGTCGGTCGACGGCCTCGCGATCATGGCCCCGGAATCGCCGCAGGTCCGCGACGCGATCAACCGGCTGATCGAGCGCGGGGTGGAGGTGGTGCAGTTCGTCTCCGCCCAGTCGCTGGAGCGGCGGATCGATTTCGTCGGCATCGACAACCACGCCGCCGGGGCCACCGCCGGCCGGCTGCTCGGCCGCTTCTCGGGCGGTGCGCGCGGCAAGGTGCTGGTCGTCGCCGAGACGATGAACGCCCGCGACAGCCTCGAACGGCGCCGCGGCTTCGACGGGGTATTGACGGCGGCCTATCCCGGCCTCGTGGCGCTGCCCTCGCTCGAAACCCACGGCGACCCGGAGCGCGCGCGCCGCGTCGTGCGCACCGCCGTCACCAGCCATCCCGACATCGTCGCGGCCTATATCCTCAGCTCCGAGGCGCGGGCGCCGCTGGAGGCCTTGAGCGAAATGTGCGACCTCGGCCGCTTGGTGGTCGTCGGGCACGAGCGCACGCGCTACACCGAGGCGGGTCTCCTCTCCGGCGACATAGACGTGGTGATCGCGCAGGATCCGGGCCACCTCGTCCGCAGCGCGATCCGCCTGCTCCGCGCGCGGAGCGACAGGCGGGAGCCGATCGCCTCGCAGGAACAGGTGCGGTTCGACATCCTCATCAAGGAAAACCTTCGCGCCAGCGACGCGCCGGGCGAGCCCTGAGGCCCCGCATTTGACGATCCGCCCATCTTCGCGGTGCCGTTCGAGATATCTCCGCGCCGGCATCTACCAACCTGCCAGTGGCAGGTCGCGCCGGCGCGCGCCCGAAGCAAGCTTGCGTAGGGCGCGAGGGGTGAAGATTTCTCCGTAGCTCTCTATCGGGACGGGCGTGCCCGGCTCGTCCGTTGTAAACGGACGTGCCCCCGCGGGGCACGTCCGTCACGATCTCGCCGACGGTCGATCTCGTGCAGTGAGTGCTGCGACGTCGCGAGTGATCACCCCGCCGGCACCGCGCCTGTCTGGCCCTCATCCGTGCGATCGGCTAGAGGGCGGAAAACCAGGGGGTCCGCCCATGTCGATGAACAGCTTCGGCCATCTCTTCCGCGTCACCACCTGGGGCGAGAGCCATGGGCCGGCGCTCGGCTGCGTGGTGGATGGCTGCCCGCCGGGCATCGGCCTGACCGAGGCGGACATCCAGCCCTGGCTCGACGCGCGCAAGCCCGGCCAGAACCGCTTCACCACCCAGCGGCGCGAGGAGGACGCGGTCGAGATCCTGTCCGGCACCTTCCAGGGGGTGACGACGGGAACGCCGATCAGCCTGATGATCCGCAACACCGACCAGCGGTCCAAGGACTATGGCGAGATCGCCGAGAAGTTCCGGCCGGGCCATGCCGATATCACCTATTTCCAGAAATACGGCCTGCGCGACTATCGCGGCGGTGGCCGGTCGAGCGCGCGCGAGACCGCGGCGCGGGTCGCCGCCGGGGCGGTGGCGCGCAAGGCGCTGGCGGCGCTGGCGCCCGGAGTCGTGATCCGGGGCGCCATGACCCGGATGGGGGCGCTCGCCGTCGATGCGGCGGCCTGGGACTGGGACGAGGTGACGCGCAATCCCTTCTGGTGCCCGGACGCGCGCGCGGCCGCGGCCTGGGCGGACTATCTCGATACCTTGCGCAAATCCGGCAATTCCATCGGCGCGGTGGTCGAGGTCCAGGCGAGCGGCGTGCCCGCCGGCCTCGGCGCGCCGATCTATGCCAAGCTCGACAGCGACCTCGCCGCCGCGCTGATGACGATCAACGCGGTGAAGGGCGTGGAGATCGGCGCGGGCTTCGCCGCCGCCGAACTGACCGGCGAGGACAATGCCGACGAGATCTTCATGGGCAACGACGGCCCGCGGTTTTCCTCGAACCACGCGGGCGGCATTCTTGGCGGCATTTCCAGCGGCCAGGATATCGTCGCGCGCTTCGCGGTGAAGCCGACCTCCTCGATCCTGAAGCCGCGGCGCACGATCACCCTTCGCGGCGAGGAAACCGAGATCGTGACCAAGGGCCGGCACGACCCCTGCGTCGGCATTCGCGCGGTACCGGTGGGCGAAGCGATGCTCGCCTGCGTGCTGATCGACCATTTCCTGCTGCATCGGGGCCAGATCGGCGCCGCCGGCGGGGTCATCGGCGGCTGAAACGCGCGGCGAGTTCGACATGGCCGGACCAGCGGAACTGGTCGACGGTCTGGACCCAGTCGAGCGCGTATCCGCCCGCGACGAGCGTGGCGGCGTCGCGGGCGAAGGTGACGGGATCGCAGGAGATCATCGCGATGCGCGGCACGCGCGCGCGGGCAAGCTCGCCCGCCTGCGCCTCGGCGCCCGCGCGCGGCGGGTCGATCACCACCGCGTCGTAGCGGTCGAGCTCGGTCGCGAGCAGCGGCCGGCGGAAGAGGTCGCGCCGCTCGACCGTCACGCCGCGGAGGCCAGGCGTCCGGCGCGCGCCCGCGTCGAGCGCCGCCAGCATCGCCGCCTCGCCTTCGACCGCGTGGATTTCGGCGCCCGCGGCCAGCGGCAGCGAGAAGGTGCCGCAGCCCGAGAAGAGGTCGGCGATCCGCCGCGCGTCGCCGACCGCCGCGCGCGCGGCCTGGGCGAGCGCCGCCTCGCCCTCCGCCGTCGCCTGCAGGAAGGCGCCCGGCGGCGGCGTGACATGCGCCGGGCCGAACCGCTGGAACGGCGGCCGGCGCAGCGCCGCCGTCTCGCCGTTCCAGGTCAGCCGCGCGAGATCGGCGGCCTCGGCCAGCGACGCCAGCCGGGCGCCGAGATCCGCCTCCAGCGGCTTGGCGCCGCCGACGTCGATGTCGAGCCCCGCCGGACCGGAGGTGACGCCGAGCCGGATCGTCCCGCCCCGGCCGGCGCCGAGCCCGGTCAGTTCGGCCAACACCGGTTTCGCCGCGAAGAGCTCCGGGCGGACGAGTGGGCATTCGGTGATGTCGATCACCGCCTCCGACCTACGGGCGCGAAAGCCGACCGCCACCGTCCGGCGCGCGCGGTGCCCGGCGAAGGTCGCCCGGCGCCGCGATCGCGGCGGCGAGGTCAGCGTCGGCCGCAGCTCCGCCGCGAGGCCGCGCGCGGCGAGGGCGCGGCCCACCACGCCCCGCTTCCAGTCGGCGAGAAAGGCATCGGAGGCATGCTGCAAGGCACAGCCGCCGCAGGTGCCGAAATGCCGGCAGACCGGCGCGATCCGGTCGGGCGACGGCGCGACGATTTCCTCGACGCGCAACACCCCGCCGTCCAGCGACCCGCGCACCCGCTCTCCGGGCAGCGTGAAGGGCGCGCGGATCGCGCCGGCGAGGCCGTCGCCTTCCTGTCCGAGGCGCTCGATGGTGACCACCTGCGCCGGATCGAAAGTCGGTCTTTCCATTTCGGCCACTTTTTTGGGGAACCCGGGCGCTTTATCTTCGCAACGAACAGGATTCAACGGAGAGTATCATGACATCGCCAGTCGCGCCCGGCACCAGGGTCGGGCATGTGCATCTGAAGGTCGCCGACCTCGACCGGGCGATCGCCTTCTATTCCGGCGTGCTCGGCTTCGAGCTGCAGCAGAAATACGGCGATCAGGCGGCCTTTCTGTCGGCCGGGGGCTATCACCACCATATCGGCCTCAATACCTGGGAGAGCCGCGGCGGCCGGCCGCCCGCGCCC
>JBGAJI010000070.1:0-16797 GCA_044225035.1 Amaricoccus sp. | reverse complement strand
CGCTGGTCAGCGCGTTGAACACCAACGCCGGCAGGGCGACGCGCAGCACGAAGAGCGCGAGCCCGCGCGTCGCCTCGGCCGCCATATAGCCGGTCACCACGGCCAGGTAGCCGATCGCGATGATGACGAAGACGGGAGCGATGATGGCAAGAACATGGAGCAGCATGAGGTCTCGTCCTGGCCGGCGGGACTACGCGCGCGACGACCCCTTTCCTTACCCGGAGGCGAGGCCATGCGCCACGGTCCTAAGCGGCGTGACCGCCGGAGAGGCGGGTGTGCGTGAAATCCACCCTCGCCCCGACTTGGGGAGAAATCCCCAAAGAAGCATGGTGCGCTGCAATCTTTTGTGAAACGTTAACCTTCGAGTTTCGCCGGAGCCGTATCCAGACATGTCGATCAAGGCCAGCATCTACCACCTCACCCACTACAAGTACGACCGCCCGGTCACCCTCGGGCCACAGGTCATCCGCCTGCGGCCGGCGCCACATTCGCGCACCCGTGTGATCTCGCATTCGCTCCGGGTCAGTCCCGCCGGCCACTTCGTCAACCACCAGCAGGATCCCTACGGCAACTGGATGGCGCGATTCGTCTTTCCGGAGCCGGTGACCGAGCTGAAGATCGAGGTCGATCTCGTCGCCGACATGACGGTGTACAATCCCTTCGACTTCTTCGTCGAGGAGTCCGCCGAGCACTGGCCGTTCGACTATCCCGAGGACATCCGGCCCGATCTCGAGATCTATCTGCGGCCGGAGCCGGTCGGGCCCCTGCTCCAGGCGTTTCTCGACACGGTGCCGCGTGCGCGGGAGCGGACCGTCGATTTCGTCGTCGGGCTGAATGCCCGCGTGGCCAATACCGTGGGCTATGTGATCCGGATGGAGCCCGGCGTTCAGACGCCGGAGGAGACGTTTCTGCGCGGCACCGGCTCTTGTCGGGATTCGAGTTGGCTGCTGGTGCAGACCCTGCGCAACCTCGGCCTCGCCGCGCGGTTCGTGTCGGGCTATCTCATCCAGTTGAAGCCCGACCTCGTCTCGCTCGACGGGCCGGCGGGAACCGACCACGATTTCACCGATCTCCATGCCTGGTGCGAGGTCTATCTGCCGGGCGCGGGCTGGATCGGACTCGATCCGACCTCGGGCCTCCTGACCGGCGAGAGCCATGTGCCGCTGGCGGCGACGCCGCATTTCCGCAACGCGGCGCCGATCAGCGGCATGGCGAGCGCGGCCAATGTCGAGTTCGATTTCGACATGAAGATCAGCCGGGTGGCCGAGCATCCTCGGATCACCAAGCCCTATTCCGACGAAGCCTGGACCGCGCTGAACGAGGTCGGCCGCAAGGTCGACGCGGCGCTGGTCGCCGGCGATGTGCGGCTGACCATGGGCGGCGAGCCCACCTTCGTCTCGATCGACGATTTCGAGAGCGGCGAGTGGAACACCGACGCCGTGGGCCCGACCAAGCGCGCGCTGGCGGACGTGCTGATCCGCAAGTTGCGCGACAGGTTCGCGCCGGGCGGGTTCCTGCACTATGGCCAAGGCAAGTGGTATCCCGGCGAGACCCTGCCGCGCTGGACCTTTTCGCTCTATTGGCGCCGCGACGGCAAGCCGATCTGGAACGACGCCGCGCTGATCGCCGCCGAGGGCAAGGAGACCGGCGTCGGCCCGAACGAGGCGGAACAGTTGCTGATGGGAATCGCCGACTCGCTCGGCGTCGAGCCGGACCTGGTAACGCCCGCCTTCGAGGACCCGGCGACCTGGATCCTCAAGGAAGCCACCCTGCCGGAGAATGTGACGCCCGAGAACAGCGAGCTCGAGGATCCGGAGGAGCGGCATCGGATCAGCCGCGTGTTCGCGCGGGGGTTGACCGAACCGAGCGGCTTCGTCCTGCCGATCCAGCGCTGGCAGTCGAAGGCCAATCCTTCGCATCGCTGGCGGTCCGAACGCTGGCGGTTGCGGCGGAAGTACCTGTTCCTGGTGCCCGGCGACAGCCCGGTCGGCTATCGCATCCCGCTGAGTTCGCTGCCCTACATCCCGCCGTCGTCCTATCCCTATACCAACATCGCCGATCCGACCGTGCCGCGCGACCCGCTGCCGGAGCCGCGGGTGGCCGCGCCCACCATTCGCCCGCAGGCGACGGCGAGCTTCACCGCCGCCGAGCCGACCCAGGACCGGATCGAGCAGGTGATCGGCGAGCTCGACGGCGCGGTGCGCACCGCGATCAGCGTCGAGCCGCGCGACGGGCGGCTCTGCGTCTTCATGCCGCCGGTGGAGCGGGTGGAGGATTACCTCGAACTCATCGCCGCCGCCGAGGCCGCGGCCAAGGCTTTGGGCCTGCCGGTGCATATCGAGGGCTACGCGCCGCCGCATGACCCGCGACTGAATGTCGTGCGGGTCGCTCCCGATCCCGGCGTCATCGAGGTCAATATCCATCCCGCGGGCAGCTGGGAGGATTGCGTCGCGATCACCGAGACCGTCTACGAGGAGGCGCGCCAAAGCCGGCTCGGCGCCGACAAATTCATGATCGACGGCCGCCATACCGGCACGGGCGGCGGCAACCACGTGGTCGTCGGCGGCGGAACCACGCTCGACAGCCCGTTCCTGCGCCGGCCGGACCTGTTGCGCAGCCTGATCCTGCACTGGCAGCGGCATCCGTCGATGTCCTACCTGTTCTCCGGCCTGTTCATCGGTCCGACGAGCCAGGCGCCGCGCATCGACGAGGCGCGGCATGACGGGCTCTACGAGCTGGAAATCGCCATGGCGCAGATGCCCGCGCCGGGCATGGGCGTGCAGCCGTTGCCATGGCTGGTCGACCGGCTGCTGCGCAACCTGCTGGTCGATGTCACCGGCAACACGCACCGCGCCGAGATCTGTATCGACAAGCTCTATTCGCCCGATGGGCCGACGGGGCGGCTCGGCCTCGTCGAGTTCCGCGGCTTCGAGATGCCGCCGGACCCGCGGATGAGCCTCGCGCAGCAATTGATGATCCGCGCGCTGATCGCCCGCTATTGGCAGAACCCGGCCAGCGGCAACCTGACCCGCTGGGGCACGGTGCTGCATGACCGGTTCATGCTGCCGCACTATGTCTGGCAGGACTTCCTCGACGTGCTGCGCGACCTGACCGCGCATGGCTTCGAGATGCGGCCCGAATGGTTCGAGGCGCAGGCCGAGTTCCGGTTCCCGTTCTGCGGCGAAGTGGAATACGACGGGGTCAATCTCGAACTGCGCGCCGCTCTCGAACCCTGGCACGTGCTGGGCGAGACCGGAGCGATCGGCGGGACGGTGCGCTATACCGACAGTTCCACCGAAAGGTTGCAGGTCAAGCTGACGACCACCGATCCGGACCGATACGCCGTGACCTGCAACGGGCGGCGCCTGCCGCTTCGCGCCACCGAGACGGGCGGCGTGGCGGTCGCCGGCGTGCGCTACAAGGCCTGGCAGCCGGCGCAGGCGTTGCATCCGGTGCTGCCGGTCAACGCGCCGCTCACCTTCGACATCTATGACACCTGGAGCGGGCGGCCGCTCGGCGGCTGCGTCTATCACGTCGCGCATCCGGGCGGGCGCAACTACGACACGTTCCCGGTCAATGGAAACGAGGCCGAGGCGCGGCGGCTCGCGCGGTTCGAGCCGCTCGGCCACACGCCGGGCTATTTCGCGCCGCCGCCGGAGACGCCGAATCCGGCGTTTCCGATGACGCTCGACCTGCGCAGATCGCCGGGGTACTGAACCATGGAGGTCCGCGGCCTCGCGGCGGGTCCCCCGGCGCTGCTCGCCGGTTACCGGCCGCTTCCCGGCGTCGCGGACGAACTCATGGATCCGTCGGGCGAGCTTCGGCCGGTCTGGCGCCAGTTCATCCAGCATCTGACGACCATCCCGGCCGAGGAACTGTCGGCGCGTTTCGCGCGCGGCGACCAGTATCTTCGCGACGCGGGCGTATTCTTTCGCCAGTACGGCGACACCGTCTCGACCGAGCGGGCCTGGCCGCTCGCCCATGTGCCGGTCCTGATCGAGGAGAAGGAATGGCGGGGCATCGCCGCGGGCTTGATCCAGCGCGCCGACTTGCTGGAGGCGGTCGTCGCCGATCTCTACGGGCCGAACCGGCTGGTCAGCACCGGGCAACTGCCCGCCTCGCTCATCGCGCGCAGCCGGGAGTGGCTGCGGCCGCTGGTCGGTATTCCGCCGCGTGGCGGGCATTATCTGCATTTCCTCGCCTTTGAGCTCGGGCGTGGGCCGGACGGCTCCTGGTGGGTGCTCGGCGACCGGACGCAGGCCCCTTCGGGCTCGGGTTTCGCGCTCGAGAACCGGGTGGCGACGGCCCGGGTGTTCTCCGACCTTTACGCGGAGGCGCATGTCCACCGGCTCGCCGGTTTTTTCCGGACCTTCCGCGACGCGCTGCACGGGCTGGCGTCCGATCCCGACTCCCGCGTCGCGATCCTGACGCCGGGACCGCTCAACGACACCTATTTCGAGCATGCCTATATCGCCCGCTATCTCGGCTTCATGCTGTTGGAGGGCGAGGACCTGACCGTGGCGCAGGGTCGGGTGATGGTGCGGACCGTCGCCGGCCTGCGCCCGGTCACCGTGCTCTGGCGCCGTCTCGACGCGGCTTTCGCCGATCCGCTGGAGCTCGATTCCGGCTCGCGGCTCGGCACGCCCGGCCTCGTCAACGCGGTGCGCCGGGGCAACGTGACGCTGGTCAACGCGCTCGGCTCGGGCGTGCTGGAGACACGGGCGCTCCTCGCCTTCCTGCCGCGCATCTCGCTGGCCCTGCGCGGCGAGCCGCTGGCACTGCCGAACATCGCGACCTGGTGGTGCGGACAGGCGGCGGAGCGCGCGCATGTCCGCGCCCATGCTGACCGGATGATGATCGGCTCGGCCCTCTCGACGCGACTGCCGTTCGATATCGACGAGAACACCGTGCTCGGGGACCAGTTCCGCGGCCGCGCCCGCCCCTCGATCGATTCCTGGCTCGAGTCGGATGGCCCGGGCCTCGTCGGTCAGGAGGCGGTGACCCTCTCGACCACGCCGGCGCATGTCGATGGCCAGCTGGTGCCGCGGCCGATGAGCCTGCGCGCCTTCGTCGTGCGCACGCCAAGCGGCTGGCAGGTGATGCCGGGCGGCTTCGCCCGCATCGGCCGCACGCCCGACGCGACCGCGATCGCCATGCAGCGCGGCGGCTCGGCGGCGGACGTCTGGATCGTCAGCGACAAGCCGGTCGAAAGCGTCTCGATGCTGCCCACCCAGGCCGCGCCTTATGCCCGGGTGCAGCCCGGGGTGCTGCCGAGCCGCGGCGCCGACAATCTCTTCTGGCTCGGCCGCTATGTCGAACGGGCCGAGGGCATCATGCGGCTCTTGCGCGCGCATCACATCCGCCTCGCGGAGACGGCGGATCCGGAGGCGCCGCTGATCGCCCATCTGGCCGAACATCTGGAGGCGAACGGGATCGAGGCCACCGAAGGCATCCCCCCGGGCCTTCAATGGACGCTGAGCGCGGCGATCACCAGCGCCAGCCATGTGCGGGACCGGTTCTCGAACGACGGCTGGATGGCGCTGAACGATCTCGCCCGGACCGCGCGCAAGATGGACGCGACCGTCACCCCCGGCGACGACACCGCCCGCGCGATGAGCGTTCTCCTGCGCAAGATCACCGGCTTCTCGGGCCTCGTGCACGAGAACATGTATCGCTTCACCGGTTGGCGCTTTCTGATTATCGGCCGGTCGCTGGAGCGGGCGATGTCGATGGCGAGCGCGATCGCCTGGCTCGGCAAGCCGGACGCGCCGGACGGCGCGCTCGACCTCGCGGTCGAGATCGGCGACAGCGTGATGTCACATCGCCGCCGCTACGCGGTCTCGACGTCGCGCGACACGGTGGTCGACCTGCTGGCGCTCGATATCATGAACCCGCGCTCCGTGCTCTATCAGCTGACCGAGCTTCGCGATCAGGCGGCCTTCCTACCGGGCGCCGAGGTAAATGGTCAGCTGTCGGAACTGTCGCGGGCGATCTTGCGGACCCATACCGGGCTCGCCGTCCAGACGCCCGACACATTGGACGAAACAAGTCTCCTCGCCCTCAGATTGGAAATCGGCGAGCTTTCCGAACTGCTTTCAGAAGCTTATCTCCGCTAGATCATGCTTTACGACATCGGGCTGCGCATCACCTACAGCTATGACCGGCCCGCCGTCGGGGGCCGCCATCTGTTGCGTCTGATGCCGGCGGATCTGCCCGGCGTCCAGCGTCGCGTCACCTCGTCGCTGAGCATCGAGCCGCGGCCGGCGGAGCGGTCCGACCTGGTCGATTTCTTCGGCAACAACGCGGTCGAGGTCGTCTTTCGCGACATTCACGACGAGATCGAGTTCCGCGTCGCCGCCCGGGTCGACCGCATGGCCGAGGCGCCGGGTTTCGATATTTCGCCGGCGCTCGGCCGCCTCGTCGAGGAGATCGCTGAATATCGCGGACTGGACCCGGATTCCCCGCTGCACTTCCTCGGGCCAAGCCCGCGCGCCGCGCCGACGCCCGAGATGACCGCCTACGCCGTCGAAAAGCTGCGCCCGGGCATGACGGCGATGGACGCGGTCTGGGCGGTCGGCATGGGTCTTTACGAGGACATGGAGTTCGATGCCGAGGCGACGACGGTCGAGACACCGGCGACCGAGGCCTTCGCCCGGCGTCGCGGCGTCTGCCAGGATTTCGCCCAGATCATGATCGCCGCCCTGCGCGGCATCGGCGTGCCCGCTGGCTATGTCAGCGGCTTCCTGCGCACCAATCCGCCGCCGGGCAAACCGCGGCTGGAAGGCGCGGACGCCATGCATGCCTGGGTTCGTGCCTGGTGCGGGCGCGAAAGCGGATGGATCGAGTTCGATCCGACCAACGCGCTGATCGTCGGCACCAATCACATCGTGATCGCGCGTGGCCGTGATTATGGCGATGTCTCGCCGGTCCGTGGTATCCTGCGCATCGCGGGCGAACAGACCAGCGAACAGGCCGTGGATGTGGTGCCGGTCGACGAATGATCCTCGCCGGCGGTTTGCGCAAAGGTCCCGATCTTGTTGGTGCGAAAGGCTTTCCAATCCCTGATTTGCGGCCTTTCCCTCATCCTGTGGGGAGCCGCGGTCGCCGAGGATCTCGTGCCACCGCCGGAGGCCACCACGGCGATCGCCGCGCGCCGGTCGGTTTCGGCCGGCGAAATCATGATCGCGACGGCGAACCCGCTCGCCAGCGAGGCGGGTTTCGCGGTGCTCCGGTCCGGCGGGTCGGCGGCCGACGCCGCGGTCGCGGCGCAGATGATGCTGAACCTGGTCGAACCGCAAAGCTCCGGCATCGGCGGCGGCGCCTTCATCGTTTATTGGGACGCCGAGACCGCCACGCTGACAAGCTACGACGGTCGCGAGACGGCGCCGGCCGCGGCGACGCCGGACTATTGGCTCGGATCCGACGGGGCGCCGATCCCGTTTCGCCAGGCGGTCGCCGGCGGTCGTTCCGTCGGAGTGCCGGGGACGCTGAAAGTGTTCGAGCTCCTGCACGCGGCGCATGGCCGCGTGCCCTGGGCCGATCTTCTGAAGCCGGCGATCGACGCGTCGGAGGCGGGCTTTCCGATTTCGCAGCGCCTCGCCGCCGCGATCGCGGAGGCGCCGGGGCTCGCCGACTTCCCAGCGGCGCGCGACTATTTCTTCCATCCCGACGGCACACCCAAGGCCGAGGGTGAGATCCTCGCCAACCCGGCCTTCGCCGCGACCTTGCGCATCATCGCCGCGGAGGGCGCCAAGCCGTTCTACGAAGGCGCCATCGGCGCGCGGATCGTCGAAGCGGTGCGGTCCGCGGCCAATCCCGGCCTGATGACCGAGGCTGACCTCGCCGCCTATCAGGCGAAGGAGCGGCCGCCGGTCTGCCTCGACTACCGCGTGTGGGAGGTTTGCGGGATGGGGCCGCCGAGTTCCGGCGCGCTGACCGTCGGCCAGATCCTCGGCATCCTGTCTTCCTTCGACCTGACCGCGATCGGCGACACGCCGCAGGCGGCGCATCTCTTCATCGAGGCCTCGAAGCTCGCCTTCGCGGACCGCGCCCGCTACATGGCCGACGCGGATTTCGTCGATATGCCGACCGACGGCCTGCTCGACCCCGGCTATCTCGCCGCTCGTGCCCGGCTGATCGACCCGTTGCGCGGCATGGGCGTCGCCACGGCGGGCGAACCTCCCTGGGAGCATCCGGAAGAGCTCACCTCCGACCGGCCGCGGCCGCGCAAGGGCACGTCGCAACTGGTGATCCGGGATCGTTACGGCGACATGGTCACCGCGACCACCACCATCGAGACCGGCTTCGGCAGCCGGGTGATGGTGGACGGCTTTCTCCTCAACAACGAATTGACCGACTTCTCCTTTATCCCCGAGGAGAATGGCCTTCCGGTGGCCAATCGGGTCGAGGGCGGCAAGCGGCCGCGGTCCTCGATGGCGCCGACGGTGGTGTTCCATGGCGGCGCGCCGGTGCTTCTGACCGGGTCGCCGGGCGGAGCGAACATCATCCCTTACGTCGCGCAGGCGCTGATCGCGATCCTCGACTGGAACCTCGATCCGCAGGTCGCCATCGACCTGCCGCATATCGTCAATCGCAACGGCGATACCGAGGTGGAGGAGGGGCCGGAAGCCGCGGCGATGATCTCGGCCCTTGCCGCGCGAGGTCAGGTGGCGAAGCCGGCGGATCTCAATTCGGGGTTGCAGGTGATCCAGATCGACGGACCGCTGCTGCGCGGCGCCACCGACAAGCGCCGCGAGGGGTTGGTCCTAGGGAAGTGAGCGCGCGGGTCAGGCGCGCTCGACATATTCCATGGTCTCGGTCGAGACGATGACCGCCTCGCCCTCGCCGACGAAGGGCGGGATCATGACGCGGACGCCGTTGTCGAGGATCGCCGGCTTGAAGGAATTGGCGGCGGTCTGGCCCTTCACCGCCGGCTCGGTCTCGACGACCTTGCAGGTCACCTTGTCCGGCAGCATCGCGTTGAGGGCCTCGTCCTCGTAATATTCGACCTGGATGGTCATGCCGTCCTGCAGGAAGGGGCGGCGGTCGCCGAAGATGTCGGCGGCGATCGTCACCTGCTCGAACGTGTCGGCGTCCATGAAGTGCAGGAGGCCGTCGCTCTCGTAGAGGAACTGCTGGTCCTTCTGGTCGAGGCGGACCCGCTCGACCTTGTCGGCGGAGCGGAACCGCTCGTTCAGCTTGCGGTTGTCGCGGATGTTCTTGAGCTCGACCTGCGCGAAGGCGCCGCCCTTGCCGGGCTTCACATGGGCGACCTTTACCGCGACCCAGAGGCCGCCGTCATGCTCGAGGATGTAACCCGGGCGGATTTCATTGCCGTTGATCTTGGGCATGTCGATGCCGATCCATTCATAAGTTCGAAATTCGCGCCTGCTATAGCCAGACTTTGCCGCGCTGGCAAGTTGCCGGCTCCCGACGCCCAAGGCGTTACCCGATTTTGGGTGCGCGAAGGGAATCGCCGCCGATCTGGCGATGTCGGCCCCGTGTTCCAAGAAACGAGTGACGATGACTGGCATAGATCGCGTCCCCGCGACCCTTTCGCGCGCGCTTTTCGCGCGTGGATTTACCAAGCTGACCCCGGTACAGACCGCCATCCTCGACGCCCCGGACGCCGACCTTCTGGTCTCGGCGCGAACCGGATCGGGCAAGACCGTGGCGCTGGGGCTGGCCCTCGCCCGCGGGTTGGTGGACGCCGACGGTCATTGCGCGCCGGGGGCGGAGCCTCGGGCGCTGATCCTCGTCCCCACGCGCGAGCTCGCGGCGCAGGTGCGCGACGAGCTCGGATGGCTCTTTGGCGGCACAGGCGCGCGGATCCTGTCCTGCGTCGGCGGCGCTGACGCGGGGGCGGAACGCGCGGCGCTTTCCCAGGGCGCGGAGCTGGTGGTCGGCACCCCTGGCCGCGTCCTGGACCATATCCGGCGTGGGGCGCTGTGGACGCGGGCGCTGGCGACCGTGGCGCTCGACGAGGCCGACGACATGCTCGACCTCGGGTTTCGCGAGGAGCTGGAGGCGATCCTGACCGCGCTGCCCGCCGCGCGCAGGACCCTGATGTTCTCCGCGACCATAACGCCGCGCATCGAGGCGCTGGCGGCGCGGTTCCAGGCCGGAGCGGCGCGGATCGATATCGCGGCGCGGGAGGGGGAGGCGAGCATCCGGTTTCAGGGCGTGCTGGTCGCGCCGGAGGATCGCGACAAGGCGGTGGTCAACCTTCTCTGCCTGCACGAGCCGGAAAGCGCGCTTGTCTTTTGCGGGCGGCGCGAGTCGGTCGGGCTGCTCGCGGGCGAGTTGTCGGCGCGGGGCTTCAAGGTGGTGGCTTTGTCCGGCGATCTCGGGCAGGGCGATCGCAACGCCGCGCTGGCCGCGATGCGGTCCGGCCGCGCGAAGGTCTGCGTGGCGACCGACGTCGCCGCGCGCGGGCTCGACCTGCCCGGGCTCGATCTCGTGATCCATGCCGACCTGCCGGCGAACCGCGAGGTGCTGCTGCATCGTTCTGGACGCACCGGCAGGGCGGGGCGCGCGGGTCTCGCCGTGCTCATCGCGGTGCCCGGGTCGCGGCGTCGGGCCGAGACGCTGATCGCGCGGGCTGGCTTGGCCTTCGAGTGGCAGCCGGTGCCCCGCCGCGAGGAGATCGAGGCCGGGCACCGGGCGCGCATGCTGGACCATGTGGCCCCGGCGGAGGCGGAGGGGGACCGCGAAACGGTCACCGCGCTGCTGTCGACGCATGGACCCGAGCGGATCGCGGCGGCGTTCGTCCAGCTCTGGCGCGCGATCCGTCCAACGCCGGAGGACCTCGCCGGTCGATCCGGCGGCGCCGCGCGGTCGCGCACCGGCGGGGTGTGGTTCAGCGCCAGCCTCGGCCATGGCGGTCAGGCGGAGGTGCGCTGGATCCTCCCGCTGCTCTGCCGGCTCGGCCGCGTGTCACGCCGCGACATCGGCCGTATCCGCGTGCTCGACGGCCAGACCCTGTTCGAGGTGCGGAGCGGCGCCGCCCGCGGCTTTGCCAACGCCGCCGCGCGTCATGGCGAGGGCGGCCCGCGCATCGAGCGTCTCGGCGCCCGGCCGGCGGAGCCCGACGAGGGCTGACCACGACGGCCCCCTTGCGCCCGATCCACTGAACGGCTTTCCTCGCCCGCGTAACGGCGGGGACTGAATGCGCTATTCGGCTTTGGCGATCCTTCGAAACGCGATGGCGGGCGATCACCTGTGGGCACCCGCCTGGCGTGATCCGGCGCCGAAGGCCCGCTACGACGCCATCGTCATCGGCGGGGGCGGCCACGGGCTCGCCACCGCCTACTACCTCGCCCGCGAGCACGGCCTGCGCGACGTCGCCGTGCTCGAACGCGGCTATATCGGTGGCGGCAATGTCGGACGCAACACCACCATTGTCCGCGCCAACTATCTGCTGCCCGGCAATTCGGAGTTCTATTCCCACTCGCTGCGTATCTGGGAGGGGCTGGAGCGGGAACTGAACTACAATGTGATGATGTCCCAGCGCGGCATCCTGAACCTCTGCCATTCCGACGGCCAGTTCGACGCCTTCGCCCGCCGCGGCAATGCCATGCGCTTTCAGGGCGACGATGCCGAACTGCTCGACCGCGAGGCGGTTCGCGCCCATGCCCCCTTCCTCAATTTCGACGATGCGCGCTTTCCGATCCGGGGCGGCCTGCTACAGCGGCGGGCGGGCACCGCGCGGCACGACGCGGTCGCCTGGGGCTATGCCCGGGGCGCCGACCGGCTCGGCGTCGATATCATCCAGAATTGCGAGGTCACCGGCTTTCGCATCGAAAGCGGCGCGGTGCGCGGCGTCGAGACGAACCGCGGCCCCATCGCCGCCCCAAAGGTCGGAATGGCGGTCGCGGGGCGGTCGAGCCAGGTCGGCGCGATGGCCGGGCTCCGCCTGCCGATCGAAAGCCAGGTGCTGCAGGCCTTCGTCACCGAGGGGCTGAAGCCGCTGATCCCCGGCGTCGTCACCTTCGGCATGGGGCATTTCTACATCAGTCAGTCGGACAAGGGCGGCCTTGTCTTCGGCGGCGATCTCGACGGCTACAATTCCTATGCGCAGCGCGGCAACCTGCCGCTGGCCGAGCATGTGATGGAGGCGGGCATGGCGCTAATGCCGATGATCGGCAAGGCGCGGGTGCTGCGCTCCTGGGGCGGGATCGTCGACATGACCATGGACGGCTCGCCGATCATGGATGAAACGCCGGTCGCGGGGCTCTTCTTCAACGGCGGCTGGTGTTATGGCGGCTTCAAGGCGGTGCCGGGCTCCGGCTGGTGCTTCGCGCATCTGATGGCCACGGGCGCGTCGCATCCCGCCGCCGCGCGCTTCCGCCTCGACCGGTTCGCGACCGGCCATGTCATCGACGAGGAGGCGACGGGTGCGCAGCCGAACCTGCATTGAGGTGCCATGCGCCTGACCTGCCCGATCTGCGGCGAGCGCGACGTCCGCGAGTTCGCCTGTCGCGGCTCGGCGAAGCTGCTGGCGCGGCCGGACCCGGGCGCCGGGGCCGAGGCGTTTCACGACTATCTCAACATCCGCGACAATCCGGCGGGGCCGAACCCCGAACTCTGGCAGCATGTCGGCGGCTGCCGCGCCTGGCTGCGGGTGGTGCGCGACACGCGCAGCCACGGCGTGCTCGAAGTGGCGCTGGCGCGGGAGGCGGCGCGGTGAGGCTGTCATCGGGCGGGGCGATCGACCGGACGCGGAAGCGCGACATGCTGTTCGACGGGCGCCAGATCGTCGCCCATCCCGGCGACACGCTGGCCTCGGCGCTGATCGCGAACGATGTCCGGGTGGTCGGGCGCGGCTTCAAATATCACCGGCCGCGCGGCGTTCTGACCGCGGGGTCCGAGGAGCCGAACGCGCTCGTCACCATCGGCCATGGCGCGGCGGCGAACCCGAACACGCGCGCGACGGTTCAGGAGGCGTTCGACGGCTTGACCGCCTTCAGCCAGAACCGCTGGCCGAGCGCGCGGTTCGACCTGATGGCGATCAACGATCTCGCCGCGCCCCTGCTGGGCGCCGGTTTCTATTACAAGACCTTCATGTGGCCGAAGAGCTTCTGGGAGCGGCTCTACGAGCCGGTGATCCGGCGCGCGGCGGGGCTTGGCGCGCTGTCCGGGCGGCCCGATCCCGATGAGAACGAGAGGGCCTTCGCCTTCTGCGACCTGCTCGTCATTGGCGGCGGGCCGGCGGGCCTGATGGCGGCGCGGGTCGCGGCGCGCGCGGGCCTGCGCGTCATCCTCGCCGACGAGGATTTCCGGCCCGGCGGCCGGCTCAACGCCGAGCGGATCGAGGTCGGCGGCGCGCCCGGCGATGCCTGGGGCGCACCACGGTCACCGGCGCCTATGACGGCGGCACCTATGGCGCGCTCGAGCGGGTGAGCGAGCACCTCGGCCTCGCGCCCGACCATGCGCCGCGCCAGTGCTTCTGGCGGATCGCGGCGCGGAGGGCGATCCTCGCCGGGGGCGCGACCGAGCGGCCGATCGCCTTTCCCGGCAATGATCGCCCGGGCGTCATGCTCGCCGGGGCGGTGCGCGCCTATCTCCATCGCTGGGCCGCGGTGCCGGGGCGGCGGGTCGCGGTCTTCACCTGCCACGACGAGGGCTGGCGCGCGGCGACCGACCTCGCCGCCGCCGGCATCGAGGTGACCGCGCTCGTCGATGCGCGGACCGGGGTTTCGCCGCCGCGGGGGGACTGGCGGAGCTTCACCGGCGCGGAGGTGATCGGTACCCGGGGGCGGCTCGGCCTCTGCGAGATCATGGTGCGCGACCGCGCGGGGACGCGGCCGATCCCGGCCGATTGCCTCGCCGTCTCCGGCGGCTGGAACCCAGGCGTTCATCTCACCTGCCATCTCGGCGGCCGCCCGGTCTGGCAGCCCGACATCTCCGCCTTCGTCCCGGCGCCCGGCGCGGTCCCGGGCCTCGTCGCCGTCGGAGCCGCGGCGGGCGCCTTCTCGACGCGGGCCGCGCTCGCTGGCGGCGCGGCGGCGGGGGCGGAGGCGGCGCGCGACCTCGGCGTCGCGGCGGACGCGGGTCCGGTGCCGGTGGCGGAGGACGCGCCTGTCTCACTGGCGCCCTTC
This sequence comes from Amaricoccus sp., assembly GCA_044225035.1. Lineage (GTDB taxonomy): Bacteria > Pseudomonadota > Alphaproteobacteria > Rhodobacterales > Rhodobacteraceae > Amaricoccus. The sequence goes on along the minus strand of JBGAJI010000070.1, from coordinate 2,698 downwards.
TGGCATGTGCGGAATGCGAAAGGCCGCGCCTGGCTCGATTTCCAGAACGACGTGACGGTGAAGGACGTAGGCTTGGCCGCGCGCGAGAACTTCCGCTCGGTCGAGCATATGAAACGCTACACGACGCTCGGCATGGCGACCGACCAGGGCAGGATCGCCAACGTCGCGGGCCTCGCCATCCTCGCCGAGCTGACGGGCCGCTCGGTGCCGGAGACCGGTACCACGACCTTCCGCCCGCCCTACACGCCGATCCCGATCGGAACGCTCGGCGCCGGCGGGGCGGGGCAGGGGTTCCAGCCCCGCCGCCTGACGCCAGCCCATGAAGCGATCGCCGCGAAGGGCGCGCCGTTCATCGAGGCGGGCCTCTGGCTCCGCCCCGGCTGGTTCCCCCGCGCGGGCGAGACCGACTGGCGCCAGGGCTGCGACCGCGAGGTCGCCATGGTCCGGGGCGCGGTCGGGGTCTGCGACGTCACCACCCTCGGCAAGATCGATGTTCAAGGCCCGGACGCGGCACGCCTGCTCGACCGCGTCTATTCCAACACCATCTCGACGCTTGCCGTCGGCCGGGTCCGCTACGGGCTGATGCTTCGCGAGGACGGCTTCGTCATGGACGACGGCACCGTCGCCCGGCTGGGGCCGGACCATTTCCTGCTGACCACCACCTCCGCCGCGGCGGGTGAGGTGATGGCGCATCTCGAATTCTGCGGGCAATGCCTCTGGCCGGATCTCGACGCGCAGGCGATCTCGGTGACCGAGCAATGGGCGCAGATCGCCGTCGCCGGCCCGATGTCCCGCGCGCTGTTGAACGAGGCGCTGGACACGCCGGTCGATGGCGCGGGTTTTCCCTACATGGCCTGCGGCGCGGTGACGCTCGGCGGTGTCGCGGGGCGGCTCTTCCGCATCTCCTTCTCGGGCGAGCATGCCTACGAGATCGCGGTGCCCGCCCGCTTCGGCGCCGCGCTGTTCGAGGCGCTGGTCACCCGGGCCGAGCGGCTCGGCGGCGGCGCCTATGGCATGGAGGCGCTGAACGTGCTGCGCATCGAGAAGGGGTTGCTCACCCATGCCGAACTGACCGGGCGCACCACCGCCTTCGATCTCGGTCTCGCGCGGATGATCGCGGCCGGCAAGGATTGCGTCGGCAAGGCCGCGAGCCAGCGGCCGGGCCTGTCGGGGCCGGAGCGTGAGCAGCTGGTCGGGTTCCGGCCGGTCGATCGCGCGGCGCGGCTGGTCGCCGGGGCGCATGTGGTGGCGCCGGGGGCGGAGCCGGTGGCGGCGAACGACCTCGGCTATCTCACCTCGGCCTGCCATTCGCCGACGCTCGGCCATGCCATCGCCCTCGGCTTCGTCCAGAACGGCCGGGCGCGCCACGGCGAGCGGCTGCGCGCCGTCTGCGCGCTGCGCGGGCTCGATACCGAATGCGAGATCGTCTCGCCGGTCTTCTACGATCCCGAGGGAGGGCGGCTCCGTGACTGACCTCGGGATTGACCTCGCCGCCGCGGATGCCTCGGACGGCACCGGCCTGCCCGTCGAACTCCGCGGCGTCGCCATCGCGCCGCTGGCCTTCGCGCCGATCAGCGCCATCGCGCCGTTCCGGGGTCGCGAGGCCGATGTCGCCGCCATGCTGGGCGCGACGCTGGAGGTCGGAACGGCGGTGGCGCTCGGCGATGCGCGGCTGGTCTGGGCCGGGTTCGGGCAATGGTTCCTGATCGGGGCGCCGGCGCCGGATCTCGGCGGAGCCGCGGCCATCACCGAACAGGGCGACGGCTGGGCCGGCCTGCGCCTGACCGGTCCGGCGACGCGCGACGTTCTCGCGCGGCTGGTGCCGATCGACCTCGATCCCGCCGCGTTTCCGCCGGGGCGCGCGGCGCGCTCGCTGCTCGGCCACGTTCCAGCGCTCATGGTCGCAATCGAGGGCGGCTGCGAGCTGTTCGTCCCGCGCTCCTATGCCGGAACGGCGGCGGAGGAAATCAGCCACGCCGCCCGCGCCGTCGCCGCCCGGGCGGCGCTGGCCTGAACGGACGCGGGCACTTTTCCTTCGCGGGCGGCGGCGCTATGACACTGCCTCAGTTTCGCGAGGGGCGCGTTCACGATGGAAAAGACATTCGACGCGGCGCGGGCCGAGGCCGAGATCGCCGATCTCTGGGACGCGGCGAACGCCTTCGCCGCCGGCGCCAATGCCCGGCCGGGCGCCGAGCCCTTCACCATCCTGCTGCCGCCGCCGAATGTTACCGGCAGCCTGCATATGGGCCATGCCTTCAACCATACGCTGATGGATATCCTGACGCGCTGGCACCGGATGCGCGGCTTTGACACGCTTTGGCAGCCGGGCCTCGACCATGCCGGCATCGCCACCCAGATGGTGGTCGAGCGCCAGCTGGCCGCCGCCGGCAATATCGGCCGCCGCGACATGGGCCGCGAGGCCTTCGTCGCCAAGGTCTGGGACTGGAAGGCGCGATCGGGCGGCACCATCCTCGAACAGTCGCGCCGGCTCGGCGACAGTTTCGACCTGTCGCGGAACGCCTTCACCATGTCGGGCGCCCCCGGGGCGCCGGCCGGCGAGGAGGGCAATTTCCACGACGCGGTGCTGAAGGCCTTCGTCACCTTCTACGAGCGCGGGCTCATCACCCGCGGCAAGCGGCTGGTGAACTGGGACCCGCATTTCGAGACGGCGATCAGCGACCTCGAAGTGGAGAATATC
>JBGAJI010000069.1:0-17052 GCA_044225035.1 Amaricoccus sp. | reverse complement strand
TCGGGGCCGGCTCCGCCGCCTCCGCCCCACCGACGCCGAGCGCCTTGCCGGCGCTTTTCACGAAATCCCAAAGTCCCATCGCATCCTCCCGGGCGGTTCGGACGCATCAGGCACACCCGCGCGCCAAAGCGCAACCCGAGACTTAGGCCGCCCCGTCGGTGAATTGCAGGCGGGCGAGGCGCGCATAGAGCCCGTCCTCGGCGACGAGGGCGCCGTGCGTGCCCTCGGCGACCAGCTGGCCCTCCTGAAAGACGAGGATGCGATCCGCGCGCTTCACGGTGGCGAGCCGGTGGGCGATGATGATCGTGGTCCGATCGCGGGCCAGCGACTCGACCGCGGCCTGCACCGCCCGCTCGCTCTCGGCGTCGAGCGCGCTGGTCGCCTCGTCGAGCAGCAGCACCGGCGCGTCGCGCAGGATGGCACGGGCGATGGCGATCCGCTGCTTCTGGCCACCGGACAGCATCACGCCGCGCTCGCCGACATAAGTGTCGTAGCCTTGGGGCAGGCGCGACAGGAAGTCGTGCGCCGCCGCCGAGCGCGCGGCCGCCTCGACCTCGGCGTCGCTGGCCGAGGGGCGGCCGAAGCGGATATTCTCGCGCGCCGAGGTGGCGAAGATCACCGGCTCCTGCGGAACCAGCGCGATCCGCGAGCGCAGATCCGACCGCGTCAGGTCGCGCAAATCGAACCCGTCGAGCAGGATGCGCCCCGCGTCCGGGTCGAAGAACCGGGTCAGGAGCTGGAAGATCGTGGTCTTGCCCGCGCCGGATGGCCCGACCAGCGCCAGTGTCTCGCCCGCGCGGATATTGAGCCTCAGTTCGGAGAGCGCCGCGATCTCGGGCCGCGTCGGATAGCGGAAGGTCACGTCCTCGAAGGCGATCTCGCCCCGGACCCGCGCCGGCAGGGTGCGCGGCGCCACCGGATCATGGATCGCGTCCGTCGCCTCGATCAGTTCCACCATGCGCTCGGTCGCGCCCGCCGCCCGCTGCAGCTCGCTCCAGATCTCGGACAGCGCGGCGACGGCGCCAGCGACCATCACCGCGTAGATCACGAACTGCACCAGCTCGCCCGGCGTCATGTCCCCGGCCCGGACGTCGCGCGCGCCGATCCAGAGCACACCGACCACCGAGGTGAAGACGAGGAAGATCACGATCGCCGTCAGGACCGAGCGGGTGACGATCCGCCGCCGTGCGGCGTCGAACGCCTGCTCGCTCAGCTGGCCGAAGACGCCGCGGCTGATATTCTCGTTGGTATAGGCCTGCACCGTCTGCGCGGCGAGCAGGGTTTCCGAGGCCTGGGCGCTCGATTGCGCGACGCGGTCCTGGCTCTCGCGGCTGAGCGCGCGCAGCTTGCGCCCCAGGGTCAGGATCGGCACCACCACCAGCGGCACGCCGATCAGCACGAGGCCGGTCAGCTTCAGCGAGGTGAAGGCGAGCAGAACGAGCCCGCCGATCAGGGTCAGGATGTTGCGGAGTGCTATCGACACCGACGAGCCGATCACCGACAGGACCAGCGTGGTGTCCGTGGTCAGCCGCGACAGCACCTCGCCGGTCATCAACCGCTCGTAAAAGCCGGGGCTGAGGCCGATCACCTTGTCATAGATCGCCTTTCGGATATCGGTCACCACCCGCTCGCCAAGGAGCGTGACCATGTAGAACCGCGCCGCCGAGCCGAGCGCCAGCAGCGCCGCGATGGCGATGGCCGCCCCGAAATAGGCATCCATGAGGTAGAGCGACTCGTCGAAGAAGCCGTCCACCACCCGCCGGACGGCGAGCGGCAGCGCGAGCGACAGCATCGCGGTGACGATCAGCGCGGCGAGCGCCCCGATGAGCAGCGCGCGATAGGGCCGCAGGAACGGCAGCAACCCGCGCAACGGCCCGACGCCCCGGGCCTTGTCCCGATCCGCCGACTTCTCCCCCGCCATGCCGCGCACCCCCGCTTGCCACCCAGCTTGCCGGAGAAGGCCTTAGCAAGCTCGCGGCTTTCGGACAAGCATGGCACGTCGCCGCGGGCCGTCCCGCGTGCCGCGATCGTTAAAGCGCCCGCCCCTGGAGCAGCGCGGGCAGGTCGCCGGTCAGGCCGGCCGCCTCGCGGATCAGGGCGCGGCGCAGGCCAGGCAGGCGGTTGACGAGCCCGAGCCCGAGGTCGCGGCCGAGCCGCAGCGCGGGATTGTCGTTCGAAAAGAGGCGGTTCAGCCCATCCGTCGCCGCGGCCAGCAGCGCGATGTCCACCCGCCGCCACCGCCGGTAGTCGGCCAGCACATCCGCCGCGCCGATGTCGAGGCCGCGCCGATGCGCCGTCACCACCACCTCGGCCAGCGCCGCCACGTCGCGCAGCCCGAGGTTCAGCCCCTGCCCGGCCAGCGGATGCAGCCCATGCGCGGCGTCGCCGACCAGCGCCAGCCGCGACGCGGTCAGATCCCCGGCCAGCGACAAGGCCAGCGGATAGGAAAAACGCGCGCCGGCCAGCGCGATCTCGCCGAGAAAATCGCCGAAGCGGGGGCGCAGCGCGTCGAGATAGCCGGCGGGCGACAGGGCGCTGATCGCCTTGGCGCGGTCGGTGGTCTCGGTCCAGACGATCGAGCTGCGGTCGCCGGGCAGCGGCAGGATGGCGAGCGGCCCGGCCGGCATGAAGAACTGATGCGCGACGCCGCCATGCGGCCGCTCGTGCGCCACCGCGCAAACCAGCGAGGTTTGCCGATAGGACCAGCCGGCGCGGCCGATGCCAGCGCGCGCCGCCGTCCCGCTGTCGCGGCCGTCGCAGCCGGCGAGCAGCGCCGCGGTCAGCGTCTGGCCGCCGTCGAGCGTGACCGAGGCGGAGCCGGGCCCCGCCTCCTGCCCGACGACCATCGCCCCGGCGCGATGCGTGACGAGCGGCGCCGCGGCCATCGCTTCGATCAGGGCGACGCGCAGATAGCGATCCTCGAGCATATGGCCCATCGGGCCTTCGTCGATCTCGTCATGGTCGAAATGCAGGAACCACGGCGCGGCGCCCTCGCCCGGCCGGCCATCGCTGATCTTGATCTCGGCGATCGCTTGCGCCCTTGCCGCCAGCCCGGACCAGAGCCCGAGCGCGGCGAGCATCCGCCGCGAGGTCAGCGACAGGGCATAGGCGCGGCCGTCGAAATCGGGATCGGTCCGCGCCGCGACCGACTGGGCGTCGACGACGATGGACGAGACCCCGCCCGAGGCCAGCGCCAGCGCCAGAGCCGGGCCATTGAGGCCACCCCCCACGATCAGAACATCGCAATCCCGCGCCATGTCGCCCGCTTATCGCGCCGACGCGGCGATTGTCCACCGCGAAGGCGGCGGATAGGCTCGCCCGAAACCGCGAAGGAGAACCGATGTCGGACAGCTGGCTTTGGATGACCGCCGCCGATCTCGGCCGCGGGCTCGAGGCGGGAACCATCGACGCGCGCGAAATGACCGAAATCTATCTCGCGGCGATCGACGGCCATCCGCAAGGCACCGGCATCTATGCGCGCACCATGCCCGAGCGCGCGCGGGCCGAGGCGGACGCGGCCTCGGCCCGCGCCGACGCCGGCCTTCGCCGCGGCCTGCTCGACGGCGTGCCGGTCAGTTGGAAGGACCTTTTCGACAGCGCGGGCGTGGCGACCGAGTCCGGTTCCGCGCTGCTCCGCGACCGCGTTCCGGCGACCGACGCCGACGCGCTCAGCCGCGCCGGCCGCGCCGGGCTGGTGGCACTCGGCAAGACGCACATGACCGAACTCGCCTTCTCCGGCCTCGGGCTCAATCCGGTGACGGCGACGCCGCCCAATATCAACGACCCCGAACTGGCGCCCGGCGGCTCCTCCTCGGGCGCGGCCACTTCCGTCGCCTTCGGCCTCGCCGCCGCCGCCGTTGGCTCGGACACGGGCGGCTCGGTCCGCGTGCCGGCCGCCTGGAATGATCTCGTCGGGCTGAAGACCACGCACGGCCTCCTGTCCCTCGCCGGCGTCGTGCCGCTCTGCCCGCGGTTCGACACGGTCGGGCCGCTCTGCCGCTCGGTCGAGGACGCGGCCCTGCTGCTCGCGGTGCTCGGCGGACCCGAGACCGATCTCACCGGCGCCGCGCTGACCGGCGCGCGGTTGCTGGTGCTCGATGATCCGGCGCTGGAGCCGACACGGCCCGAACCGCGCGCGGCCTTCGAGGACGCCGTCTCCCGCCTCGCCACCGCCGGCGCCCGGGTGACGCGGGGCGCCGCGCCGATGGTCGGCGAGGCGCTGGCCCTCGCCCCCCAACTCTTCGCGCCCGAGGCCTATGGCGTCTGGGGCGCGGCGATCGAGGCCACCCCCGAGCTCATGTTCGCGCCTGTGCGCGAGCGGTTCCGCGCCGGGGCCGCGGTCTCGGCGCCGGACTTCGTCCGCGCCTGGCGCGCGCTCGACGAAGCGCGCGCCAGCTATCGCGCCGCGACGGCCGCCTACGACGCGGTCCTGGTGCCGACCGCGCCGAACATGCCGCCGAATGTCGACCGCCTGCTGGCCGACGCCGACTATTTCGCCACCGAGAATCTGCTGACGCTGCGTAACACCCGGATCGGCAACCTCCTCGGCGGCTGCTCGCTCACCCTGCCCACCGGCGCGCCGAGCTGCGGCATCCTGCTGATGGCGCCGCCTGGGGACGAATCCCGCCTGCTGCGGCTCGGCGCGGCCGCCGAGCGGGCACTGGGATGACGCACCGCAAGATGCTGGACCCGAAGCCGAAACCCGTCTACACTCCCTCGTGAACGGGGCGAGAACGACCCCGACATCTTGAGGCCTGGATCGATGCATTTGCCCGAGCGGTTCTCCGCGCTGCCGGAATATGCCTTTCCGCGTTTGCGGCGGCTGCTCCGCGACGTGACCCCGGGCGGGCCGGAGCTGGCCATGACCATCGGCGAGCCGAAGCATCCGATGCCCGAGATCATCGCCCGGACCGTCGCCGCGCACGCGGCCGAGTTCGCGCTCTATCCGCCGAACGACGGGGCGCCGGAACTGCGCGGCGCCATTGCCGACTGGATCGCCCTCCGGCACGGCGTCGCCCTTGATCCCGAGACCGAGGTCACCGCGCTCAACGGCACGCGCGAGGGGTTGTTCAACGCCGCCCTCGCCCTTTCCCCCGAACAGAAGGCGGGGGCGCGGCCGGCGATCCTGATGCCAAACCCCTTCTATCAGGCCTATGGCGCCGGGGCGCTGGCCGCCGGCGCCGAGCCGGTGCCGGTGCCCGCGACCGCCGCGACCGGCTTCCTGCCCGATTTCGCCGGCCTGCCAAAGGCCGTGCTCGACCGGGCGACGCTCTGCTATCTCTGCTCGCCGTCCAATCCGCAGGGGGCGGTCGCCGACGAAGGCTATTGGCGCGCGCTGATCGCGCTGGCCGAGGCGCATGATTTCCGTATCCTCGCCGACGAATGCTATGGCGAGATCTATCGCGACACGCCGCCGCCGGGTGGGCTCGCCATGGCGCGCGCGGCCGGCGCCGATCCCGAGCGGGTGACGATCTTCCAGTCGCTGTCCAAACGTTCGAACGCCCCCGGCCTGCGCTCCGGCTTCGCCGCCGGCGGGCCGCGCGGCATCGGCGCGATGCGCCAGCTCCGCGCCTATGGCGGGGCGCCCGTCCCGCTGCCGATCCAGCGCGCCTCGACCGCGCTTTGGCGCGACGAGGCGCATGTCGAGGCGAACCGCGCGCTCTACCGCGCCAAGTTCGACCTCGCGGACCGGATCCTCGGCGACTTTCCCTTCTATGTTTCGCCGCGCGCCGGCTTCTTCCTCTGGCTCCATGTCGGCGACGGCGAGGCGGCGGCGATGAAACTCTGGCGCGAAAGCGGGGTGCGCGTCCTGCCCGGCGGCTATCTCGGCCGCGAGACGGCGGAGCATGGCAATCCCGGCGCGCCCTACATTCGCGTCGCCTTGGTCGCGGACGCGGCCTCGGTCGCCCGCGGCCTGACCGCGATCCGCGACATCCTCGGGCCGGGCGGGCGGGGGGCGGCCCTCGGCGACGGCCTCGTGAACGGCATCTCGGAGTAAAGGCAGGGTAGCATGGCAACGCGTCCGAAATCCAAGAGCCGGACCCGGCTGGTCGAGAGCGACACCGAGGAGGCGCTGCGGCGGCGGGGGACCGAACTGCTCGGCCTGATCCTGATCGGCCTGTGCGCCCTCGCCTGGGCGGTGATCTGGACCTATTCGCCCGACGACCCCAGCCTGTTCAGCGCCACGGACGCCGCGCCGCGCAACGCGCTCGGCCTGATCGGCGCCTCGATCGCCGACCCGCTGCACCGCGCGCTCGGCTGGGCGGCCTATGGCCTGCCGGTCGCGCTCGGCGTCTGGGGGCTGCGGCTGCTGAGCCACCGGGGCGAGAACCGCGTGGTCAGCCGCTCGATCGCCACGCCGATCGCCATGCTGGTCGCCGCCGCCTTCGCCGCGACCCATGTGCCGCTCGACGGCTGGCCGCACGACTATGGCCTCGGCGGCCTGCTCGGCGACGCGGTGCTCGGCGCCATCCTCTCGGCGCTGCCGCTGAAGGTCGCCGTCGCGCTGCCGCTGGTCAGCCTGACCCTGGGGCTCGCCTTCGCATTCGCCGCCGCCTTCGCGCTCGGCGTCACCTGGGAGGAGACCACGGCCTTCCTGCGCTTCCTGCGCATGGGCTCGATCATGGTCTACGCTGGGCTGCTGAAACTGACCGGCCAGGCCGTGGCCTCCGCCGCCGGCGGCGCGGTCGCCGCGAAGAATCTCGCCGTCGAGGCGCGCGCGCGCCGGGCCGAGACCCAGGCCGCGGCGCCCCGACCGGCGCCGACCGGCGCCATTCCGCGCTTCAACCCCGCCGCGCTGGAGACGTCCGAGGACGGGGTGATGGCGCGGATCACCGCCGCCGTCCGGTCGCGCGGCGAGAGCACACCCGCCCCCCGCCCGCCCCGGAGCCAGCCGCCGCTGACCGCCGGCGACCACGATGTCGAGGTGCTGGAGCGCGAGGACGAGGACCAGCCGCTGGTCGAGCGCGAGGACGAGGACCAGCCGCTGGTCGCCCGCGACCCGGGCCCGGAGCCGCGGGTCCGCGCCCCGAGCCCGAAGCCGCAGCCGAAGAGCAGCAAGGCGCGGTCCGAGGAAGAACCGGAACTCGCCCTCGCCGATCCCGCGGCGGGCGAGTACCAGACCCCGCCGCTGTCGCTGCTGCAGAGCCCGAGCACCATCGTCCGCCACCATCTCTCGACCGACGCGCTCGAGGAAAACGCGCGGATGCTCGAAAACGTGCTCGACGACTACGGCGTGCGCGGCGAGATCACCTCGATCCGCCCCGGCCCGGTGGTGACGATGTACGAGCTCGAACCCGCCGCCGGCCTCAAGGCGAGCCGCGTCATCGGCCTCTCCGACGATATCGCCCGCTCGATGTCCGCCCTCGCCTGCCGCGTCTCCACCATCCCCGGGCGCAGCGTCATCGGCATCGAGCTGCCGAACGAGCTCCGCGAGAAGGTGCTCCTGCGCGAGATCCTCGCCTCGAAGGGTTTCGGCGACAGCGCCCACGCCCTGCCCCTGGCGCTCGGCAAGGATATCGGCGGCGAGCCGGTGGTGGCGAACCTCGCCCGCATGCCGCACCTGCTGATCGCCGGCACCACCGGGTCGGGCAAGTCCGTCGCCATCAACACGATGATCCTGTCGCTGCTCTACAAGCTCGCACCGTCCGAGTGCCGGCTCATCATGATCGACCCGAAGATGCTGGAGCTTTCCGTCTACGACGGCATCCCGCATTTGCTCTCCCCCGTCGTCACCGATCCGAAGAAGGCGGTCGTCGCCCTCAAATGGACGGTCGCCGAGATGGAGGAGCGCTATCGCAAGATGTCGAAGATGGGCGTGCGCAACATCGACGGCTACAACGCCCGCGTGAAGGACGCGGTGGAACGCGGCGAGGGTTTCACCCGCACCGTGCAGACCGGCTTCGACGAGGATACCGGCGAGCCGATGTTCGAGACCGAGGAATTCACCCCCGAGGCCATGCCCTATATCGTCGTCATCGTCGACGAGATGGCCGACCTGATGATGGTCGCCGGCAAGGAGATCGAGGCCTGCATCCAGCGGCTGGCGCAAATGGCCCGCGCCTCCGGCATCCATCTCATCATGGCGACGCAGCGCCCCTCGGTCGACGTCATCACCGGCACGATCAAGGCGAACTTCCCGACCCGCATCTCCTTCCAGGTCACCTCCAAGATCGACAGCCGCACCATCCTCGGCGAGATGGGCGCCGAGCAGTTGCTGGGCCAGGGCGACATGCTCTACATGGCCGGCGGCGGGCGCATCACCCGCGTCCACGGCCCCTTCGTCTCGGACGAGGAGGTGGAGGAGGTGGTGACGCACCTCAAATCCTACGGTTCGCCGGAATATGACGCGGGCGTGGTCGACGGGCCGGACGCCGAGGAGGAATCCGAGATCGACCTCGTCCTCGGCCTCGGCGGCAACAGCTCGGGCGACGACCTGCTCTATGACCAGGCGGTGGCGATCGTCGCCAAGGACCGCAAATGTTCGACCTCCTACATCCAGCGCAAGCTCTCGGTCGGCTACAACAAGGCGGCGAAACTGGTCGAGCTGATGGAAGAAGCCGGCGTCGTCAGCCACGCCAACCACGTCGGCAAGCGCGAGGTACTGGTGCCGGAGAGGTGACGCGTGCACGGGCGCTCCTCTTTGTGACCCCGCTCGGGATGGCGCGGGCGGCGCGAGCGGGTATACGGAACGCATGAACCGCAGAACCCTCCTTCTCGCCCTCGCCGCCCTGCCCCTTGCCGGGCCGGCGCTGGCGCAGTCCGTCGACGTCACGGCGATCAGCGCCTATCTCGCGGGCCTGCGCTCCGCGCAGGGGCGGTTCCGGCAGACCAATCCCGACGGATCGGTTCAGGGCGGGGCCTTCTATCTGTCGAAGCCCGGGCGGATACGGTTCGAATATGACCAGCCGAAGGGGGCGATGGTGATCGCCGACGGCATCAATGTCGGCGTGTTCGATCCGAAATCCAACCGCAATCCGACCCGCTATCCCCTGAGCAAGACGCCGCTCTCGCTGCTCCTGCGCGAGAACCTGTCGCTGCGCGAGCCCGGCATGGTGCTCGGCGCCACCCGCGACGCGTCCGGCGTGCATGTGACGGTGGTCGATCCCCGCGCGCCGAACGAGGGGCGAATGGTGATGAGCTTCACGGAAAATCCGATCGCGCTCCGCGCCTGGGCGATCACCACCAAGACCGGCCAGCGGACCGAGGTCGCGCTGACCCAGCTCTCGCCCGGGGTCAGCAACAATCCCAGCCTCTTCAACATCGAACTCGCCGCCGCCAACTATCGCTAAGCCGGCGCGACGAAACGGTGTATGATCCGGGTGGCAACGTCGCGTTAACCACGATCGGGCATAGTCCCCGCCCAAGTCGCCCGGCGCGGCACCCCTCCGCGGGGCCACGCCACCGGGGGCACCGGTCCCCGGAGCGCGTCGGCATCGAAGGGGTTCGCCATGTGGCACATCCGGCTTCGTCCGCTCATCCTGTCGCTGCTCCTTGTCCGCGCCGATGGCGCGCTGGCCGAGGAGGCGGCGCCGTCGCCGATCCGGCTCGTGGCGCTGGAAGCCTCGGACACCTGCGGCTTTTTCCGTAGCCAGGCCTATGGCCAGGGGCTGACGCATTTCTCGATCGAGATGCTCTGGGCCTGCGAGGCGATCGCCGAGCGGCGGTCGGCGCGGATGCCGCTCGACTCCCGGCTCGCCGCCGCCGACGAGGCCTTGCGGCGCTATCACGCGGCGATGGGCGATCTGGCGCGGCTGGCGACGGCCGAACGACGACGGCTCGGTTGGAACGCGCCGATCCAGCCGCTCAGCCAGGAGCGCCGGGCCGAGATCGCCGAGGAGACCGGCGTCTTCGCCGCGCTGGAAGCGATCCGCGCCGGGTATTAGCGGCGGCCGCGCTGGATTGGCGCCCGGCCGTGCCTACATACCGGGGACAATCCCTCCCCGGTGCGCCTCATGATCCCCTTTTCCGTGCTCGACCTGTCGCCCATCCCCGAAGGCCGGACCGCCGCCGACGCGCTCCGCAACACGCTCGATCTCGCGCGTCGCGCCGAGGATTGGGGCTATCACCGCTTCTGGCTGGCCGAGCATCACAACATGCCCGGCATCGCCAGCGCCGCGACGGCGGTGGTGATCGGCCAGGTCGCGGCCGCGACCCGGACCATCCGGGTCGGCGCCGGCGGGGTCATGCTGCCGAACCACGCGCCGCTGATGGTCGCGGAGCAGTTCGGCACGCTGGCGACGCTCTTCCCCGACCGGATCGACCTCGGCCTCGGCCGGGCGCCGGGGACCGACATGGCCACCGCCCGCGCCCTGCGGCGGGGCATGGAAGCGGCGGACAATTTTCCGCGCGACGTGCTGGAACTCATCGACTATCTCGGCGACGACGCGCCGGACCGGGCGGTGCGCGCGGTGCCGGGCGTCGGGACGCATGTGCCGGTCTGGATCCTCGGATCGAGCCTTTATGGCGCGCAGCTCGCGGCGCATTTCGGCCTGCCCTACGCCTTCGCCTCGCATTTCGCCCCGGCGGCGCTCGATCAGGCGGTGGCGGTCTATCGCGAGACCTTCCGCCCTTCGGCCCATCTCGACCGGCCGCGGTTCATGCTGGCCGTCAATGTCTTCGCCGCCGCGACCGACGCCGAGGGCGCCTATCTGCGAAGCTCGATGCAGCTCGCCTTCGCCCGCCTGCGCTCCGGCCGGCCCGGCCCCCTGCCCCGGCCGGTGGAGGACGTCGCGGCCGAGATCGGACCCGCCGCGCTCGCCATGGTGAACGAGGCGCTGGCGATCACCGCCGTCGGGGCGCCCGAGACGGTGCGCGCCACGCTCGGCGCGCTGATCGACCGGTACCGGCCCGACGAACTGATCCTGACCGGCCAGATCCACGACCATGCCGCGCGCCTGCGCTCGTTCGAGATCGCCGCCGAGGTGCTGCGCGCGCCCGAACCGGCGGCGGCCTGATCTAGAGAAAGGCCCGCGCCGCCTCGGCGACGCGATCGACATCCTCGCTGGTGTCGGTCCGCCCGGCGAGGCCGGCGATCGGCGCCCAGGCCGCTTCCAGCGCATCGTCGGCGGCCAGCGGCTCGCCCTCGATCCAGGCGCAGGCCACCGCGACCATGACGTAATGCGCCCTGAGCGCGCCCGCCTCGTAGTGGAAGGCGTCGAGCGCCGCGAAGGCGGCGCCGGCGCGGCAGCGGACGCCGGTCTCCTCGCGAACCTCACGCTCGGCCGCCGCCGCGAGCGGCTCGCCAGGCTCGATCTTGCCGCCGGGAAAGCCCCAGAGCCCGGCGTCCGGCGGATTGGCCCGGCGGACGAGCAGCACCGCCTCGCCGCGCAGGATCACCGCAAGAACCGCCGGAACCGGGCGCGGCCCGTTCAATTGCCGAGGATTCCCGGCAGGCGCAGCCCGTTCTCCCGCGCGCAATCGAGCGCGATGTCGTAGCCCGCGTCGGCGTGGCGCATGACGCCGGTCGCCGGGTCGTTCCAGAGCACGCGGCCGATCCGCGCATCGGCCTCGGCCGTGCCGTCGCAGCAGATCACCATGCCCGAATGCTGGCTGAACCCCATGCCGACGCCGCCGCCGTGATGCAGGCTGACCCAGGTCGCCCCGCTGGCGCAATTCAGCAGCGCGTTGAGCAGCGGCCAGTCCGACACCGCGTCCGACCCGTCCTTCATCGCCTCGGTCTCGCGGTTCGGGCTCGCCACCGAGCCGGAATCCAGATGATCGCGCCCGATCACGATCGGCGCCTTCAGCTCACCTGTCCGCACCATCTCGTTGAAGGCGAGGCCGAGCCGATGCCGCTGGCCGAGGCCGACCCAGCAGATCCGCGCCGGCAGCCCCTGAAAGGCGATCCGCTCCCGCGCCATGTCCAGCCACTGATGCAGATGCGGATCGTCGGGGATCAGCTCCTTCACCTTGGCGTCGGTCCTGTAGATGTCCTCCGGGTCGCCCGACAGCGCCGCCCAGCGGAACGGCCCGATGCCGCGGCAGAACAGCGGCCGGATATAGGCGGGCACGAAACCCGGAAAGGCGAAGGCGTCCTTCAGCCCCTCGTCCAGCGCCACCTGCCGGATATTGTTGCCGTAGTCGAGCGTCGGCACGCCGGCGTTCCAGAAATCGACCATCGCCTGGACATGGACCTTCATGCTGGCGCGGGCGGCCTTTTCCACCGCCTTCGGATCGCTCTCGCGCTTCGCCTTCCATTCGCCCATGGTCCAGCCGAGCGGCAGATAGCCGTTGATCGGATCATGCGCGCTGGTCTGGTCGGTGACGATATCGGGTCGGACGCCGCGCCGGACGAGCTCGGGAAACACCTCCGCCGCGTTGCCGAGCAGGCCGACGGATTTCGCCTCGCCGGCCTTGGTCCAGCGCTCGATCAGCGCCAGCGCCTCGTCCAGGGTCTCGGCCTTCTCGTCGAGATAGCGGGTGCGCAGGCGGAAATCGATGCTCTCGGGATTGCATTCGACGGCGAGGCAGCAGGCCCCGGCGAACACCGCCGCCAGCGGCTGCGCGCCGCCCATGCCGCCGAGGCCGCCAGTCAGGATCCAGCGCCCCTTGAGATCGCCGCCATAGTGCTTGCGCCCGGCCTCGGCGAAGGTCTCGTAGGTGCCCTGAACGATGCCCTGCGTGCCGATATAGATCCAGGAGCCGGCCGTCATCTGGCCGTACATCATCAGCCCCTTGCGGTCGAGCTCGTGGAAATGGTCCCAGTTCGCCCAGTGCGGCACGAGATTGGAATTGGCGATCAGCACCCGCGGCGCGTCCGCGTGGGTGCGGAAGATGCCGACCGGCTTGCCGGACTGCACCAGCAGCGTCTCGTCCGCCTCGAGATCGCGCAAGGACGCGACGATCCGGTCGAAATCCGCCCAGGTCCGCGCCGCCCGGCCGATCCCGCCATAGACCACCAGCTCATGCGGGTTTTCCGCGACGTCCGGCGCGAGATTGTTCATCAGCATGCGGAGCGGCGCCTCGGTCAGCCAGCTTTTCGCGCTGATCTCGGTCCCGATCGGCGGGGTGATGGTGCGGATATTATGGCGCGGATCGGTCATTCTTCGTCTCCCCTGTCTGCTGTCCCCTCGCCGAGCTCGGGAAATTCCAGGCCCGCCGCCGCCACCAGCGCGCCGGAGCGCACCAGCGCCGCCGCCGCCTCCAGTTCCGGCGCGACATAGCGATCCTCGCCGAGGCTCGGCACGTCGGCGCGCAGCCGGGCGATCACGGCGCCGAGCGGCGCGCTCGTCCGCAACGGCGCGCGGTATTCGACCCCCTGCGCGGCGCACAAAGCCTCGATCCCGAGAATGCGCTCCAGATTGGCCACCATCCGCCCGAGCCGCCGCGCCCCATGCGCCGCCATCGAGACATGGTCCTCCTGATTGGCCGATGTCGGCGTCGAATCGGTGGAACAGGGATGCGCGAGATGCTTGTTCTCGCTCATCAGCGCCGCGGTCGTCACCTCGGCGATCATATAGCCGGAATTCAGCCCCGGATTGGCCGTGAGGAACGGCGGCAGGTCGTAGCTCAGCGTCGGATCGACCATCAACGCCACCCGCCGCTGGGCGACGGCGCCGATCTCGGCCACCGCCAAAGCGATGATATCCGCTGCGAAAGCAACGGGTTCTGCGTGAAAGTTCCCGCCCGACACGATCCCGTCGCTCAGCACGAGGGGGTTGTCCGTCGCCGCGTTCGCCTCGGTCTCCAGCGTCGCCGCGGCGTGGCGCAAAAGGTCCATGGCCGCGCCCGTCACCTGCGGCTGGCAGCGGATGCAATAGGGATCCTGCACCCGGCTGTCCCCCTCGCGGTGGCTCTCGCGGATCTCCGAGCCCGACAGCACGGCGCGCATCGCCGCCGCCGCCTCGATCTGGCCGCGATGCCCCCGCAAGGCGTGGATCTCGGCGCGCAGCGGCGCGGTCGAGCCCATGATCGCATCCGTGCTCATCGCCGCGATGACGAGCGAATTGCGGGCCGCCTCCCAGGCACCGAAGAGGCCGGCGAGCGCCCAGGCGGTCGAGAATTGCGTACCGTTGATGAGAGCCAGCCCCTCCTTCGCCGCCAGCTCGATCGGTGCGAGGCCGACGGAGGCGAGCGCCGCGGCGCCGGGCATCACCGTCCCGCCCACGTCGGCCGAGCCCTCGCCGATCATCACCACCGCCATATGCGCCAGCGGCGCGAGGTCGCCGGAAGCGCCGACCGAGCCCTGCGCCGGCACCACCGGCGTGACGCCGCGTTCGAGCATCGCTTCCAGCAGCTCGATCAGCTCCCAGCGCACGCCGGAAGCGCCGCGGCCGAGCGAGAGCAGCTTCAGCGCCATCATCAGCCGGGTGACCGCGACCGGCGTCGCCTCCCCCACCCCGGCGCAATGGCTGAGGATCAGGTTCCGCTGCAGCCGCGCGGTGTCCTTGGCCGCGATCTTGACGCTGGCGAGCTTGCCGAAGCCGGTATTGACGCCATAGACCGCCGTCTCGCCCGCGACCGCCGCCGCGATCCGCGCCGTCGCCGCCTCGACCGCCGGCCGCGCGGACCGGTCGAGCCGGGCGGACGCGCCACTCAGCACCGCGCGCAGCGCGTCGAGGCGGGTCTCTCCCGGCCGCATCTCGATCATTCCGCCCCTCCGAACAGCCGCTCGACCAGCGGATTGAACCCGATCCGATAGGCGAGCGCGCGGGGATGATCGACGTCCCAGATCGCCAGATCGGCGCGCATGCCGGGCGCGATGACCCCGCGATCGCTGAGCCCCAGCGCCTTCGCCGCGACCCGCGTCGTACCGGCCAGCGCCTCCTCCGGCGTCAGGCCGAAGAGCGCGCAGCTCATGTTCATCGCCAAGAGCGGAGAGGTCAGGGGCGAGGTGCCGGGGTTGCAGTCGGTCGCCACCGCGATCCCGACGCCCGCCGCGCGCAGCTCCTCGACCGGCGGCGCCTTGGTCTCGCGCAAGGTGTAGTAGGCGCCGGGCAGCAGCACCGCGACCGTCCCCGCCGCCGCCATCGCCGCCGCGCCCGCCGCGTCGAGCCATTCGAGATGATCGGCCGACAATGCCCCGTGCCGGGCCGCGAGCGCCGCGCCGCCGAGGTTCGACAGCTGTTCGGCATGCAGCTTGACCGGCAGGCCGAGTTCCTTCGCCACGGCGAAAACCCGCGTGATTTCCTCCGGCGAGAAGGCGATGCCCTCGCAAAAGCCATCCACCGCGTCGACCAGCCCCTCCTCCGCCGCCGCGCGCAGCGTCGGCAGGCAGACCTCGGCGAGATAGCCGGCCGCGTCGCCCTGGTATTCCGGCGGCACGGCATGCGCCCCGAGATAGCTCGTCCGCACCGCAACAGGCCGCGCCCGGCCGATCGCGCGCGCGACGCGCAGCATCCGCAGCTCGGCCTCGCGCTCCAGCCCATAGCCCGACTTGATCTCGATCGTCGCCACGCCCTCGGCGATCAGCGCGTCGACCCGGGGCAGCGCGCTGGCCAGCAGCGCCGCCTCGTCCGCGGCCCTTGTCGCCGCGACGGTCGAAACGATGCCGCCCCCGGCGCGCGCGATCTGCTCATAGCTCGCGCCGCGCAGCCGCATCTCGAACTCCAGCGCCCGATCGCCGCCATGCACGATGTGCGTGTGACAGTCGATCAGCGCCGGGGTGACGAGCCGCCCCCCGAGGTCGCGCTCGGCCGGCCCCTTCAGCACCGAGGGCAGCCGCGCCTCGGCCCCGACCCAGGCGACATGGCCACCGCGCAGCACGACCGCCGCGTCGGGAATCAGGCCATATCCATCGACCATCGTCGCTACGACCGCGTTTCTTAGAATGATGTCCGTGGCTTGCATGATTTTCTCGAAGGGTCGCCGGGGCTTGACGACTCGAATATGTAAATACATATTAGACGTCGGTCAATCATTTGGAGGCGCGCCCTTGCCGCAGACGCTGTTCGCCCCCGTCGCCCTGCTGCCCGAAGGCTGGGCCCGCGACCTGCGGCTCGAGATCGACGAGGGGCGCATCACCTCCGTCACGCCGAACGCCTCGCCGAGGCCGGGCGACAATCTGCTGGCGGAGCGGGCGCTCTTGCCGGCGGCGGCCAATCTGCACAGCCACACCTTTCAGCGGGCGATGGCCGGCATGACGGAGCGGCGCGGCCCGAGCCCGGACAGTTTCTGGACCTGGCGCCGGCTGATGTACAAGTTCCTCGATCACCTGACGCCGGAACAGGTCGAGGCGGTCGCCGCCTTCGCCTTCGTCGAGATGCTGGAGACCGGCTTCGCGGCGGTGGCGGAGTTCCACTATCTGCACCACCAGCCGGGCGGCCATCCCTATGACACGCTCGGCGAAATGTCGCAGCGGATCGCGGCGGCCGCCGCCTCCACCGGGATCGGGCTGACGCTGCTGCCGGTGCTCTACACATACGGCGGCGCGCGCGAGGCGCCGCTGTCGGACGGACAGCTCCGCTTCGGCTGCGACATCGACCGGTTCGTCGCGCTGACCGAGGGGCCGATCGACCTCGGGCCCGACGGCGTGCTCGGCGCCGCGCCGCATTCGCTGCGGGCGACCACGCCGCGCGACCTCGGCGCGCTGCTCGCCGTGCGCACCAGTGGCCCGCTGCATATCCACGCCGCCGAGCAGGAAGAGGAGGTGGCGCAGATCGAGGCCTGGCTCGGGCGGCGCCCCGTCGATTTCCTCCTGTCGGAAATCGGGCTCGATTCCCGCTGGTGCCTGATCCATGCGACGCAGATGACCGAGACTGAGACGCGGGAGCTGGCCGTGTCGGGCGCGGCGGCCGGCCTCTGCCCGATCACCGAGGCAAATCTCGGCGATGGCATCTTCAACGGGCCGACCTATCTCGCGGCCGGTGGCGGCTTCGGCCTCGGCACCGACAGCAACATCCAGATCAATCTCGCGGCGGAGCTGCGCCAGCTCGAATATTCCCAGCGGCTGCGCGACCGGGCGCGCAACGTGCTGAGCGTGTCCGGCGCCTCCACCGGCCTCACACTCTACACCGGCGCGCTCGCCGGGGGCGCGCGGGCGCTCGGCCGCGACAGCGGCGCGATCCGGGTCGGCGCCTGGGCGGACCTGCTGACGCTCGACCGCGAGCATGC
>JBGAJI010000068.1:0-17190 GCA_044225035.1 Amaricoccus sp. | reverse complement strand
CCCGACCCTCGGGCGTCCGCGAGACACCGCCGCCGCGGCGGACCGGCGGGCTCGGCGCCTACGCGGCCGAATGGCGGCGGCGGGTCCGCGCCGGCGAGCCCCCGGCGTTCGAAATCCACGCGCCCGCCGGGGCGGCGGGATAGAGACCGCCTCGCGCCGCGTCAGGTGAACCTCCCGCACGTTTATTGCGCGCGCTTGCGCGTCCGCGGCGCGCGTTCTATGACGAAAGTAGCAACAGACGCGAGCAACATGGCCCAGAACTTCCGTCACTCCGAGATCCTGACAATCGCGCGGGACGCCGGCAAGGTTACGGTCGAAGGGCTCGCCACGCATTTCAACGTTACCGCCCAGACGATACGCCGCGATCTGGCCGAGCTCTGCGACGTCGGCCAGCTGACCCGGGTGCATGGCGGCGCGATGATCCCCTCCGGGGTGATCGCCCTCGGCTATGAGGACCGGCGCAGCCTCGCGTCGGAGGAAAAGGACGCGATCGCCCGCATGGTGGCGCGGCAAATCCCGGATGGCGTCTCGATCTTCATGAACATCGGCACCACGACCGAAGCGGTGGCCCGCGCGCTCTTGAAGCATCGCAACCTGATGGTGATCACCAACAACCTCAATGTCGCGAACATCCTTGCCACCAGCCCGAATTCCGAGGTGATCGTCGCCGGTGGCATCCTGCGCCGGGCGGACGGCGCGCTGGTCGGCGACGTGACGGCGGAGTTCATCGGCCAGTTCAAGGTCGACTACGCGATCATCGGCTCGGCGGCGGTGGATCCCGATGGCTCGCTGCTCGACTACGACTTCCGCGAGGTGCGGGTGGCGCAGGCGATCATCAAGAACGCCCGCAAGAGCTACCTCGTCGCCGACCATACCAAGTTCAAGATGGCGGCGCCGGTGCGGATCGCCAGCCTCGCCGAGCTCAACGGCTTCTTCACCGACGTGGCGCCACCGAAATCGATTCTTCAGCTCTGCGCCGACAACGACGTCTTCATCCGCACCGTCGAGAACGCGGCGCGGTCGCGCTGATCGCGCCTCAGCCGTTCGCGCCGCTGGGACCGACGAAGAGCACGGCGTCGCGGGCGGCCTGGGTCAGCGCCTTGGACTTGTTCACCGTCTCCTCGAACTCGGCCTCGGGGTCGCTGTCATAGACGACGCCGCCGCCGGCCTGGATATAGAGCGTCGCATCCTTGACCACCGCGGTGCGCAAGGCGATGCAGATGTCCATGTCGCCGCCGGCCGAGAAATAGCCGACGCCGCCGCCATAGACGCCGCGCTTCTCGCTCTCGAGCTCGTCGATGATTTGCATCGCCCGCACCTTGGGCGCGCCGGAGACGGTGCCGGCGGGCAGCCCGGCGAGCAGCGCCGAGAGCGCGTCCTCACCCTCGGCCAGCTCGCCATCGACGTTCGAGACGATGTGCATCACGTGGCTGTAGCGCTCGATGATGAATTGCTCGTTCGGATCGACCGTGCCGATCTTCGCCACCCGCCCGACATCGTTGCGGCCGAGGTCGAGCAGCATCAGATGCTCCGCCCGCTCCTTGGGATCGGCCAGCAGCTCGGCCTCCAGCGCCGCGTCCTCGGCCGGGGTCGCGCCGCGGCGGCGGGTGCCGGCGATCGGCCGGATGGTGACCCGGTCGCCCTTGACCTGGACGAGGATCTCCGGGCTGGCGCCGATCACCTGGAAGGCGCCGAAGTTGAAATAGAACATGTAAGGGCTGGGGTTGGTCCGCCGCAGCGCGCGATAGAGGGCGAAGGGCGGCAGGTCGAAACGCTGTGCCCAGCGCTGGCTCGGCACCACCTGGAAGATGTCGCCGGCGGCGATGTAGTCCTTCGCCCGGGCGACGATCCCGAGATAGTCGGCATGGCTGGTGTTCGAGACGGGCGCCTCGGGCGGCGGCGCCGCGGCGAGGTCGCGGGTCGCCGCCGCGGGCGCGCGATCGAGGTCGCGCACCGCGTCCATCACCCGTTCCGCCGCCTGGGCATAGGCGGCCCGAGCCGACAGGCCGCTGGCCGCCCAGGCCGGGCTGATGACCGTCACCTCGGCCTTCACCCCATCGACCACCAGCACCACCGACGGCCGCAGCATCAGCGCGTCGGGCAGGCCGAGCGGGTCGGGATTGACGTCTGGCAGATGCTCGACCAGCCGCACCATGTCATAGCCGAGAAAGCCGAAGAGACCGGCGGCCATCGGCGGCAGCTCGGCCGGGATGTCGATCCGGCTCTCGGCGATCAGCGCGCGCAGCGAGTCGAGCGGCGGCGCCGTCTCGTCCGTCCAGCCCTCGGGATCGAAGCGGGCGGAGCGGTTGATCCGGGCGCGGGTCCCGCGGCATTCCCAGATGAGATCCGGCTTCATCCCCATGATCGAGAAGCGGCCGCGCACGTCGCCACCGGTCACGCTTTCGAGCAGGAAGCTGTCCTTGCGCGCTTCGGTCAGCTTCAGCATCAGGCTGACCGGCGTGTCGAGATCGGCGACCAGACGGGTCCAGACCAGCTGGTTCTCGCCCCGGGCATGGCGCTCGGCGAAGGCCTCGAAGGGAGGGAAAAGCGTCATTCCGGTCTCACGGAAAGCGGGTCAGCACGGCGTCGATCTGGTTCTGGTGCAGCGTGACGCCCGCCCCGTCGCGCAGCGCGGCGGTATAGAGCGCCAGCACGTCCTCGGCGACCTGCCCGCGCAACTGACCTTCGGTATTGTCGACGATCGTCTTGTTGTCGGCCGCCGCCATGTCGAACGGTTCGATCGCGGTCAGTTGGGCCAGGATCACTCCCACCCCGGGCCCAGCGGCGTCCGGCGCGGTGACGAGGCCGTTCTGCCCGGCCGCGAAGATGTCGGTCATCAGCTGGGGCGAGACGCCGGGCGTCACGGCGTCTCGGGTCTGCGGCGCGGCGGCGGCCGGCGACAGGCCGAGCCGGCTGGCAAGGTCGGCGAAGGAGACGCCGCCGCGCACCTCGTCGGCGAAACCCTGCGCCAGCGCGGTCAGCCGCCGGCCGGTCTCGGCGGCGGTCCAGTCGGCCGCGACCCGGTCGCGCACCTCGGCCAGCGGGATCAGCGCCGGCGCGTCGATCGCATCGATCCGCAGCGCGACGAGGCCACCGTCGGCCAGCTGCGCCACGTCCGTCGTCTCGCCGACGTCCGCCTTGGCCGCGAGGTCGCGGAAGGCCGGGTCGGCGGCGATGCCATCCATGGTTTCCGCCGTCAGGTCGATGGTGGCGAGGGTCATCTCGGTCTCGGCGTCGAGCTCTTCCAGCGTCGCGCCGCCGGCCACCAGATCCTCGATCGAGGCGGTGTCGGAGGCGATCTTGTCGGCGGCGAGCTTCAGCGCGCGCTCCTGGCGCAGCTCGTCGCGCGCCGCCTCGAACGGCGTGCTGGACGCGGCGAGGATGGCGTTGATCCGGTAGAGCGAGGGTCCGAGCGCGCTCGGCACCGGGCCGATCACCCCGGGCTCGGTCGCGCCGAACACCGCCGCGCGCCCCTCGGGCGTCAGCGCCGAGGCCGCGACCTCGCCGAGATCGATCTGGTCGGGCGTCAGGCCGCGCTCGGCGGCCAGCGCGTCGAAGTCGATCTCGCCCGCGTCGAGCCGGGCCTTCGCCGCCGCCGCGTCGGCGTCGGTGGCAAAGCCGATCCGGTCGAGCGCCCGCCGCTCCGGCGAGTTGAACCGGCCGGGAGCGGCGTCGGAGGCGGCGTGGAGCACGGCCTCGGGCACCTCGACGCTGGCGGCCAGCGCCTCGGGCGTGACGCTGGCATAGGTGACGTGGCGCGTCTCGGGCCGGGTGTAGCGGTCGTTATGCGCGTCGTATTCCGCCTTCAGCTGATCCTCGGTCGGCGCCGGCACCGGCTCGGGCAGGGCGGCGGGGGTGACCTCGATCCAGTCGAAGCCGCGACGCTCGCCGAGATAGCCGAGGATGGTGGCCGCCGCCGTCGCGGGCGGCGCCGCGCCGGCCTGCGCCGCGCTCGCCAGCATTTCGCGCGCGGTCTCGCGGCGCAGGTCCTCCTCGAAGGCTCCGGGCTCCAAGCCGTTGTTGCGCAAGACCATTTCGTAGGTCTGGCGGTCGAACTTGCCATCCGGCCCGCGGAAGGCGCCGACGGTCATCACCTGCGCGCCGACCGTGCCGTCGCCGACAGAAAGCCCGAGCCGATCCGCCTCTTCGTCGAGCGCCGCGTCGTTGACGAGGCGCGCGAGCACCATGCGGTCCATGCCGTACTGCCGGGCCTCGGACATGGGGAGCGCGCGGCCGAGGCGGTTGGACAGCGCCCGCACCTCGCGGTCGAGGGCGCGGGCATATTCCGTCTCGCTGACCGTCCGGTCGCCGACCACCGCCACGTCGTCGCTGGTCAGGGCGCCGCTGTTGCCGATGCCGAAGCCGGCGAGCCCGATGACCAGCAGCACGAGCAGGGTCCAGACCAGGACCCTCGAATGTTTGGCGCGCAGGAAATCGAGCATGGCGGAGCGGGCATCCCTATGGCTCCCGCGCGGGGACCGCGTGGGATCAGGGCGCGGTTTTAGGCGCTGGCCAGCGGGGTGGCAAGGGCCGCCTCGGCCCGCTTCGGCAGGCCGGGATCGTCGGTGAGCGCGGCGAGCCGGCGGGTGACCTCGCCGAGGCCCGCGACATCCATGTTGGCGAAGGCGAGGCGCAGCTGGCGGGCGAAACCGCCGTCGCCGCCCGCGGGGCCGAACATGGTGCCGGGCAGGGTCAGCAGCGACTGGGTCTCGACCATGTATCTGGCGAGACGGTCCGAGGCGAGGTCGAACGGGTGCTCGACATAGGCGAAATAGGCGCCACAGCCGAGCAGGCGCCAGCCGGGCAGGGTGGCGAGGCCGGCGGTGATGGCGGCGCGGCGGCGGAGGATCTCGGCCCGCTCGCCGGCGACCCAGGGACCGAGGTGGCGGAGGCCCCAGGTCGCCGCCTTCTGGCCGAGGGTCGGGGCGCAAATCGCAACGGAATCAAGGAACTTCTCGGCCTCGGCCAGCCGGTCCGGGCCGGCGATGATCGCGCCGGTCCGGTGGCCGGTCAGGCGGAAGGCCTTGGAGAAGGAATAGAGATGGATCAGCACGTCGCGCCAGTCGGGGTCGGTGAAGAGCTCATGCGCCCGCCCCTCGCGCGAGTCGAAGTCGCGGTAGGTCTCGTCGAGCATCAGCGCCGCGCCGGCGGAGCGGGCGATCTGGGCGAACTCGGCGACCAGCTCGCCGGGATATTCCGCGCCGGTCGGGTTGTTCGGGCTGATGAGCACGATCGCCTTCACCCGCGGCCCCATCAGCCGCCGCGCCGTCTCCGGGTCCGGCGTCATGTCGGGCCGGCAGGGCAGCGGGATCGCCTCGACGCCGACGGTATCGCACCACATCTTGTGGTTGAAATACCAGGGCACCGGCAGCAGTATGGCATCGCCCGGCTCGGCGAGGGTGGCGAGCGCGGCGCAGAAGGCCATGTTGCAGCCGGCGGTGATCGCCACGTCGCCGGGGTTTATCACCCCGCCATACTGGGCGCTCCAGCGCCCGGCGATCTCGGCGCGGAGTTCCGGCAGGCCGAGGACAGGCCCGTAGAGATGGGTATCGGGCTGGGCCAGCACCATCTCGGCCATCGCGGCGCGCAGCGGCTCCGGCGGCGGATCGACCGGCGCCGCCTGGCTGAGGTTCAGGAGCGGCCGGTCCGGCGGAAACCGCGTCTCCGCCACCCATCGCCGCGCCTCCATCACCGGCGGCGGCGTGGTGGCGCGCAGGAGGGCGCTGAACGGCGACATGGCGAAACTCCCAACGACCGGTTAACGCCGAGCCTAGACGGGTGCGCGGAACCTGCGCAAGCCGCTTGCGGCGGCGATATGGGCGATCCGGGGCCAAGGGGCTGAAAAGGCGCGGGAAACGGGATGTGCAAAGCGTATGATAATGATATGCAAACCATGCGCATATTTGTTAGCGGAGGGTTAAAGGGCGGACCATCTCCGAGGCCGATTGGGGTCTTAACTTGAAAGTTTTTTGTCTTATGCATCCGAAAATCAGCCGGCTCTGAGATGGTTCCTCGAAAACTCTACAAGTATAGATCGTTCAGCAACCTGACGCTCGATATGTTGGTATCCGACAGAGTGTTTTTTGCCGACCCAACCACGTTCAACGATCCTCTCGATACCAACCCAACGCTGGAAGCTGATCTTCCTGTCGAGAACCTGCAGCGGATTGTCAGGATACTTGTCGAGAGACGCGTTCAGGCTGAGATGGAGGCAGCGGCCAAGACGATACGCTTCCAGGGACCGAAGACCGTAAGCCGCATCGAAACGCTCAGTCAGAAGCAGGCTGCGGACACAATAGCCGACATCGCGTACGATGCCACGAACCCTGACTACGAAATTCCTGACCCGCACAAAATCCTCCTTGAATCTTGGATCGAAAGAGAGCTTCTCAGACAGTACGACAAGGGCATCGTTTCGCTCGCGGAGCGGGCAGTATGTCCGCTGATGTGGAGCCACTATGGTGATCAGCATCGGGGCCTCTGCCTAGGCTATTCGGTCCAGGAAGACGATGCGGGAAGTGTGCACAAGGTCGCCTACGGCGGGAGCAGACTCGTCAAGATCAGCTTGGTCGAGCGGATGCTCGATGGAGACAAGGATGCTCGTCGGCTCGTAGATGATGCCGTGCTACTCCGGAAAGCCAAGAGTTGGGGATATGAGCGCGAGTGGCGGCTCATCGGTCCGCGAGGCCTACAGGATGCCCCGCTTGAGCTTGAAGAAGTGATCTTTGGACTGCGATGCGAAAGCTCTGTCGAGTATGCGGTTATGAGTGCGCTCAAAGGACGAGAGCAGCCCATCAAGTTTTTCTCGATCGGGTCGGAGGCCGGGACATTCCGCCTGAAAAAGTACGCGATGGGTTGGGATGCTTTTGGGGGAGAACTTCCGCGAAGGGCATCCAAGCAACGTGACCTCGAACGGTTCTTCGGGGAACTCGACGAACTTAGGGAGCGGTAGCGCTCGCCGTTTCGGCTCTCTAGCCGCCGGGCGCGGGCGGCTCTTGGGATAGACGGCACTTCGGAACGAGTCCGCCCGCGGCCAAGGACCGTTACGACGGGGGAAGCCCCGCCTCGGCCAGCGCCGCCACCTCGGCGGCCAGGATCGCGGGGTCGCTGTAGAAAGAGCCTTCGCGCCAGAGGGTTTGGGTGAAGTCGGGGGTTTCGATCAGGGCGGCCTTGACCACTTCGCGGGCTTCGTCGGTTCGGCCGAGCTGGACGAGGGTGATCGCGTGGGAGAGGCGGGGATAGACGTCCGGCTCGGGGACCTTGGCGTATTCGGCGAGGGATTCTTCGTACTTGCCCGTCAGGCGGTAGATCAGCGCGCGTTGCAGGGTGTATTCGTCCTCGCGGCCCGGTTCGCGCGGCTCGCCGCGGGCGAGCCAGTCGAGCGCCATGTCGTATTCGCCGTCGGCGATCAGCACGTCGGTCAGTTGCCGCAGCACGCGGGCGTCGTAGGGCGCGATTTCGACGGTGCGTTCCGCTTCCACGACGCCGTCGGAATAGTCGCCGCGCTGCATCAGGACGAAGGCGTTCAGCCAGTGGGCGGAGCGCTGCACCTCGGGCGAGAGGTTGTCTTGCTTCAGCGCCTCGGTCACCAGCCGGTCGGCCTCGGCGAAGTTGCGGGGCATGTCGTCCCAGAAGCGCCAGGCCGCCGTCCAGTGGCCCCAGGCGAGCTTGGTGCGGATCAGCGCGGAGTCCGGGTAGCGTTCCAGTCCCTCCTCCCAGATCGCCTCGGCGCGGGCGATCTGCTCCGGGCCGTCGGCGTTCATGTAGACGTCGAGGCCGCGCAGGAAGAAGTCGTATTCGCCGAGCGAGGTGGCGTCCTTGCCCCAGGCCTCGCGGAATTGCGCGCGCTTGATCTCGCCCTTCTCGCCGGAGAGCGCGGTGATGATGCGGCCCGAGACTTCGTCCACCACCGCCCAGGGGTCCGCGCCCGCGCGGTCGAAGCGGTCGGCCCAGACATGCTGGCCGGTCTTGGCGTCTTCGAGCTGCGCGGTGACGCGGAGCTTGTCGCCCTCCTGCCGGACGCTGCCCTCGAGCACGTAGTCGGCGCCGAGCGCCTCGCCGATCTCGCGCACGTCGCGCGGTTCGTCGCCATAGGCGAAGGAGGAGCCGCGGGCGATCACCGCGACATCGGGCGAGCGGGCGAGCATGGAGATGACGTCCTCGGCGACGCCCGGCCCGAGATAGGCCTCGGCCGCCGTCGCGCTGTCGAAGGGCAGGACGGCGACCACCGGGGTGTGCGACGGCTTTTCGTCGGCGCCCATCGTGCGCCAGGCGCCTATTCCGAGGCCGATTAGCACGAGCGTAGCGCCGAAGGCGGCCGCCCGCCCCTCGCGCCATGTCGCCGCGCGGGCCGGTCTGGGCGCGGGGGCTGGGGCGAGGCGATAGCCGCGGCGCGGCACGGTCTCGACCAGCGTACGCGCCTCGTCGCCGAGCGCCTTGCGGATCTCGCCGATGCACTGGACGAGGCTGTCGTCGGTCACGGCGATGCCGGGCCAGACCGCCTCCTGCAGCGCGTCCTTGGTGACGAGCCGTCCGGTGTTGGCGATCAGCAGCCGGAGCACGGCGAAGCTCTGCGGCCGCAGCGTGACCGCGCGCCCGTCCGGCCCGACGACCCGCTCCGCTTCGAGATCGACGCGCGCGGCGCCGAGACGCACGATCCTGTCCGAAGGCGTTTCCCTGGCCGTCATCTTGCTCATCCCCCGAAGACTTGCCGTTGCGCCGATGCTACGCCTGTCGCAGGGCCAACCGAACGGGAATCGCGGGGTCGCGGCGTGGGATCGGGCGGTTTCGGGGTTCGATCGGGGTTCCTTCGGCTTGGCGCCGCGCCCGGCTTGACGGCTGGCTTGACGCCGCCCAGGTCGGCCCTTAGGCGAAACGCATGGCGGAACCTCCCATCCTCACCCTATCCGATATCGGCCTCACCTTTGGTGGGGAGCCGCTGTTCGAAGGGGTCGGCCTCGCCGTGCATCCGGGGGAGCGGGTGGCGCTCGTGGGGCGGAACGGGTCGGGGAAGTCGACGCTGATGAAGCTGATGGCCGGGCTTGTGGAGCCGGACCATGGGACGCGCTTTCTTCGGCCGGGGCTGACCGTCGGGTATATGGCGCAGGATCCGGATTTCGCGGGGTTCGCGACGCTCGGCGCCTATGCCGGGCAGGGGGTCGATCCGGCGGAGGGGTGGCGGGTCGAGATGGCGATGGAGGGGGTGAAGCTCGACCCACGCCTCGATCCGGCGGCGGCGAGCGGGGGGGAGCGGCGGCGGGCGGCGTTGGCGCGGATCCTCGCGGAGGCGCCGGACCTGATGCTGCTCGACGAGCCGACGAACCATCTCGATATCTCTGCCATCGCCTGGCTGGAGGAGTGGCTGCGCGAGACGCGGACGGCGTTCGTCGTCATCAGCCATGACCGGGCCTTCCTGCGGCATCTGACCGACCGGACTTTGTGGGTGGATCGGGGCGAGGTGAGGCGGCTCGACCGCGGCTTCTCGGCCTTCGAGGAATGGCGCGACCGGACCTTCGAGGAGGAGGATCAGGCGCGGCACAAGCTCGACCGGCTCATCAAGGCGGAAGGGCGCTGGGCGGTCGAGGGCATCTCGGCGCGGCGCAAGCGCAACCAGGGGCGGGTGCGGCGGCTGGCCGAGATGCGCGAGGAGCGGCGGGGCCAGATCGCGCGGCAGGGCACGGCGCGGATGGATTTCGAGAGCGCGACGCGGTCGGGCAAGCTGGTCGTCGAGGCGGTGGGCGTGGCCAAGGCGTTCGGCGGGCGGGAGATCGTCCGCGGCTTCTCGCTGCGCATCCAGCGGGGCGAGCGGGTGGCGCTGGTCGGGCCGAACGGGGTGGGCAAGACCACGCTGCTGAACCTGTTGACCGGGGAGCTGGCGCCGGACGAGGGCACGGTGCGGCTCGGGGTCAATCTGGTGCCGGCGGTGTTCGACCAGAACCGGGCGGCGCTCGATCCGGCCGCGAGCCTGTGGGACACGCTGACCGGGGATGCGAGCCTGGGGGTTTCGGGGCGGAACGATCAGGTGATGGTGCGGGGCAAGCCGCGGCACGTGGTCGGCTATCTGAAGGAGTTCCTGTTCGCCGAGGCGCAGGCGCGGGGTCCGGTGAGCGCGCTGTCGGGGGGCGAGCGGGCGCGGCTGTTGCTGGCGCGGCTGATGGCGCGGGATTCGAACCTGCTGATCCTCGACGAGCCGACCAATGATCTCGACGTGGAGACGCTGGACCTGTTGCAGGAGCTGATCGACGACTACGGCGGGACGGTGCTCTTGGTCAGCCACGACCGCGATTTCCTCGACCGGGTGGCGACGACGACCATCGCGATGGAGGGCGACGGCCGGGCGGTGGTCTATGCCGGCGGCTGGAGCGACTATCGCGCGCAGCGGGCTCTGTCGGCGGTGGAGCCGGTGGCGGCGGCGGTGGAGCGGTCGCGGGCGCGGGTGGCGGAGAAGCCGGCGCCGCGGGCGGCGGGGAAGCTGAGCTTTACCCAGGCGCATCGGCTGGAGGCGCTGCCCGCCGAGATCGACCGGGTGACGGCGGAGATCGGCAAGCTCGAGGCGCTTCTGGCCGACCCGGAGCTGTTCGGGCGCGAGCCGGAGAAGTTCGCCAAGGCGAGCGCGGCCCTCGTCGCGCGGCAGGAGGCGCTGGCGGCGGTCGAGGAGGAATGGCTGCGGCTGGAGGAGTTGCGCGAGGCGGCGGGGGGGTAGCGGCGCTCCCCTACCCAAGGCGCGGGAAATGTGATGGTCTCGCGGCGGAGCCCGAGGTCGCAGGAGGTGTCGATGCCCGATTTTCGCCGCGTTGCAATAGCGTCGGTCCGCTGAGCCCCATGGAGATGTTCGAAGCCCTTGCCGCCTGCTGGCCGGCGGCCGAGACCCGGAGGGTTGGCCCCTTTACCCTGCGGCGGGGTGGCGGCGGGGGCGGTCGGGCCTCGTCGGCGACGCTCGACGGGGCGCTGGGCGACGCGGCGCGGGAGATCGAGGCGGCGGAGGCGGGGATGCGCGGCATGGAGCAGGCGCCGCGGTTCCTGATCCGGCCGGGCGAGGCGGCGCTGGACGCGGCGCTGGCCGGACGGGGTTACGCGGTCGAGGGGCCGAACCTGATCCTCGCCGCGCCTTCGGCCCAACTGGGCGGCGAGGGGCCGGACTGGGCCATCATCCGCTGCGCCGCGCCGCTCACCCGGATGATCGAGCTCTGGGAGGCGAACGGCATCGGCGGCGGGCGGCGGGCGGTGATGGGCCGCGCGCCATCGCCGAAGGTCTGGCTGCTGGCGCGCGCCGGCGACCGGTCGGCGGGTTGCGCCTTCGTCGATCTGCATGGCGGTATCGCCATGCTGCATTCGGTGGTGATCGATCCCGCCAGCCGGCGCCGGGGCATGGGCGCGCGGCTGGTGCGCGCCGCCGGCCGCTGGGCCGCGTCGGAGGGCGCGCCGACCCTGGCGCTGGCCGTCGGCGAGGCGAACGCGGCGGCGGTGACGCTCTATCGGGGCCTTGGCATGGCGGAGGCCGGCGCCTACCACTATCGCGTCGCGCCGCGCTAGACGGCGATCCCGGGGGGAAGGAACCATGACACGCCACACCATGGCGCGCGGCGCGGAGCGCGCGGCGGCGGGGATGCGCGCGGGCTTCGCGGCGCTGGTGCTCGGTTATGTGCTGAGCCAGTTCTATCGCGCCTTTCTCGCCGTGCTGGCGCCGACGCTGAAGCGCGAACTCGGCGCCACGCCCGAGGATCTGGCGCTGGCCTCCGGCCTCTGGTTCGCGGTCTTCGCGGCGATGCAGATCCCGGTCGGGGTGCTGCTCGACCGGATCGGGCCCAGGCGGACGGCGGGCTATCTCTTCATCCTCGGCGGCGCGGGCGGGGCGGCGGCCTTCGCCACGGCGAGCTCGCCCTCGGGAGTCGTGCTCGCCATGGCGCTGATCGGCATCGGCTGCGCGCCGGTGCTGATGGCCGCGCTCTATATCTTCGCGCGGGTCTATCCGCCGGTGATGTTCGCGAGCCTCGCCGGCCTCTTGATCGGCATCGGCTCGGCCGGCAATATCGCCTCGGCGGCGCCGCTGGCCTGGGCGGCGGACGCGCTCGGCTGGCGCGCGGCGATCTGGGCCGTCGGCGCGGCGACGCTGGCCGTCGGCGTCGCGCTGCTCGCGCTGATCCGGGATCCGGCGCCGCCGCCGCCGCCGGACGGGGAGGAGGCGGGGCGGTTCCTGTCGCTGCTGCGCCAGCC
The DNA here is from genome assembly GCA_044225035.1 of Amaricoccus sp. Taxonomy (GTDB): domain Bacteria; phylum Pseudomonadota; class Alphaproteobacteria; order Rhodobacterales; family Rhodobacteraceae; genus Amaricoccus. Next base: position 4,977 of record JBGAJI010000068.1, on the reverse strand, counting down.
GGCGCTCTGGGTGATGGCGCCGATGTTCGTGGTCTGCTACGGACCGGCCGCGGGGATCCGGGGGCTGTGGGCCGGGCCCTATTTCGCCGATGTCTTCGATCTCGGCGATGGGCGGATCGGGGTGCTGACCCTGTGGATGGCGCTGGCCATGGTGCTCGGCAATTTCGCCTATGGGCCGCTCGACCGGCTGCTCGGGACGCGGAAATGGGTGATCGTCGGCGGCAATCTGGCGGTCGCGCTCTGCCTCGGGCTGCTGGCGCTGTGGCCGGCGGTCAGTCCGGCGCGTTCGGCGCTGCTGCTCGCCGGGGTCGGGTTCTTCGGCTCGTCCTTTCCGCTGGTCATGGCGCATGGACGCGCCTTCTTCCCGCACCATTTCGCGGGGCGCGGGGTGACGCTGGTCAATCTGATGGGGATCGGCGGCGCCGGGCTGTTGCAGATCGCCAGCGGGCGGCTGTTCGCCGCGGTCGACGGCCGGGCGGGCGCCGCGCCGAGTTCGGGCTACGCGGCGATCTTCCTCTGCCTCGCCGTGCTGGTGCTGGTCGGATCGCTGATCTACGTCCGAAGCTTGGACAGGTTGGATTGAAATTTCGGCGAGCGACCATGGATGCTTTTTCCAGAGGCGGACAAAAGCCCTGTCTTTGATGGTTAATTCGCGTTAAGAAGTCCGTCAGCCAGCAGGGCAGTTATTCGGACCGTGAAATGACGCTCGCAGCGCCATCCCCTGTCGCATTTTCGCGGAGCGTTCTCCGACTGCGCGAGGCGCTGGGGCCCACGCGCGAGGCCGCGACGCTCGTGCCGTCGCTGATGGCGCTCGACTGGGTGATGACGCTGCCGAACGCGGCGGCGCCGGGTTTCGTCTATCTCGGCGGCGCCTGCGGGGGCGTGCCGGTCGGCGGCGGCGGGCGCGACCTGACCGAGGCGGCGGGCCGGCTGGCCGGCGAGGCGGCGGAGGTGCTGGCGCAACTGGCCGAGCCGGATCTCGCAGAAGGACCGGCGGACCCGGCCATCGACCGGATCTGGACGGCGGCCGGAACCGCGGCGCGCGTCGCGGCGGTCAACCTGACCCGCGGGCGGCGGATGGCGGTGCCGGCCTCGGCGATCCATTTCGACACCAGCCTCGAGGCGGAGCGCGGGACGGATGCGCCGGCGCGGAGCCTCGGGCTCGCCGCCGGGCCGGACGCGGCGGCGGCGCGGCTGTCCGGCCTGCTGGAGCTGGTCGAGCGGGACGCGGCCTTCGCCTGGTGGATGGAGGGCCGGCGGCCGCGGGCGCTCGACGTGGTGCCGACCGCCCCGGCCGCCGCCGACCTCGCCCGGATGCGGAGCGGCGCGGTGGCGCCCGGGCGGCCGACGACCTTTCTCGACCTTGCCTCGCCGGCCGGCATCCCCGTGGTCTGCGCCCTGTCGCGCGACGCGGGCGGCGGCGGCCTCGCCTTGGGCCTGAAGGCGGCGCTTTGCCCGCGGGCCGCGGCGCAGGGCGCGATCATCGAGCTTTTGCAGATGGAAATGGCGCTGGAACTGGCGCGGCATCGGCAGTCGCATGGCCGCGAGACCGATGGAGACGCCGGACCCTTGCGCCGGGCCGCGCTCGATCCGGATGGTTTCGCGGCCTTTTCGCCGCTGCCGGCGGCGGCCAGCGGCGAAGGCGCGTCCTTCGCCGGGCTCGACGACCTGACGGCGCATCTCGCCACGCTCGGCCACGAGGTCACGGTCGCCGATCTGGACTGTCCTCCTGCCGCGCAGCTCCGCGTCGCGAAGGTGTTCGTGCCGAGCCTGCGGCCCATGCCGGGCGGCGGGGCGCGGGCCGTGCCCGGCGCCCCCGGTGAAATGGCGGAGCTGATGTGAACGCCGAGAACCCGCCCCGCGCGATCTTCCTGGCCACCGCCGGGACCATGCGGCTGTTGCTGGACGGCCGCGAGCTGACGCTGTCCAGCCGCAAGTCGCTGGCGATCCTGACCTATCTCGCGCTGCAATCCACCGCCTCGGAGAGCCGCGAGCGGATCGCGGCCTTGCTCTGGAGCGATTCCGGGGGCGAGCATGGCCGCGCCGCGCTGCGCCAGACGCTGCGGCGGCTGAAGCTCGATCTCGGGCCGGCGGAGGATCTGGTGGAGGCGGACCGCAACATCATCCGCCTGACCCGGCCGGTGCGGGTCGATATACTCGATGCGATCGAGGCGGCGGAGGCCGGCGACCCGGCGACCTCGCCGCATGCCGACGGTCCTGACCTCGGGCGGCTCTTCGCCGATCTCGACGATCTCGACGCGGATTTCAACCTCTGGCTCGCGGTGCAGCGCGAGCGGCTGGGCGCGCAGCTGCTGGCCCGGCTGGAGGCGTCGCTGATCGCCGCGACCGACGATGGCCGGCGTCTGGCGCTGGCGGAATCGTTATTGCGTACCGATCCGACGCACGAGGCCGCCGCCCGCGCCGCGATGCAGGCGCATATGGCGCGCGGCGACACCGCGCAGGCGATGCGCGTCTATGAGCGGCTGTGGCAGGTGCTGGACGACGAGCTGGATGTCGAGCCTTCGGAACAGACGCAGACGCTCTATGTGGCGATCAAGCAGGGCACTCCGCAACCCGCGCCGCCGCCGGTGGCGGTGGAGGATCTGCTGGCGCCGATCGCCATCGTGGTCGAGCGCACGCAAGGGCAGGCGCAGCTGCCGAGCGATTATGCCTATTTCGGCTCGATCTTCCGCGACGAGATGATCGCGGCGTTGTCGCGCTTTCGCGACTGGCTGGTCATCGACGGCGAGAATGGCGGGGCGACGCCGCCGACCTATCGCGCCTATTTCCTGCGCATCACCCTGCATGTGCGGGACGACGGCATCGTGGTCGCCATGATGCTGGTCGATCAGAGCGACAGCCGCTGTGTTTGGGCCGAACGCTACGCAGCGACGCTCGACGGCATGGCGGTGCTGCATCGCACGGCTTTGCGCAATCTCGCGGTCGCGCTCAATGTGCATCTGTCGGTGGCGCGGCAGCAGAGCACGCGCGAATTGTCGACGCCGATGGGCCGCAAGTACGAATTGTGGATGCAGGCGCAGGCGCTGATGGGCGAATGGCGGTCCGAGGACGAGATGCGGGCCGAGCGCATCCTGCGCGACCTGATCGAGACGACGCCGACCTTCGCCCCCGCGATGGTGGCGCTGGCGCAGATCCTCAATTCCGGGCCGATCATCTTTCCCGGGCGGCGGCGGCGCGCGGAGGTGGTGGAGGAATCGCTGCGCCTGACCTCGCGGGCCGTGATGCTCGATCCGCTGGACAGCCGGACGCATCTGTCGCGCTCCTGGGCGCATGCGATCTCGCGGGCGCATTCGGCGGCGTTGAGTCACCTCGATCTGGCGCTCGACCTCAACGAGAACGATCCCTGGACCATCATCTCGGCGGCGCTGGGCTTCGCCTTCGCGGGCGAGCTCGAGCTCAGCCGCGGGCTGGTGGCGCAGGCGCGGGCCTTCGGCATGCGCTATTCCCGCGCCGCGCAGGGTTATATCGCCGTGGCGCTGCATCTCTGCGGCGAATACGAGGCGGCGGTGGGCGCGGCCGAGGTCGCGGGGGATGCGATCATCAACCTGCCGGCCTGGGCGGCGGCCAGCCAGATCGCCATGGGCGAGCGCGAGGCGGCCGGGCGGTCGATGGCGACCTTCCTCGGCCTCGCGCGGGGCGACTGGGTCGGGGCGCCGAACCCGCGGGACGAGGATGTGATCGACTGGTTCATGGGCTGCTTCCCGATCCGCGGCGAAGACGTGCGGGCCGAGCTGCGCAAGCGGCTGAACCAGGCGCTGATCGAGACAAAAAAGGCGGCTGGATAACCAGCCGCCAGTCTGGGTCAGGGAGAAAGCAAACCGGACGCGATCGGTCTGCGGCGGAGCCCATGGGCGGGAGGACGTCCCGCCCCGGTGGCGTCAAGGCGGGGTCAGGCCACCCGGCGCGGGCGGGGGAGATGGGATACCGGCATCCCCGCCACCCGCGCCTTCGTCCCGACCCTGCCCCGACTTAGCGGCACTGGGCGATGGTATAGTCGCCGACCCGCGCGAGCAGCAGGTCGAGCGGCGACATGACCGGACCGAAGCCCGGGCGATAGTGATCGGAATAGAACGGCGGCAGGGGATACTGGCCCGCCGGCGCCTCCGGGTCGGACATGCGGTCGAGGCTCTCCTCGAGCATCTCCTTGACCGGCAGGCGCAGGATGAGGGTGTCAAGCTCGCTCTGGACGAAGACGAGGTTCTTGATCCGCTCGGGAACGGTGGCGATGCCTTCCAGCTGATCCTTCAGCTCGGCGACGTCGCGCGGCCGGGTCGCCTTGTCGACGCTCCATTGCGCGATCAGCCGGCCCATTTCGATGAAGTCGGCCACTTCGATGCGGGGAATGGGCTTCTGCGCGGAACTGGACGCAGGATTCGTGTCGAACATTCTGGTCTCTCCGGTTCTGGATTTCGCAGCCGCGGCGGGCGCCGGGGCCTGTGGGTCCTTGGCATGCAGTCTGGCGCCTTCCGCGAACTTGTAGTGGCGCTGCAGGAAGCGGATGAGCTCGGCCATCGTCGTCGGCGCCGGGCCCTGGAAGATCAGCGCGCGTGCTTCCGCGACGGCCGGGTCGGCGACGGCGTCGGGCAGCGCGGCCGACAGGGTCTCGCCCATGATGATCGAGCCGAGCGCGCCGAGCGTCTGGCCATCGGTATCCGCCTCGGCCTCCATCATCAGGAAGAGGGTCAGCGGCGGGTTTTTCGCCAGCCCGTCGGCGAGGCTTTCGTCGAGTTTCGCCGCGCGCAGCGCCTCGGTCAGCCAGACGCTGAGCGCGCCGGTCCATCGGCCCTCGTCCCCGGCGAAACAGCCGGCGAAGGCGCCGGGATGCCGCGCCTCGGCCCGGGCGATCAGGGTTCGGACCGAGCAGAGATCGCCGCGGACGGAAGCCAGCAGGTCGCGGAGCACGATCGTGTCGCCCGCCGGTTCGCCCGCCGCGAGGCCGGCGCCATGGGCGAGCGC
>JBGAJI010000067.1:0-17455 GCA_044225035.1 Amaricoccus sp. | reverse complement strand
CTCCCGGGCCGCGCCGGTCCGCCGGCGCCAGCGCCAGCGCCCTGTCGACGAGGCTCGCGTCCCGCCGCGTGGCCCGCAACGGGCCCATGCAGTCGCGTCCGCGCCGCCAGCCCTCCATCGCCGCGTCGTCGAGCCCGAGGCCGACCCCCGCCGCGCCCTCGGCGATCCAGAGCAAGGCGTCGTGCGACAGCGCCGTCACCTCGCCGCCGCCGCCGACCGAGCCGTGATCGCCCGGGAACCAGCGCTGCAGATAGCGCGCCTCGCCCACCTCGGCGTTCAGCGCATCGAGATTGTCCCAGAGCGTCGGCGGAAAGCTCCGCCGACGCTCGTCGATCGCGACGGCGTGCCGCGCCGCGGCGACGCCCTTGGACAGCCGCGTGTCATGAAAGCGCAGCGACCGGTTAAGGAGCGGCGCGAGGCGCAGATCGCGCGGCACGCCCAGCGCGCCGACCGTGTCCCACACCCCGAGATAGCGCAGGTCGAGCCGCGCGCCCGGCGTCCCGTGCAGCCGCTTGCGCCACATCGCATCGGCGGGGCTGGTCCAGACCGGCTGACCGTGGCGCGCGCGAAAGGCGCAGGCCTCGACGCTGTCGGGATGCGCCCGCTCGTCCCGCGCCTGATACATCGCCAGAGCCTTCGAGATCAGCGCGGCGTTGCCGCGCGCGAGGATGCCGCAGTTGCGGATAAGCCCGGCCAGGCTGCGCGCCATGTAGGCGCCGCGCGAGAAGCCGAAGAGATAGATTTCGTCGCCCGGCGCGTGGTTGAAGATCAGGAAGCGATAGGCTTCCTCGACCGTCGACATCAGGCCCTGGCCGAACATGCCGCCGAGCGCGCGGTCGATGCCCCGGGCGAGCCGCCCGGTGCCGCGGCCGGAACCGACGCCGTCGAGATGGTAGACCACCTGCGGCACGCCATCCCGGCCCACCGGGCTCACCGCCTGCGCGATGCGCACCACATTGGTCGGATAGAGCTCGTCGAGCCGTTTCCAGGTTCCGTCGCAGCAGATGACGATCCGCTTCATGCGTCTGCCTCCGGACCGCCCCCAAAGGGGGACGCCCTGGCGGGGCGATCGTCGTTGAATGTCTCGGGGAGTCGCGCCCCCCGGGGGACGCGCGGCCCAAGGTAGCGGTGAATCCTTTATAAAGAGCGATGGAGGCTTGCGGGCGTCCTCTGGACGCGGGCGCCATTTGACTCCGTCCGCGCCTCGGCTAGCTTGCGGCGCCAGGAGAGCCGCCCCGGAACAAGGATACCCGCCCATGTCCGCGCTTTTCGCCCGTCTCGTCGCCATGATCGGCGCCGCCGCGATCCTGATGCGCCGCTGGGGCCGCGACACCGAGACGCCGGCCGTCGGGGCCGCGCCGGCGATCCCGGTCGCGCGGCCGCAGCGCGTGCCGACGCTGAAGATGCCGACCGCGCGCGGCTGGTCGGGCGGGACCACGCCGACGCCGGCGCCCGGGCTCGCGGTCAACGCCTTCGCCGCCGGCCTCAAGCATCCGCGCTGGCTCCACGCCCTGCCGAACGGCGACGTCCTCGCCGCCGAGGCGCTGCAGGAGGCCGGGGCGATCCGAAGCGCCTTCGACTATGCGATGTTCAGCACCATGCGGCGCGCGGCGGCGGTGGGGACAAGCCCGAACCGGATCACGCTTTTGCGCGACGCCGACGGCGACGGCGTGGCCGAAACGCGCGAGACCTTCCTCGACAGGCAGAACCAGCCCTTCGGCATGGCGCTGGTCGGCGGGACCTTCTATGTCGGCAATACCGATGGCGTCGTCGCTTTCGACTATCAGCCCGGCGCGACGCGTATCACCGGCCCGGGACGCAAGTTCTGCGACTTCAAGCCCGGCGGCCATTGGACCCGCAGCATCCTGCCGAGCCCGGACGGCGCAAGGCTCTATGTCGGCGTCGGATCGCTCAGCAATATCGCGGACAAGGGCTTCGAGGCGGAGGAAGGGCGCGCGGCGATCTACGAGCTGGACCTCGCCGCCGGGGCCACGCGCATCTTCGCGTCCGGCCTGCGCAATCCGGTCGGCCTTGCGTGGGAGCCGGTGACCGGCGCGCTCTGGACCGTGGTGAACGAGCGCGACGGCCTCGGCGACGAGACGCCGCCCGACTATCTTACCTCGGTTCGCGACGGCGGGTTCTACGGCTGGCCCTATTGCTACTGGGGCCGGACGGTCGACGATCGCGTACCCCAAAATCCGGCGCTGGTGGCGACGGCGCTGACACCGGATTACGCGCTCGGCGGGCATACCGCGTCCCTCGGCCTCTGCTGGATGCCGGCCGGCACCCTGCCCGGCTTTCCGGATGGCATGGTGATCGGCCAGCACGGATCCTGGAACCGCGCCAATCTCTCCGGCTACCGGGTGACCTTCGTTCCTTTCGAGAACGGTCGTCCCGCCGGTCCGCCGCGCGACATCCTGACCGGGTTCCTGTCTCCGGACGAGAAAGCCTCCTACGGCCGGCCGGTCGGCGTCATCCTCGCGCCCGGCGGCGGGCTGCTCGTGGCGGACGATGTCGGCGACGTGATCTGGCGCGTGACGGGCGCCTGACGCCGCCTCAGGCGTCGCCGCGGCGCCAGCGCGCGAGGGCGGCTTCGTCGGCCTCTCGCGCATCGACCCAGACGCCGCCGGCCGCCGTCGTCTCCTTCTTCCAGAAGGGGGCGCGGGATTTCAGATAGTCCATCAGGAATTCGGCCGCCGCGAAGGCCTCTGCGCGGTGGGCGGCGGCGGTCGCCACCATCATGATCTGCTCGCCCGGCGCCAGCGGCCCGAACCGGTGCAGGATCAGGCTGGCCCGCAGCGGCCAGCGGGCCAGCGCCTCGGCCTCGATCGCCGCCAGGGCCTTCTCGGTCATCGCCGGGTAATGCTCCAGCTCCATTTCGCGCAGCGCCCCCTCGCCGAGGTCGCGCACGAGGCCGGTGAAGCTGACCAGCGCGCCGATGTCGTGGCGCCCTGCCCGCAAGGCCGCCAGCTCGGCGCCGATGTCGAAATCGGCGCGCTGCACCCGCGCGGCCATGTCAGCCGCCCGCCATGTCAGCCACCGGTCATCGGCGGGAAGAATGCCACCTCGCCCACGCCGGCCAGCGGCGCGGCGAGATCGGCCAGCTCCTGATCCAGCGCCACCCGAACCGCCGTCATGTCGGAAAAGGCCAGCGCGTAACGCGGCTCGCGCCCGCGCAACTCCTCCACCAGATCGGCCACGGTCGCCGCGCCGGTCTCCACCGTTTCCGCCGGTTCGCCGATCCTTTCGCGCAGCCAGGCGAAATAGAGCACGCGCAGGGTCACCGGTTGCGGTCCCGCAGGAACGGCAGCGCCTTCATCAGATAGTCGAGCCCGGTCAGCACGGTCAGCAGGCCGGCGACCCAGATCAGCACCAGCCCGCCGTTCTCGAGCAGCCAGCCGAGCCAATCGTGGAACCAGGAACTCACCCAGAAGTGACCGTTGCGCCGGTCATATTCGAACACGCCGGCCAGCAGCAGGGTAGGGATCGCCACCATCTGCGCCGTCGTCTTCCACTTGGCGAGGTTGGTCACCTTGAGCTTGCCGGCCTTGGCGCCGAGGAACTCGCGCAGCCCCGAGACGAAGACCTCGCGCAGGAGGATGAAGGCGACCGGGATCAGGATCAGCGAATTGATGCCCGACAGGCCGACGATCACCGACAGCGCGATCACCACCATCGCCTTGTCGGCGATCGGGTCCAGCATGCGGCCGAAATTGGATTCCTGCCCCCAGGCGCGCGCCAGATTGCCGTCGATATAGTCGGTCAGCGCGGCGAGGATGAAGAGCGAAATGGCGACCCAATCGGCGGCCGGACGGTCGAAGATGACATAGGCGAGCGCCACGCCCGGCGCGGCGATCAGGCGGGTCACCGTCAGAATGTTCGGTATGTTCCAGCGCATTGCTCGCATCCAAGCCCGGGTCCGGAGGTCCCACGGACATATGTAGTCCTTTAGCTCTCGCCATGGAAGAAGCCATGGATCTGCTCGGCCAGCGCGTCCGAGATGCCGGGGGCCGCGCGCAGGTCCGAGAGACCGGCCCGCGCCACCGCCTTGGCCGAGCCGAAATGCGCGAGCAGAGCGCGCTTGCGGGCGGCGCCGACGCCCGGCACCTCGTCGAGCGGCGTGGCGCGGGTCTGGGCGGCGCGCTTGGCCCGATGGGCGCCAATGGCGAAGCGATGCGCCTCGTCGCGCAAACGCTGCGTGAAATAGAGCACCGGATCGCGATGGCCGAGCGCGCGCGGCGGCTGGCCGGGGCGGTGGAACTCTTCCTTGCCGGCGTCGCGGTCGATGCCCTTGGCGACGCCGATGATCTCGACATCCTCGATGCCGAGCTCCTCCAGCGCCGCCGCCGCCGCCGAGACCTGACCGGCGCCGCCGTCGATCAGCACAAGGTCCGGCCAGGCATCGCTCTCGCGGTCCGGGTCCTCCTTCACCAGCCGGGCGAAGCGCCGGGTCAGCACCTCGCGCATCATGCCGAAATCATCGCCGGGGGTGAGGTCGGTCGAGCGGATGTTGAACTTGCGATATTGCGATTTCAGGAACCCGTCCGGCCCGGCCACGATCATGCCGCCGACGGCGTTGGTGCCCATGATGTGGCTGTTGTCATAGACCTCGATCCGCGCGGGCGGGCCGTCGAGGCCGAACGCCTCCGCCAGCCCTTCGAGCAGCGCGGTCTGGCTCGCGCTCTCCGCCATGCGCCGGGCCAGGGCTTCTCGGGCGTTGCGCGCGGCCTGCGCGACAAGCCGTGCCTTCTCGCCCCGCGCCGGCACCGCGAGCTCGACCTTGCGCCCGAGCCGCGCGGTCAGCGCCTCGCCCATAAGGCCGGGATTGTCCGGCGCGTCGCTGAGCAGGATCAGCCGCGCCGGCGGCTTGTTGTCGTAGAACTGCCCGAGAAAGGCTTCGAGGATCTCCCCGGGCTCGGCGCCTGAGCCGGTGCGCGGGAAATAGGCCCGGTTGCCCCAGTTCTGATGCGCGCGGATGAAGAAGACCTGCACACAGGCATGGCCGCTCTCCTGATGCAGGGCGACGACGTCCGCTTCCTCCACGCCCTCGGGATTGATGCCTTGGTTCGCCTGCACCGCCGTCAGCGCGCGGATCCGGTCGCGCAGCGCGGCGGCGCGCTCGAACTCCATCGCCGCGCTCGCCTCGGCCATCGCGGCGGCGAGTTGCTCCTGCACCCGGGTCGATTTGCCCGACAGAAACAGCACCGCGTCCTCGACAAGCGCGTGATAGCCGGCCGCGTCGATCTGGCCGACACAGGGCGCGCTGCACCGCTTGATCTGGTAGAGCAGGCACGGCCGGGTGCGGCTCTCGAACATCGAATCCGAGCAGTTGCGCAGCAGGAATGCCTTCTGCAGCTGGTTCAGCGTCCGGTTGACGCTGCCCGCCGAGGCGAAGGGCCCGAAATAACGCCCGGGCTCCTTGCGCAGCCCGCGATGCTTCTTGATCTGCGGAAACGGGTGGTCGTCGGCGACGAGGATGTTCGGAAAGCTCTTGTCGTCGCGCAGCAGCACGTTATAGCGCGGCTTCAGCTGCTTGATGAGATTCTGCTCCAGCAACAGCGCCTCGACCTCGGTCTCGGTGGTCAGGAACATCATCGACGAGGTGAGGGCGATCATTCGCCCTATGCGGGAATTCGGCCCGATGGGTTTGGTATAGGCCGCGACGCGCTTGCGCAGGTTTCCGGCCTTGCCGACATAAAGCACCTCGCCCTTCGCATCGAGCATGCGATAGACGCCCGGGCGGTCGTCGAGCCTCTGCCAATAGTCGCGGATGACCGCGTGACCCGCGCGCGGGCCCGCCGCCGGCCGACCGTCCTCGTCGAAGGCATGTGCGCGGTCCTCGGTTTCGTCGCTCATCTCGGTCACTCAATCAGAAGATGATTCTTGTTGGCGCTGCCTGTTTCGGGTCGGATTTTCAAGGGCAAAGCTGCCCACAGAATCTGTGCATAACTCTGTTGGCAAGTTTGGCGGCCGGCGGATTTCCCCAGCGAATTAAGCCTGTTTTCATGTTTGCCCATTTTCTGCGCAGATTTGTAAGCCGCTGTTTTTGCACTACCTTTGCGGACCTCGGCTATAAAATTCTGGAATCGTTGACAGAATCGACACGGATTTGTGACGCCGCCCGCGGCGTGGAAAAGTCAAGCGAGGCGCGGCCAATTCCGGCGCGATTGCCCGCTTTCCTACTCCACGCCCAGCACATCGGGAGTTGCCCAGCCGAGATGTTGTCCGCCGTCCACGCAGATAAGCTGGCCGGTCACGCCGGGCGCGTCGAGCAGATAGCGCAGCGCCGCGCAAATCTCCGCGGCGTTCGCACCCCGGCCGAGCACGGTGCGTGCCCGCTGGTTGGCGAAATGGCCCGGTGACTGCCGTTCCCCGATCAGAGTTGGCCCGGGTCCGATTCCGTTTACGCGAACATGCGGTGCCAGCCCCTGCGCCGCCGTCCGCGTGAAGACCCAGAGCGCGGCTTTTGCAATCGTATAGGTCGCAAACTCCGGCGTCAGCTTGCGCACGCGCTGGTCGATCATATTGACCACGCAGGCCCGGGCCAGCGGCTCGCCCGCCGCGTCGCGCCCCGCCTCCGGCGCCTGCGCCGCGAAGGCCTGGGTCAGTTCGAACGGCGCGCGCAGGTTCGAGCCGATATGCCGGTCCCAGCTCTCCCACGTCGCGCTGGCGATCGTGTCATGCTCGAAGATCGACGCATTGTTGACGAGCACGGTCAGCGGCTGGCCCAACGCCGCCGCCGCCGCCGGCACCAGCGCCGCCGTTTCGGCGCGGTCGAGCAGGTCGGCCGCGACCACGGCCGCCCGCACCCCGAAGGCGCGCGCCTCCTCGGCGACCGCCTCGGCCTCGTCCCGCGCCGCGTGGCAATGGATCGCGACATCGAGCCCGCGCGCCGCGAGGTCGAGCGCCATGGCCCGGCCGAGCCGCCGCGCCGCGCCGGTGACCAACGCCGCCCCGGCCCCGCCCGATCCCGTCTCGACGCCTCCGCGCATCGTCAGCCGTCGCAGCCCGGCGTGGCGCAGGGCTGGCCGTCGATCCGGTAGGCGCCGCAACGCGGGCATTTCGCCGCCGTCTCGATAGCCCGCCCGCCCGGCTTGCCGGGCAAAGCATCGCGCAGCCAGCGGCCGGCCATCACGACGAGCAGCCCGACGAGGACGAGGAGAAGCAGCGCTTTCGCCATCACGGCGCTCCAAGGCCGAAGCGCGCCCAGAGCGCGCGCTCCTCGACCGCGCCGATCACCTCGCGCACCCCGGGCAGGCCCAGCAGGCGGATCAGCGGCCGCCGCCGGCTGATCGCGCGGAACCGCACGTCCTCGCCATAGAGGCCGCGCATCACCGGAACGAGATGCCCGATGCCATCGGCCAGCCCGACATCGACCCCGGCCTGCCCGACCCAGATATCACCGGTGAAGAGCTTGTCGCCGATCAGGCGGGCGCCGCGCCGGGCGGTCACCTGCTCGATGAAATTGCGATGGATGAGCGCCTGCAGATCCTTGAGCCGGGCGACGTCCTCGGGCCGCTCGGGCCGGAACGGATCGAGCAGGCTCTTGTCCTCGCCGGCGGTGTGCACCCGCCGCTCGATCCCCTGCCTGCTCAGAAATTCGGGGAAGCCGAAGGAGGCGGAAATCACCCCGATCGAGCCGATGATGCTGTTCGGATCGACATGGATCCGGTCGGCGGCCGTGGCGAGCCAATAGCCGCCGGAAGCCGCGACATCCTCGACGAAGGCATGGACCGGGATTTTCTTCTCGTCGGCCAGCCGGCGGATCCGGGCCGCGATCAAGCTCGATTGCGCCGGGCTGCCGCCGGGCGAATTCAGCACCAGCGCCACGGCCTTCGGCTTGCCCTTGCCAAAGGCGCTCTCTATCAGCGGCGCCAGCCCGGCGTCCGTCAGGTTGCCGCCGCCAAGGCGCGCGCCGCCGCCGATCACGCCCTCCAGCCGGAGCACGGAGACGAAGTCGCGGTGAAGGAAGCGGCGCAGCGGATTTTTCATCGCCGGGATGTAGGCGAGCGTCCGAACCGAGGCAAGGGCTCCGCCATCAGCCGGTCGTCAGCCAGTGGACGCCCAGCCGCGGTCATCGGACCGGAACCGGGCCACCGCCGCGCGCGTGAAGCAAGCTCCCTCGCCCGCGACATAGCGTTCGACGCGCGCTTCGCCGCCGTCGAGGATCAGCAGGTTGAAGTCGTTCTCCTCGCCCCGCAGCCGGTTGGAGAGGCCGGTCCCGGCCTGCACCTGGATCACGCCCAACCGTCCAGCCCGCTCGGCGAAGGACTGCGCGCGCCAGCTGTGGAGATGGCCGCAGAGCACGATATCGGCGCCGCAGGCCGCCAGCGCGTCGACCGCCCGGCGGGCACCGCGCATCAGCTCCTTGCGCACCTCCGGCTCCTGCTCCAGCGGATGATGCACGACGACGATCCGCGTCCGGCCTTCCGGCTCGTCGCGAAACGCGTCGCAAACCCGGCCGAGCGCGCGGCGCGCGATCCGTCCCCGCTGCCAGCTGAGCGGATTGACCGTATTGACGCCGATCACGGTGATTTCATCGTCGCGGAATTCCGGCTCCAGATCGCGCCCGATGAAGCGGCGATAGCGTCCCCAGGGGTTGAGAAGCCGGACAAGGATATTGTCGAGCGGCACGTCGTGATTGCCCGGCACCACCAGCGTCGGCGCGTTCAGCCGGTCGATGAAATCCTTCGCCTCGGCGAATTGCCGATCGCGCGCCCGCTGCGTCAGGTCGCCCGAGATCGCCACCAGATCGGCGCCGAGGCCGTTCACCGCCTCCAGCAGCGGTTCCAGCAGTTCCGGCCGGTCGCGGCCGAAATGCAGGTCGGACAGGTGGATCAGGCGGCGCATCAGGGCATCCCGGCGGGCACCAGGACGCGCAGGTCGCGATGTCGGACGTGAAAGCGGAACGGCGCGGCCATCCGCTCGCGCTCGCCGTCGCGGGCGACGAGCTGCGTCGAGCGCGACGTCTCGACCAGGATCTCCCGCCCGCAATAGAGCTGGAAATCGCGGTCGGCCACCATCCGGCGCAGGGCGAGGCGGCCCGCGAAGGTGATGAGCTGGACGCGCGTGCTGTCGGGGGCGAGAAACAAGGCGAACTGGCCGCCGCGCACACACTCCGCGCCGTCGAGCTGGAATTGCTCGAGCTGGTAGGCGTTGTTGGCGACGAAGGCGAGCGGGGTGCGGGCGCGCAGCACCTCGCCATCGACCGTCACCCTCAGCACCATCGGATGGCGAAAGCGGGCAAGTGTCAGGATCACCGACCAGAAGGCCGCCGCCCGGCTGCGGCCCCAGCGGCGATAAATATCCTCGCGCTGTTCCAGGATCGAGGCATAGGCGCCGAGGCTCGCATTGTTGAGAAAGACCCGGCCGTTCACCTCGCCGACGTCGATCGCGCGCTCCTCGCCTTCGACCAGAACGGCGACGGCGTCTTCCAGCGCCTCCGGCAGGCCGAGCGAGCGGGAGAAGTAATTGAAGGTGCCCTGCGACAGCACACCCATGCGCGCCTCGCTGCCGGCGACCGCGCTGGCGACCGCGCAGATCGTACCGTCGCCGCCGGCCGCGACCACGGTGGCAAAGCCTTCATCCACCGCGCGGCGTGCCTCGGGCTCGATCCGGTGGCCGGACTTGACGAGGCATATGTCGAAACGGCCGGGCCAGCGATCCAAGATCGCCCGGAGCTCGGCCGCGCGTTCCTCGCCGCGCTGCTTGCCGGAACCTGCGTTCAAGATGACGCGAATGTCTGGACCGCGCGCGGCCTCTGGTGCTTGCAATCTGGCCTCCCGCCGCGCCACGCCCCTCGCAGAATGCGCGTCGGGGCGATTGGTTCCGCTCAGCGGTCGCTTTCCCGCCAGCGCGGATTGATCCAGGGCGCGTCGTTCATCGGGGCGAGCGGCGCGCGGCCGAGGATATGATCCGCCGCCTTTTCGCCGACCATGATCGACGGCGCGTTGAGATTGCCGTTGGTCACCCGAGGGAAGACCGAACTGTCGGCGAGCCTCAGCCGATCGACGCCGATCACCCGGCATTCGGGATCGACCACCGCCATCGGATCGTCGGCCCGCCCCATGCGCGCGGTGCCGCAAGGGTGATAGGCGCTCTCGGCGTGCTGGCGGATGAAATCGTCGATTTCGTCGTCGCTCCGCGCGGCCGCGCCCGGCTGGATCTCGTCGCCGGAATAAGGCGCGAAGGCCGGCTGGGCGAAGATCTCCCGCGCGAGGCGGACGCAATGGCGGAAGTCGATCCAGTCCTGTTCGTGCGACATGTAGTTGAACAGGATGCGCGGCGGCTCCATCGGTCGCGCCGAGGCGAGCCGTACCGTCCCGCGCGAGGGCGAGCGCATCGGTCCGACATGCGCCTGAAACCCGTGCCCCCGGACAGCGGACTTGCCGTCGTAGCGCACGGCGAGCGGCAGGAAGTGGAACTGGATGTCGGGATAGTCGACCCCCGGCGCCGAACGGACGAAGGCCGCCGATTCGAACTGGTTCGATGTCCCGAGCCCGGCCTTGGCCAAGAGCCACTGCGCCCCGATCCGCGCCATCGCCGGGTAATTATACACGCGATAGAGCGTGACCGGCTTCAGGCTCTTCATCTGGATATAGAGCTCCAGGTGGTCCTGCAGGTTCGACCCGACCCCCGGCCGGTCGGCCAGCACCGGGATGCCGTGCTCGGCGAGATGCGCCGCCGGGCCGATGCCGGACAGCATCAGGAGCTTCGGCGAATTGATCGAGGAGGCGGCGACGATCACCTCGCGCCGCGCCCGGACGATCTCGCGCCGCTCGCCGCGGGCGATCGCCACCCCCACAGCGCGGCCGTCCTCGATCACCACGCGCTCGGCATGGCAGCGCAGCACGCGCACATTGCCCCGCCGCATCGCCGGCCGGAGATAGGCGTTGGCGGCGGACCAGCGGCGCCCGCGCCAGACGGTCTGCTCCATCGGCCCGAAGCCTTCCTGCTTCGCACCATTATAGTCGTAGGTCAGCTCGAACCCCGCCTGCGCGCCGGCCTCGACGAAGGAATGGTAGAGCGGATTGATCCGCGGCCCGCGCGTGACATGCAGCGGCCCGGTAGAGCCGCGCCAGTCGGAATGCCCGCCGTGCCAGCTCTCCATGCGCTTGAAATAGGGCAGCACGTCGGCGCCGGACCAACCGGTGGCGCCCATCTCGGCCCAATGGTCGAAATCCCGCGGATGGCCGCGCACATAGACCATGCCGTTGATCGAGGACGACCCGCCCAGCACCTTGCCGCGCGGCGTCGCCAGCACCCGCCCGCCGAGATTGGGTTCCGGCTCGGTATGAAAGCCCCAGTCGTAACGGGCCATGTTCATCGGATAGCTGAGCGCCGCCGGCATCTGGATGAAGGGACCATAGTCGGTGCCGCCATATTCCAGCACCAGCACGGAATGCTTGCCGTCCTCGCCCAGGCGATAGGCCATCGCGGACCCGGCGGAGCCGGAGCCGATGATGACGAAATCGGCCTCCATCAGAACGGCGCCTCGACCGGTCCGAGGCCGACATAGACGGATTTGAGCTGGCTGTAATGGTCGAGCGCGGCGTGGCCGTTCTCGCGCCCGAGGCCGGAGGCCTTGACCCCGCCGAACGGCGCCTCGACCGGGGTGAGGTTGTAGGCGTTGATCCAGGTCGTGCCGGCGCGGAGCCGCGCGACCACCCGGTGCGCCCGCGCGAGGTCGCTGGTGAAGACGCCGGCCGCGAGCCCGAAATCGGTCGCATTGGCCCGGGCGATCACTTCCTCCTCCTCGACGAAGCCGAGGACGCACATCACCGGCCCGAAGATTTCCTCGCGCGCGATCCGCATCGTGTCGGTGACCTCGGCGAAGACCGTCGGCTGGACGAAGAAGCCGTCGGCGAAGCCTTCCGGCGCGGCGCGCTCGCCCCCGGTCAGCAGCCAGGCGCCCTCGGCCTTTCCGGCGGCGATCAGGTCCATCACCTTGGCGCCCTGCGCCGCCGAGATCAGCGGCCCCATCTGCGTCGTCTCTTCCAGCGGATCGCCGAGGCGGATCGCCTCCGTCCGCTCCGCCAGCCGGGTGAGAAAGCGCGCGAGGATACCCTGCTGGACGAAGACCCGCGTGCCGTTCGAACAGACCTGCCCGGCGGAATAGAAATTGCCGAGCATGGCCCCGGCGACCGCGTCGTCGAGATTGGCGTCGTCGAAGACGATCAGCGGCGACTTGCCGCCGAGCTCCAGCGTCACGTGCTTCAGCCCCTCGGCCGCGCCGGCATAGACCCGGCGCCCGGTGCCGACCGAACCGGTGACCGACACCTTGGCGATCTCCGGATGCCCGACCAGCGCCGCGCCGACCGCGCCCGTGCCCTGTACGACGTTGAAAACCCCCTCCGGCAGCCCCGCCTCGGCGAAGATCTCGCCGAGCCGGAGCGCGCCGAGCGGGGTCAGTTCCGAGGGCTTGAAGATCATCGCATTGCCGCAGGCGAGCGCCGGCGCCGCCTTCCAGCAGGCGATCTGGCTCGGATAGTTCCAGGCGCCGATGCCGACGCAGATGCCGAGCGGCTCGCGCCGGGTATAGACGAAGTCGCCGCCGAGCTCGATATGCTCGCCGGTCAGGCCGGCGGCGAGCGCGCCGAAATATTCAAGCGCGTCGGCGCCGGAGGGCCAGTCGGCGACACGCGTCTCGGACAACGGCTTGCCGGTATCGAGCGTTTCGAGCCGGGCGAGCTCCGGCCCGCGCGCCCGAATCAATTCCGCCGCGCGGCGCAGGACCCGCCCGCGCGCGGCCGGCGAGGTCCGGGACCAGATCGCGAAGCCGGCGCCCGCGGCCTCGACCGCCTGGGCGATCACCGCCGGTGTCGCCTCGTGCAAATTCGCGATCACCGCGCCCGTGGCGGGGTAGACCACCGGCAGCGGCTTGCCCACCGCGTCCTCGACGAAGCGCCCGGCGATCCAGTGCGAGGCCGTCGGTTGCGAACTCATGCTGGCACCTTTTCAAGATGGCAATCGAGATAGTCCTCGACGACCGAGATGGCCGCCGCAGGCGTCGTCGGCCGCCCGAGCAGCGCCTCGCGCAGATAGACGCCGTCGATCAGCGCGCCCAGGCCCTCGGCCAGCCGCTCCGCCTCCGGAGCGGGCACGAGTTCGCGCAGGGCGTGCAGCAGATTGCTGCGCAGCCGGCGTTGGTAGATGCGCAGCAAGCGCGCCGCGCCGGGCGCCGACAGGGCCTTGGCATAGAAGGTCAGCCAGGCGCTGATCGTCGCGCGATGAAACTGTTCCGGCCCGAAGCTGCCTTCGATGATCGCCGACAGCCGCGCCCGCGGGCTCGTCGCCCCGCGCAGCAGGATCACCACGCTCTCGCCGAACTCGGCCAGAAGATGACGCATGGTGGCGAGGATCAGCTCTTCCTTGCCGCCGAAATAATGGTGCGCCAGCGCCGAGGAAACACCGGCGCGAGTCGCAATTTGCGCGACGGTCACATCGAGAGACCCGCGGTCCGAAATCTCGAGCAGCGCGGCGCCGATCAGCGCCCGCCGCCGGGTCTCGGCCATGCCCACCCTCGTGCTCATCCGTGCCTCGTCAAAAGTTTATTGACTGATCAATCAATAAAGGTTTCCCTTGCGTGGGTCAACGAACTCAAGCGAGCCTGCGTTCCGACGCGCCCCGGGAAACACGCCCGGGCGACAGCGCCGGCGAGCCAGCACACGGAGGTTTTTTCGAATGAAGCGCTTACTGACCGCCTTGCTGCTCGGCGGCCTGACCGCCGCCCCGGCCCTCGCCGCCGAGCCCGAGTCCTGCGCGACGGTGCGTTTCTCGGATGTCGGCTGGACCGACATCACCGCGACCACCGCGGTGACCGGCACCGTGCTCAGGGCGCTCGGCTATGAGACCAAGGTGGATCTGCTGTCGGTTCCGGTGACCTATGCCAGCCTCGCCCGCGGCGACGTCGACGTTTTCCTCGGCAACTGGATGCCGACCATGGCCGGCGACGTGGAGCCGTTCCTCAAGGACGGGACGGTCGAGTCGATCCGCGTCAACCTGACCGGTGCGAAATACACGCTGGCCGTCTCGAACAGCCTCGCCGAGGCGGGCCTGACGGATTTCGCCAAGATCGCCGAATTCGGCGACAAGCTCGACCACAAGATCTATGGCATCGAGCCGGGCAACGACGGCAACCGACTGATCCTGTCGATGATCGAGGAGAACAAGTTCGGCCTCGGCGATTTCGAGCTGGTGGAAAGCTCGGAGCAGGGGATGCTGGCGCAGGCGGCGCGCGCCGAACGGCAGGGGACCGGCATCGTCTTCCTCGGCTGGGAGCCGCATCCGATGAACGCCACGGTCAAGATGACCTATCTGACCGGCGGCGACGACGTCTTCGGCCCGAACTTCGGCGGCGCCGAGGTGCTGACCAACACCCGTGCCGGCTATGTCACCGAATGCCCGAACGTCGGCGCGCTCTTGAAGAACCTCGTCTTTTCCTTGCCGATGGAGAACGAGATCATGGGGGCGATCCTGAATGACGGCGCGGATCCGAACGACGCCGCGGCGGCCTGGCTCAAGGCGCATCCCGAGACGGTGGATCCCTGGCTGGTCGGCGTGACGACCCGCGACGGCGACGACGCGGCGGCGGCGGTGAAGGCGGCGCTCGGCGCCTGAGAGCGGGCGCGACTGGGACGGGCGCGACTGGGACGGACGCGACTGGGACGGGGGTGTGATGGACTGGTTGACAGCGACGAAGATCCCGGTCGGCCGATGGGCGAAGAACGCCGTCGACTGGCTGACGGACAACGGAGCCTGGTTCTTCGACGGGCTCGCGGATGCCATCAACTGGCTGATCGGCTGGATTCTCTGGGCGTTGCAGGCGCCGCATCCGCTGATCGTGGTCGCGATCTTCGCCGGCATCGCCTGGCTGCTGCAACGGTCGCTCGCCACCGTCGCGCTGGTGGTGATCGGCTTTCTCTTCATCCTGAACCAGGGCTATTGGCAGGAAACGACCGAGACGCTGACCCTCGTGCTCTGCTCGGTGCTGGTCTGCATGGGCTTCGGCGTGCCGATCGGCATCGCCGCGGCGCACCGGCCAAAGCTCTACGCCGCGCTCAGGCCGGTGCTCGACATGATGCAGACGCTGCCGCTGCCCACCTTCGTCTATCTCATCCCGGCCATCGTCTTCTTCGGCATCGGCATGGTGCCGGGCCTGATCGCGACGACGATCTTCGTCATCCCGTCGCCGATCCGCCTCACCTATCTCGGCGTCATCACCACGCCGCTCGCGCTCAAGGAGGCGGGGCTCGCCTTCGGGGCGACGCCGTCGCAGCTCCTGCGCAAGATCGAACTGCCTTATGCCTATCCGCAGATCATGGCCGGGCTGACCCAGACCATCATGCTGTCGCTCTCGATGGTGGTGATCGCCGCGCTGGTCGGCGCCGACGGGCTGGGCGTGCCGGTGGTGCGGGCGCTCAACACGGTGAACACCGCGCTCGGCTTCGAGGCGGGGCTCGTCATCGTCGTGGTCGCGATCGTGCTCGACCGCGTCTTCCGGCGCGGCTGAGGGGGACGGCCATGGATGCGATGATCGAATTCGACAAGGTCTCGATCGTCTTCGGATCGGACCCGGACCGCGCCCTGCCGCTGATGGACAAGGGCCAGACGCGAAGCGAGATCCAGAAATCGACCGGTCAGGTGCTCGGCGTGCATGATTGCTCGCTGAGCGTGGCTAAGGGCGAGATTTCGGTGCTGATGGGCCTGTCCGGCTCGGGCAAATCGACGCTGCTGCGCGCGGTCAACGGCCTCAACAAGGTGGTGCGCGGCAATGTCCGGGTGCGCGGCCGCGGCGACGAGGTCATCGATGTCGCCACCTGCGACGAGGTGAGCCTGCGGCGCCTGCGCCGGGGCGGCGTCGCCATGGTGTTCCAGCAGTTCGGCCTGCTGCCCTGGCGGACGGTGATCGACAATGTCGCGCTCGGGCTGGAACTCGCCGGCGTCGCCGAGGCGGAGCGGACGCGCAAGGCGCGCGAGACGCTCGACATCGTCAATCTCGGCGACTGGGCGACCAAGAAGGTGTCCGAACTCTCCGGCGGCATGCAGCAGCGGGTCGGCCTCGCCCGCGCCTTCGCCACCGACGCCGAGATCCTGCTGATGGACGAGCCGTTCTCCGCGCTCGACCCGCTGATCCGCACCCGGCTGCAGGACGAACTGCTGCAGCTGCAGGACAAGATGCATTGCACCATCGTCTTCGTCAGCCACGATCTCGAAGAGGCGGTGAAGATCGGCAACACGATCTCGATCATGGAGGGTGGCCGTATCGTGCAGACCGGCAAGCCCGAGGATATCGTGCTGCGACCCGCCAACGGCTATGTCTCGGACTTCGTCGCGCATCTCAATCCCTTGAGCGTCCTGCGCGCCGAGGATGTGATGGCTCCGGTCACCGGCGCGGTCGACATGGGCCGCGGCGTCGCGCCGGAGCTGCCGCTGCGCGAGGCGCTGACGCATTTCGCCAGCGACAACCGCCCGATCTGGGTGATCCGCGACGGCGTGGCGCTGGGCGAGATTTCACCCAACGCGGTCTTCGACCTGCTCGCGAGCCGCAAGAGCTGATCCAGCGCCCCGGGGGTGCGACTCATCCCCGAGGCGAACCCGCCGCGGCAGGCCCAAGCCCGTCTATCGAAGGCGCGCGCCGTGATTTTCCTAGACACGTCGCGCCAGCGACCGTCTAGTCGTCAATGGAGTGGTTTGGAGGGACGGGGATGTCGGCTGTCATCGGGTTTCTGAACACGATTTTCTGGGGTTATGTTCTGATCTACGGCCTGCTGGCGGTCGGGATCTACTTCACGATCCGGCTGCGATTTCAGCAGATCCTCCGCTTTGGCGAGATGTTCCGGGTGATCCTCAGCTCGGATTCGACCGACAAGGAGGGCATCACTCCGTTCCAGGCGCTCTGCACCTCGCTCGCCTCGCGCGTGGGCACCGGCAACATCGCGGGCGTCGCCGTGGCGCTGACCCTCGGCGGTCCGGGGGCGATCTTCTGGATGTGGATGGTCGCCCTCGTCGGCATGGCGACCGCCTATTCCGAATCGACGCTGGCCCAGCTCTACAAGACCCACGGGCCGGAAGGCATCTATCGCGGCGGCCCCGCCTTCTACATCGCGCGCGGCCTCGGCCTGCCCTGGCTCGGCTCGATCTTCTCGGTCTGCCTCATCCTCTCCTTCGGCCTCGTCTTCAACGCGGTACAGGCCAATTCGATCGCCGACGCGATGGTCGGCGCGTTCGGCATCCCGAAGATCGCGACCGGACTCGTCCTCGCCGCCCTGACCGGGGTGGTGATCTTCGGCGGCATCCGCAAGATCGCCACGGTCGCGGAATATGTCGTGCCGTTCATGGCCGGCATCTACCTGCTGGCCGCGCTCTATGTGCTCGTCACCAACCTCCCCGAGGTGCCGGGGATGCTCGCCCACATCGTGGGACAGGCGTTCGGGCTCGAGGAGGCGGTGGGCGG
>JBGAJI010000066.1:0-17736 GCA_044225035.1 Amaricoccus sp. | reverse complement strand
GACGCTCGTCACCCATGCGCCGCTGATCGCCGCGGCGCTGGTCGAGCGGCCGGGGATCACGCTCGTCCTGCTCGGCGGGCGGGTGGATCCGGTGGTCGGCGCCGCGATCGGCGCCCGGGCGCTGGCCGAGGCCGAGGGGCTGCGCCCCGATCTCGCGCTGCTCGGCGCTTGCGGCGTCGATCCCGAGGCCGGGCTGACCGCGCATTCGGTCGAGGACGCGGCCTTCAAGCGCCGCCTCGCCTCGGCCAGCGCCACGGTCGCGGTGGCGGCGGATCGCGCCAAGCTCGGCACGGCGGCGGCCTTTCCGGTGATCGGCACCGATGCCTGCGACGTGCTGGCGCTGGAAGCCTCGACGCCGCCCGAGATGCTGGCGCGGTTTCGCGCCGCCGGGCCGCGGGTTCTGGAAATCGAAACGGAAAGGAGCCGGGCATGAGCCTCGCGATCGAACAGGCGGGCTGGATGCCGCGCCCGCGGCTGGCGGTCTCCGCCCTGTTCCTGGCGAACGGCTACGTGGTGGGCAACTGGGCGCCGAAGATCCCCGAGGTCAAGGCGCGGCTCGAGATCGGCGAGGGCACGCTCGGCCTCCTGATCCTCGTCTTCGGGCTGGGCTCGCTCCTCCTGATGCCGGTGGTCGGCGGCGTCATCGCGCGCGACGGCTCGCAACGCGTTTTGCGCCTGCTGGCCTTGATCCTCGCCCCCCTGCTGCTCATCATCTCGCTGACACCGGGTCTTGTCGCGACGGCGGTGGTGATGTTTCTCCTCGGCGGCTTCGTCGGCGGCATGGACGTGGCGATGAATGCCAACGCGGTCGCCGTGGAGCGGTCGATGCGCCGGGCGATCATGTCCTCGTGCCACGGGTTCTGGAGCCTCGGAGGGCTGATCGGCGCGGCCTCGGGCGGCGTGCTCTTGGCCTGGCTCGGGCCGATCGGCCACGCCTCGGTGGTGATGATCGTCTGCCTCGCGCTGATCGGCCTCGCCTGGCCGAACCTCTTGCGCGACCAGCCGGAAGCCGGCGCGCCGAAGCCGCGGCTGGAGCTGCCGCGCACGGCGCTGCCCTGGCTGATCGGCTTCGTCGCGCTGTTCTACATGATCCCGGAGGGCGCGATCCTCGACTGGGGCGCGCTCTACCTGCGCAACGAGCTCGGCGCCACGGTCGAGACCTCCGGCCTCGCCTTCGCCGGCTTCTCGGCCACCATGGCGGTGATGCGCTTCTCGGGCGATCCGATCCGCGACCGGCTGGGCGGCGTGCGGACCCTGCGCCTCTCGACGCTGGTCTCGGCCTCGGGCCTGATCCTCGCGGGTCTGGCGCCGGTTCCCGGCGTGGCGCTCGCCGGCTTCGCCATCGCCGGTCTCGGCATCGCCAACATGGTGCCGATCGTCTTCTCCGCCGCCGGCAACATGCCGGGGCTGCCGCCGGGCATCGGCCTGTCGCTCGTCACCTTCATGGGCTACGCGGGGATGCTGTTCGCGCCGTCGGTGATCGGCTTTCTCGCCGCCCATACCGGCCTCGGCCCGATCTTCCTCGGCCTGCCGCTGCTCTATCTGGTGGCCTATCCGCTGTCGCACCACGCCGCGCACGCCGACATGGCGGACCACTGAGCGGGGCGCTCAGCCGGCCCGGCTGTTCTCGACCTGGCCGTTCTCGAGCCGGATCGGCTGGCCGTGCGGCGTCGCCTCGGCGGCGCGGCGCCAGGCGCCGGCCACGCTCTCGACCCGCGCCGGCTCGGCGAGGCCGCGATCCGCGAGCAGGGATTCGAGCGCCCGGACCCAGGCCTGGAAATAGGGCGTCGGGCCGGCGCATTCCCGCGCCAGCGCCGCGGACCAGTCCGCCCAGGTGAAGGCGCCCTTCTCATGCAGATGCACCGTCAGGGCGAAAGCCTTGGCCTGCCACGGCTCGGTGAAGATCGGTTCGCCGTCCGCGTCGCGCGGCGGAAACGGACAGGCGTCAGGCAGGGTCAAGGTAGGGCTCCCAAGCGTCGATTGATATGGTGTCCAGCGGATTCGCATCCTGGCCCCAAAGCTCGGACGACGTGAAGACCACGGTATAGAGCCATGCGGGCCGCTCGCCCAGCCCGTGCGCGTTGGCGTCGGGAAAGACGAAACAGCCCTGCGCCGCCTCGATCCGCCCGAGCTTGCCGCGCGCATAGCGCAGCAGGCGGGTGGCCAGGCGAATGCATCACCTTCGTCCGCACCGCGTCGCCCGGCACGAAGGCGGGCGGCGCGGCCGCGGGCCGGTCTGAGGCGTGCCGCGCGCCATCGCCGCCGCCGGCACCTCCGCCGCGCGCAGCACCCGGCGCGGCGCGGTGGCCGGGGCGATGGCGTGCCCGGCGGCCAGATCGGCGACGCCGACGAAACCATGGCGCCGGAGCAGGACCTCCAGCGCCTTGATCCAGATTTCGTAGTAGCTCGAAGCGTAGTAATCCGCCGGTGCGAGGCATTCGCGCGCGTGGCGGCTCTCGTCGATCGTCCAGTGGCCCATCGCGCCGGCGGCCAGCGTCAGGCTCATCGCCCGCCGCTCCCACGGGGCATGGAACAGGGGCTCGTCCCGCTCCGGTGCGACCGGGCCGAAGCCATGCTGCCCCCCGAGATCCTGCGGTCCGTTCATCGCGGATCGTTCATCGCGCGCCGCTCATGGCGCGGAGACGAGGCCGGCGCCGATCATCGAGTCGCGGCTGACGAGGCCGGCCAGCGCCTCGGGGTCCATCGCCTCGGTCCCCGCGGGGCGGAGCGGAATGACGAGATAGCGCAGCTCGGCCGTCGAATCCCAGACCCGGATGCGCGTCTCGGCCGGCAGCGTCACCCCGAACTCCGCCAGTACGCCGCGCGGGTCGATCACCGCGCGCGAGCGGTAGGGCGGCGACTTGTACCAGACCGGCGGCAGGCCGAGCACGCTCCACGGATAGCAGGAGCAGAGGGTGCAGACGACGAGGTTATGTTCCTCCGGCGTATTGAACACCGCGCGCATATGCTCGCCCTGCCGCCCGGTATAGCCGAGATCGGCGATCGCCGCCGTCGCATCCGCGCGCAGCCAGCCGGCATAGTCGGGATCGGTCCAGGCGCGGGCGACGACCCGCGCGCCATTGCGCGGCCCGACGTGATGCTCGTAGAGCTCGACGATCGCATCGAGCGCGTCGGGATCGACGAGCCCCTTCTCGGTCAGGATCGTTTCGAGCGCCATCACACGGGCGGTCATCGGATCGAGCGAATTGTCGTGCGGGTGGTCGTGGGGCATGGCGCGGCCGGGTGGCGGGTTCCGGTGATTGAGCACCATCGCGGGCGCGGATGCAACCGCGCCCGCGACGAGGCCGTTCGAGATGTCTTTCTTGCGCCCGCACCTTGCCGACGTGCCAGTGGCACGTCGCGCGGGCGCGCGGCCGAAGCAAGCTTGCGCAGGCCGCGAGGGGTCCAGATTTCTCCGGGAGCGTGGAATCGTGGCGGGCGTGCCCGGCTCGTCCGTTGAAAACGGACGTGCCCCCGCGGGGCACGTCCGTCACGATCTCGCCGACGGTCGATCTCGTGAAGAAGATGCTGCGACGTCGCGCGCGGCGGCTGGGCGGCGCTGATCCCACGACGAGCGAGAGGTCGCGATACGGCCGGTCCGCATTGCAGTCGCCCCGTCAAGACACTATAAATCGGTGGCGTGTGGAAAACGGGACGCAACTCCTTGATCGACAACCCGGAAGACGAAGAAAACGGCGGCGGGGAAAACGGCGGCGGGCCGCCGGAGCGGCCGACCCATTCCGGCCCGGCGATCGCGATCGAGGCCGAGATGCGGACCTCGTATCTCGACTACGCGATGAGCGTGATCGTCAGCCGGGCGATCCCGGATTTGCGCGACGGGCTGAAGCCGGTGCACCGGCGCATCCTCTATGCGATGCACGAGACCGGCAACACCCACGACAAGGCCTATCGCAAGTCGGCCCGCCCGGTCGGCGATGTCATGGGTAAATATCATCCGCATGGCGACAGCGCGATCTACGACGCGCTGGTGCGCATGGCGCAGACCTTCTCGATGTCGCTGCCGCTGCTCGACGGGCAGGGCAACTTCGGCTCGATGGACGGCGACGCGCCGGCGGCCATGCGCTATACCGAGGTTCGGCTCGACAAGCCGGCGGCCTATCTCATGGCCGACATCGACAAGGACACCGTCGATTTCCAGCCGAACTACGACGGCAAGGACATGGAACCCTCGGTCCTGCCGGCGCGGTTCCCGAACATGCTGGTCAATGGCGCCGGCGGCATCGCGGTCGGCATGGCGACCAACATCCCGCCGCACAATCTCGGCGAGGTGATCGACGCGACGCTGGCGCTGATCGAGAACCCGGACCTCTCGGTCGCCGATCTGAGGGAATTCATCCCGGCGCCGGATTTCCCGACGGGTGGCATCATCCTCGGCCGGTCCGGCGCGCGGAAGGCCTATCACGAGGGACGCGGGTCGGTCGTCATCCGCGCCCGCACCAAGATCGAGGAGATCCGCAAGGACCGCTTCGCCATCGTCGCGACGGAGATCCCCTATCAGGTGAACAAGGCGACCCTGATCGAGCGCATCGCCGAGCTGGCGCGCGACCGCAAGATCGAGGGCATCGCCCATGTCCAGGACGAGAGCGACCGTTTCGGCGTGCGCGTGGTGGTCGAGCTTCGCCGCGACGCGACGCCCGAGGTGGTGCTGAACCAGCTGTTCCGCTTCACGCCGATGCAGACCAGCTTCGGCTGCAACATGCTGGCGCTGAACGGCGGCCGGCCGGAGCAGCTGACGCTGCGCGATTTCCTCACCGCCTTCGTCACCTTCCGCGAGGAGGTGGTGGCGCGGCGCACCGCCTACGAGCTGCGCCGCGCGCGGGAGCGGGCGCATATCCTCTGCGGCCTCGCGGTCGCGGTTTCGAACGTGGACGAGGTGGTGGCGACCATCCGTTCCTCCGCCGACCCGGCCGAGGCGCGCGAGCGGCTGATGACGCGGCGCTGGCCGGCGGTCGATATCGCGCCCTATATCGCGCTGATCGACGACCCGACGCACCGGATCAACGAGGACGGCACCTACAACCTGTCCGAGATCCAGGCGCGCGCCATCCTCGACCTCCGGCTGCAGCGGCTGACCGCGCTCGGGGTGAAGGAAGTCACCGACGAGCTGGAGGAGCTGTCTGGCAAGATCACCGACTATCTCGACATCCTGCGCTCGCGCAGCCGGATCATGACCATCATCTCGGACGAATTGCGCGAGGTGCGCGCGCTTTTCGCCGTGCCGCGCCGGTCCGAGCTCGTCGAGCTCGAGGGCGAGGTCGAGGACGAGGATCTGATCGAGCGCGAGGACATGGTCGTCACCGTCACGGCGGGCGGCTATATCAAGCGCACGCCCCTGTCCGAGTACCGGGCCCAGCGCCGCGGCGGCAAGGGCACGCAGGGCATGGCGACCAAGGACGAGGATTTCGTCACCACGCTGTTCGTCGCCAACACCCATACCGCGCTCCTGTTCTTCACCACCGACGGCATCGTCTACGAGCTGAAGACCTGGCGCCTGCCGCAGGCGAGCCGGAGCGGGCGCGGCAAGGCGATCATCAATATCCTGCCGATCGGCGCCGGCGCCTCGATCGCCGCGATCATGCCGGTCGACGTGCCGGAGGCGGAATGGGCCTCGCTGCAGGTGATGTTCGCCACCTCCGACGGCGACGTGCGGCGCAACGCGCTGGACGATTTCACCAACATCATGCGCAACGGCAAGATCGCGATGAAACTGCCCGAGGGCATCCGTCTCATCAACGCGCGGATCTGCTCGGAGGGCGACGACGTGATGCTGACGACCCGGCTCGGCAAGGCGATCCGCTTCCCGACCACGGATGTGCGGGTGTTCAAGGGCCGCGATTCGACCGGCGTGCGCGGCATCCGCCTCGCCGAGAGCGACGAAGTGGTGTCGATGGCGATCATCCGCCATTTCGAGGCGACGCCGGACGAGCGGGCGGCCTATCTGAAGATGCGCCGCGCGGTGGCCGGCGCCTCGGAGGAGGAAGAGGTCGAGGTGGAGGAGGGCGAGGAAGTCGCCGCCGAGGGCGCCTTCGAACTCGGCCAGGCCCGCTATGTCGAGATGTCGGAGGCGGAGGATCTGCTGCTGACCATCACCGAGAACGGCGCCGGCAAGCTGTCGTCCAGCCACGACTATCCGGTGCGCGGCCGCGGGGGGCAGGGGGTCTTCGCCATGGACCGTGCCTTGCGTGGCGGGCCGCTGGTGGCGCTGTTCCCGGTGGAGCAGGACGACCAGATCATGCTCGCCACCGACGCCGGTCAGTCGATCCGCTGCCCGGTCGCCGATATCTCCTTCCGCTCGCGGGGGGCGGGCGGGGTGCGGGTGTTCAACACCGCCGGGGGCGAGCGCGTGGTCTCGGTCGCGCTGGTGGCCGAGACCGGCGACGAGGACGAAGCGTAAGGACGCGGCGCGCGGCGCCGTTTCCATTTCGGCAACGATCCTTCGGTTTCTTTGGGCTTTGGTTTCTCGGGCGCCGTGCTATTTCACCCGCATGGCGCAGCGGTTGCGCCGCGCAATGAACGAGCGATCCCGATGGCAAACACCGTCCCCTCCCTGCTGGCCCTGGTCGGCCGCGTTCTCCTCGCCTTCATGTTCATCCTCGCCGGTTTCTCGAAGCTCGGCGATATTTCGGGCTCGATGGCCTATACGGCTTCCGGCGGGTTGCCGGGCTTCATGGTGTTTCCCGCGATCGCCATCGAGGCGCTCGGCGGCCTCGCCGTGCTGGTCGGCTGGCAGACCCGCTGGGCCTCGCTGCTGCTCGCGCTGTTCTGCGTGATGGCCGGTTATCTCTTCCACTATGTCCCGGCGCAGGGCCTGACCGGCATGGAGCAGATGGGCCAGATCATCAATTTCCAGAAGAATCTGGCGATCGCCGGCGGCTTCCTCGTGCTCGCCGCCTTCGGTCCGGGCGCGATCTCGGTCGATGCCCGGCTCGGCAACGGCCGGCGCGCCTGAGGCTAGCCTTCCGGCGGCGGCGTCGGTTCGGTAAATCCACCCTCGGCGACGAGGCGGGCGAAGAGCCCGCCTTGCGCGGCGAGGGCGCGGAACCGGCCCTGTTCGACGATCCGGCCGCGCTCCAGCACCATGATCCGGTCGGCGTTCGCCACCGTCGACAGCCGGTGCGCGATGATGAGCGTGGTCCGCCCCTGGCGCAGCGCGTCGAGCGCGCGCTTGATCTTGCCCTCGGTCTCGGCGTCGAGCGCGCTGGTCGCCTCGTCGAGGATCAGGATCGGCGCGTCCTTCAGGATCGCCCGGGCGATGGCGATGCGCTGGCGCTCGCCACCCGACAGGGCCGCGCCGCGCTCGCCGATGACGAAGCCATAGCCGCCGGGCTTGGCCGTGATGAAGTCGTGCGCCTCGGCGCGGCGCGCCGCCTCCTCGACCTCGGCGTCGGTCGCGGTGGGCCGGCCGACGCGGATATTCTCGGCGACGGTGCGGTTGAAGAGGCCCGCCTCCTGGAACACCACCGCGATATTCGCGCGGAGCGAGCCGAGCGTCACCTCGGCGATGTCGGTCCCGTCGACCCGGATCACCCCGGAATCGGGCTGGCGCAGCCGGAGGAGCAGTGCGAGCGCGGTCGTCTTGCCGGCGCCCGTCGGGCCGACGAAGGCGATGGTCTGGCCCGGGCGGGCCTCGAAGGCGAGGTTGAACACGCCCTCGGCGCTGTCCGGAAAGCGGTAGGTCACGTCCTCATAGACGACCGCGCCCGCGGCGACACCCAGCGCGGGCGCGCCCGGCCGCTCCTCCACCTCGGAGCGCGCGTCGATCAGCTCGAAATAGCCGCGCAGCGTCGGCGTCTGGCGGGCGACCTGCGCGACGAAGGCGGAGAGCATGTCGAGCTTGCCGATCAACAGACCGGCGAAGGAGACGAAGGCGACGATCGCGCCGACCGTGATCTCGCCCCGTCCGGCCAGCAGCGCGCCGACCGCCAGCACCGCGACCATGGCGATGGTGGCCGAGGCCCGGGTCAGCACCGTCATCAGCCCCCACCAGGTCAGCACCGGATATTGCGCCGACAGAAGGTCGCCCATCGCGACGCGCATCTCGGCCAGTTCGGCGCCGATCCGGGCATAGCTCTGCACCACGGTGACATTGCCGAGCACGTCGCCGACCCGGCCGAAGACGCCGCTGTGATGCCGCTCGACCGCCGCCTGCCCGGCCCGCGTCCGGCTGAGCACGAGCGCGTTGATCGCGACATAGAGCACCGCGAGGATGCCGAGGATCGCCGCCATCCGCGCGTCCATCCTGAGCGCGGTCGGGATCAGGATCACGATCGAGACGATCGCGGTCAGCTGGCTGCGCAGGAACGACAGCCAGGCGGCGAAGAGCGCGTCGGTGCCGGCGAGGATGGTGCGGCCCACCGCGCCCGTCCCGCGGCGGGCGTGGTAGCTGACCGGCAGGGTGATCGCCCGCTCGAACGCGTCGCCCATCGCGGCGAGCCGGCGGCGGTGCGCGAGCCGGTCCGCCGCGACGGCGACCACCACGCTGGCGCAGATATCGAAGAGGCCGAGCGCCGCCCAGAGGCCGATGTCGCGAAACGCCGCGCGCCCCCCGGCGAGCGCGTCGATCACCCGGCCGAAAAGGATCGGCTCGGCCAGCTGCGCCACCGCGACCGCCATGCCCGCGATGGCGAGCAGCGCCGTCCGCCCGCGCTCGGCGGCGAGCAGCCGCAGCGAGCGCAGATAGATCGCGCCGGCGCCGGTTTCCTTGCCCTGGTCGCTCAAGCCTGCCCCTCCCTCGGACGCGTCGCACGATAGGCGATCAGCGCGCGGCGGGGGAAGGGCGGCTTTTCATCGCGGCCCGTCTCGCCTAAATCGGAGGTCATGAGCGAGATCGAACCCATCCATATCGTCGGCGCCGGACTGGCGGGCAGCGAGGCGGCCTGGCAGGCGGCGGAGATGGGCGTGCCCGTCGTCCTGCACGAGATGCGCCCGGAGGTCGGGACCTTCGCCCACCAGACCGACGGCTTCGCCGAACTCGTCTGTTCCAATTCCTTCCGCTCCGACGACGACGAGAACAACGCCGTCGGCCTCCTGCATTGGGAGATGCGCGCGGCGGGGGGCCTCGTCATGACGATGGCCGACGCGCATGCCCTGCCGGCCGGCGGCGCGCTCGCCGTCGATCGCGAGCCCTTCTCGCAGGCGGTGACGGCGCGGCTCGCGGGCCATCCCCTCGTCACCATCGCGCGCGGCGAGGTCGGCGCGCCGCCGCCGGACTGGACGAGCGTGATCCTCGCCACCGGGCCGCTGACCAGCCCCGCGCTCGCCGAGACGATTCGCGCCCTGACCGACGAAAGCGCGCTCGCCTTCTTCGACGCCATCGCGCCGATCGTGCATTTCGACAGCGTCGATCTCGGCAAGGCCTGGTTCCAGTCGCGCTATGACAAGGGCGAGACCGAGGCGGACCGGACCGCCTATCTCAATTGCCCGATGGACCGGGCGGAGTACGAGGCCTTCATCGACGCGCTGCTCGCCGCCGGCAAGACCGAGTTCAAGGACTGGGAGAAGGACACGCCCTATTTCGAGGGCTGCCTGCCGATCGAGGTGATGGCGGAACGCGGGCGCGAGACGCTGCGCTTCGGGCCGTTGAAGCCGGTCGGCCTGACCAATCCGCATGCGCCCGATCGCAAGCCCTATGCCGTGGTCCAGCTGCGCCGCGACAACGCGCTCGGCACCCTCTATAATATCGTCGGCTTCCAGACCAAGATGAAGCATGCCGAACAGACCCGGGTGTTCCGCATGATCCCGGGCCTGGAAAACGCGCTTTTCGCCCGGCTGGGCGGCATCCATCGCAACACCTTCCTCAATTCGCCGCGCCTGCTCGACGGGGGGATGCGGCTCCGCGCCGATCCGCGGCTGCGCTTCGCCGGGCAGATCACCGGCGTCGAGGGCTATGTCGAGAGCGCGGCGATGGGCCTGCTCGCCGGGCGGCTGGCGGCGGCGGAGCGGCTGGGGCGCACGCTGGCGGCGCCGCCCGATACCACCGCGACGGGCGCGCTGGTCCGCCATATCACCGGCGGGGCGGAGGCGCGGAGCTTTCAGCCGATGAACGTGAATTTCGGCCTCTTCCCGCCACTCGACGCGGCGCGCGGCGGGCGGCGCGGCCGGAAAGAGCGGTATCGCGGCTATACCGACCGGGCCAAAGCGGATTTCACCGCCTGGCTCGCGGACTCGACAGAAGTCGCCGAGCTGGTCTAGCCTTCGCCGGAGCAATCCGGGGGACGGCGATAGACGAGGAGCAGCAACGCGCGGCGATCGCGGCCGCCTTCGGCGTTCCGGCCGAGGAATACGATGCCCGCATGGCGGAGGAAGGCTATGCCGGGCCGAGCCGCGCGGCGGCGGCGCTGGCCGGGCTCGGCCCCGACCTCTCCGCGCCGCTGATCGAGTTCGGCGTCGGCACCGGCCTCGTCGGCGAGGCGCTGCGGGCCGCGGGCTTCACCACCATCGACGGGCTGGAGCCTTCGGCGCCGATGCGCGCGGTCGCGGCGGCCAAGCCCGGGGTCTATCGCACGCTGACGGCCTGGGCCTGGGACGCACCGCCGCCGGTGGCGCCCGGCTCCTATCTCAACGCGGCGGCGATCGGCATCCTGGCGCCGGGCTACGCGCCGCCCTCGGTGATCGACGCGGGGCTCAGGGCGATCCCGAAGGGCGGGCTCTTCGTCTTTTCGCTCAGCGACCTCGCGCGGACCGATCCAGCCTATGTCGGGCGGGTCTGCGAGAACGTGGACGCCGGCGCCGCCGAGATCGCCTTTCGCGAATATGGCCGGTTCCTGCCGGGCGCGAATCTGCGCGCCGACATCTTCGTCCTGCGCCGCCGCTGACCCTTGCGCACCCGCTTCGCGCCGTCGCCCACCGGGCCGCTGCATCTCGGCCACGCCTTCTCGGCGTTGACCGCCTGGGATCGCGCGCGCGGCGCGGGTGGCGGGTTCCTGCTGCGGATCGAGGATATCGACACCACCCGGTCGCGGCGTGTGTATGAGGCGGCGATCTTCGAGGATCTCGGCTGGCTCGGCCTCGCCAGGCCCCCGCCCGTGCTGCGGCAGTCCGAGCACCGGACGCGCTACGACGCGGCGCTGGCCTCGTTGGCGGAGCTCGGGCTGACCTATCCCTGCCGTTGCACGCGCGCCGAGATCCGGGCGGCGCTGGCCGCGCCGCAGGAAGGGGCGGCGGCTCCGACTGTCTATCCCGGCACCTGTCGCGGGCGGTCCATGGCCGAGGCGGCGCCGGGCGACGCGATCCGGTTCGACCTCGCCGCGGCGCTGACCCGCGCCGGGCCGCTCGACTTCGCCGAGGAGGGGCCGGCGCATCCGGGGCGCCACGCGGTCGACGCGGCGACGCTGATCGCGGGCACCGGCGACGTGGTGCTGGCGCGGCGCGACGTCGGCGTGGCCTATCACCTCGCCGTGGTGGTCGACGATGCGTTTCAGGGGATCACCCATGTCATCCGCGGCGAAGACCTGTTCGAGGCGACGCCGCTGCACCGGCTGCTGCAGGCGCTGCTCGGCCTGCCGGCGCCGGTCTGGCACCACCACCGCCTGATCCGCGACGCCGACGGCCGCCGCCTCGCCAAGCGCGACGACGCCCGCGCCCTCGCCCGTTATCGCGCGGCAGGCGCCACGCCCGCCGATATCCGGCGGATGGTCGGGCTTTAGGCCAGCGGCTCGGTCAGGACGACCTCCGCGCCATCGCGAACCGCGGTGTAGAAACAGCTCGGGCGGTTGGTGTGGCAGGCGGGGCCGGTCTGGTCGACGATCAGGAGCAGGCAGTCGCGGTCGCAATCGACCCTGAGCTCGACCAGCCGCTGGACATGGCCCGAGGTGGCGCCCTTGCGCCAGAGTTCGCCGCGCGAACGCGACCAATAGGTGACTTGCCCCGTGGCCAGGGTTTCGGCGAGACTTGCCGCGTTCATCCAGGCGAGCATCAGGACCGCTCCCCCCCGGTCCTGGGCGATGGCCGGGACAAGGCCGTTGGCGTCGAACCGCAGGCTTTCGATCTCGAAGGCGGACATTGCGGGCTCAACCCCCGGGTCGATTGACGGAATGGCGATTGTCGTATCTATGAAGTCTCGGGGGAAAAGGCAAAGGTCCGGGGCATGGGTGGCGACGACGATCTTATCCGGCTCTATTCGCAGCGCATCCTGGCGCTGGCCGCCGACATTCCCCTGACCGAACGGCTGGACGCGCCGCATGTCACGGTGAAGAAGCGCGCGCCGCTCTGCGGCTCGACCGTGACGGTCGATCTGGTGCTCGATGGCGAGCGGATCGTCGCCTTCGGTCAGGACGTGAAGGCCTGCGCGCTCGGCCAGGCCTCGGCCGCGATCCTCGCCGCGCAGGTCATCGGCCGCGACCGGTCCGAGATCGCGGCGGTGCGCGAGCAATTGAAGGCGATGCTGAAGCGCGGCGGCCCGGTGCCGGCGGCGCCGTTCGGCGACTACGAGGCGCTCTTGCCGGCGCGGGAGTTCCGCAACCGGCATGCCTCGATCCTGCTGGCGCTCGACGCCACGCTCGACGCCATCGACCAGACGCTGCGCGCGGCCTGATCCCGGCGATGGGCGTCGCGGTCCGCGCCGGGTTTCTGTATTTCGCCCTGGTTTTCGCCGTCGGATTCGTGCTCGGCACGATCCGGTCGCTGCTGTTGACCCCGATCCTTGGCGAGACCTTTGCCATCCTGGTCGAGCTGCCGGCGATGCTCGTTCTCGGCTGGATGATCTCGCGCGACACGATCTCGCGTCTCGGGGTGCCGCGCGAGGCGCGGGCCGGCGTCGCGATGGGCGTCGTCGCCTTCGTGTTGCTCGTCGCCGCGGACGCGCTGGTCGATCGGCTGCTCGCCGGGCGCGGACTGGCCGAGCATTTCCGCGCCTATGAATTCGCGCCGGGCCTTCTCGGCCTCGGCGCGCAGATCCTCTTCGCGCTGTTCCCGACCCTGCAAATGCTCTGGGCGGAGAGCCGGCGCCGGTAGCGGAGGTTATGGGCACCGCGCCGAATGCCGTCTCGTGGGCTCCAAATCTCGAAAAGACCGCCGCGAGCGGGGGCGCGCGGCGGTCAGGTGGCGGGTGTCGGGCAGTCGACAGGCGGCGGACAGGCATCCGCGCGATGAACCCGCGGGCAGGACAAGCAATCAGGGACGTTGAGGCCGGGACGATGCGCGCCGAAGGACGGTCGCGTGCGATCCCGACGAAGCGCCGGATAGAATCCGGCGGAAGGATTCAGGCGAGAGCGGGCAGCAACAGCGCGCCGAGGATGGCGGCGACGAGGCCGGCGAGGCCGAAAGCCTCGCGCGCAAGCTTCTCAGGGTCGTTCAGCAGGCGGGCGAAGGTGGAGATCATCGGTATGCTCCTCGATTTGGCCGCGTTTGTTCGCAAATTGTTCCCATTTCGGTCCCACCAAGTCAAGCGATTCGATGAACGAAACCGGAACACCCGCTTTGCGCGTTAACCAACGGCCAGCATTCGGATCGCCTTGTCGCGCTCCATCAGCCAGAGCAGGGTCCGCGTCGCCTCGCCGCGCGGCGAGGTCAGGCCCGGGTCCTGTGACAGCAGCAGGCGCGCGTCGGTCTGCGCGGTGCGCATCAGCTCTGCCTGCGCTTCGAGATCGGCGACGCGGAACCGGGGCAGGCCCGATTGCTGCGTGCCGATCAGGTCGCCGGCGCCGCGCAGACGCAGGTCCTCCTCGGCGATGGCAAAGCCGTCCTCGGTGCGGCGCATGGTCTCGAGCCGCGCCCGCGCCGCCTCGCCGAGCGGCGGGTCGTAGAGCAGCAGGCAGGTCGAGGCCTCCGGCCCGCGCCCGACCCGGCCGCGCAGCTGATGCAGCTGGGCGAGGCCGAAATGCTGCGCGGCCTCGATCACCATGATCGAGGCGTTCGGCACATCCACCCCCACCTCGATCACCGTGGTGGCGACCAGAAGCCGCGTCCGGCCCGCGACGAAATCGGCCATCGCGGCGTCCTTCGCCGCCGGCGGCAACTGGCCATGCACGAGGCCGACACCGGGCCCGAGCGCCAGGGTCAGCGCGCGATGCCGCTCCTCGGCGGCGGTCATTTCGGCCACCTCGGATTCCTCGACCAGCGGGCAGACCCAATAGGCCTGACGCCCGGCGGCCAGCGCGACCCGCAGCCGTTCGATCACCTGGTCGATTCGCGCCGAGGAGACGAGCGCGGTCTCGACCGGACGGCGGCCGGCGGGTTTTTCGTCGAGCACCGAGATATCCATGTCGCCGTATTGGGCGAGCGCGAGGCTGCGCGGGATCGGGGTCGCGGTCATCACGAGGATATCCGCCGCCTCGCCCTTGGCGCCGAGATCCATGCGCTGGCGGACGCCGAACCGGTGCTGCTCGTCGATGATGGCGAGGCGGAGGTCTCGGAACGCCACCTCCTTCTGAAAGAGCGCATGGGTGCCGACGAGAATCGCGATCTCGCCCGAGGCCAGCGCGGCGAGCTGCTGCGCGCTCGGCGCCCTTGTCGCGCCGGTAGAGGATGTCGAGCCGGACGCCCGCCGTTCGGCCAGCGGCGCGAGGCCGGCGTGATGCTGGCGCGCGAGGATCTCGGTCGAGCATCAGCGCCGCCTCGACCGCCCGCCTCGACCGTCGCAAGCATGGCGAGCAGGTTGACCAGCGTCTTGCCGGCGCCGACATCGCCCTGCAACAGCCGGTTCATCCGGTTCGGCGTCGCCATGTCGCCGGTGATCTCGGCCACCGCCCGGGTCTGGGCGCCGGTCGGGGAATAGGGCAGGGCCGCGAGCACCGCCGCGCGCAAGCGGCCGTTCCCGGCGGTCACATGCCCCTTCGGCCGTTTCATGTGCGCCCGCGCCAGCGCCAGCGTCACCTGATGCGCGAAGAGCTCGTCATAGGCCAGCGCCGCCTGCGGCCGGCGCGGCGGGGGCGAGGTCGTCGGTCCTGCCGGGGCGTGCGCCGCGGCGAGCGCGGCGTCCCAGTCGGGCCAGCGCCGCCGCGCCTTGAGGCTGGGCTCGATCCATTCGGCCAGCGCCCGGACCCGTTCCAGCGCCTCGGCCACGGCCCGGGTCATGGCGCGCTGGGTCAGGCCCTCGGTCAGCGGATAGACCGGCTCGAACTCGGGCAGGCGGTCGACCTCGCCGGGGCGCAGGACGTGATCCGGGTGCGCCATCTGCGCGATGCCGTCGAAGAGCTCGACCCGGCCCGAGACGATTCGCCGCTGTCCGGCCGGAAAGGTTGTCCGCAGCCAATCGGCGCGGGGGTGGAAATAGACCAGCTGGAACTCGGTGAACGCGTCGCGGACATGGATGCGGTACGGTCGGGTCCGGGTGGCGCCGGGATGGTGCAGGCCGATCTCGACCTCGACGGTGGCGACGCCGGGCAGCGCGACGTCGCGGATCGAGGCGCGGATCTGGCGGTCGATGCCCGAGACGGGCAGCGTGAACAAGAGGTCCGCCGGCTTCTCGATATTGAGCTTTGCGAACAGCCGCGCGAGCTTCGGCCCGACGCCGTCGAGCGCGGTCAGCTCCGCGAACAGCGGAAAGAGAACGGCCGGGCGGCTCACGCGCGAGTGACGCCGAACGGGCCGCTCATCCGGCGAGCCCGAGCCATTCGTCCTCGCTGAGCACGGTCAGGCCGAGCTCGCGCGCCTTCTTTTCCTTGGACCCCGCGCCCGGCCCGGCGACGACATAGTCGGTGCGGGGGCTGACCGAGCCCGCGACCTTGGCGCCGAGCGCCTCGGCCCGGGCCTTGGCCTCGGCGCGGGTCATCTTCTCCAGCGTGCCGGTGAAGACCACGGTCTGGCCGGCGATCGGCGAGCCGGCGGTATCGGGCGCGGACACGTCCTCGATTGTCAGATGCGCGACCAGCCGGTCGATGGCGGCGCGGGCGGCCGGCTCGTGGAAGGTATCGACCAGCGCGGCGGCGAGGATCGGGCCGACGCCGTCGATGGCGTTCACCAGCGCTGCCGTCGGCGTTGTCGAGGCGTGCGCCGCCTGCATGGCGTCGCGAGCGCGTCCAGCCGCCATAGTGCCGCGCCAGCAGCGCCGCCGAGGTCTCGCCGACATGGCGGATCCCGAGGCCGAAGATCAGCCGGTCGAGCGGGATGGTCCGCTTGTCGCGGATCGCGCGGAACAGGTTCTCGGCGGATCTGGCGCCCCAGCCCTCGCGGTTGCGCAGCTCGGTCAGGTGGCCGGGGCCGTACCGGTCCTCCAGCGTGAAGATGTCGGCGGGCTCGCGAATCCAGCCGTCGGCGAAGAAGGCCTCGGCCTGCTTCGCCCCCAGCCCCTCGATGTCGAAGGCGGCGCGCGAGACGAAATGCTTCAGCTTCTCGACCGCCTGCGCCGGGCAGATGAGGCCGCCCGAACAACGGCGCACCGCCTCGCCCTCCTCGCGGATCGCGTCCGAGCCGCAGATCGGGCATTTCTCGGGGAAGGCGTAGGGCCGGCTGTCCGCGGGGCGGCGGGAGAGGTCCACATCCTCGACCTTGGGGATCACGTCGCCCGCGCGATAGATCGACACCCAGTCGCCGACGCGGATGTCGCGCCCCTCGCGGATCGGCTGGCCGCGGCTGTCGCGGCCGGCGATGTAGTCCTCGTTGTGCAGTGTCGCATTGGCGACGACGACGCCGCCGACGGTGACGGGCAGCAGGCGCGCGACCGGGGACAGCGCGCCGGTGCGGCCGACCTGGATGTCGATGCCTTCGAGCCGGGTCGTCGCCCGCTGCGCCGAAAACTTGTGCGCCAGCGCCCAGCGCGGCGTCGCCGAGCGAAAGCCGAGCCGCGTCTGCAGGTCGAGCCGGTCGAGCTTGTAGACGACGCCGTCGATGTCATAGCCCAGCGTCGCGCGCCGCGCCTCGATCTCGCGATATTGCGCCAGCATCTCGCCGAGCCCCTCGCAGCGGCGCATCAGCGGGTTGGTCGGAAAGCCGAGCGTGGCGAGCCGGGCGATCGCCTCGCTCTGGGTCGCGCCGAGCGGTTCGCTGACCGCGCCCCAGGCATAGGCGAAGAAGCGCAGCGGCCGGGCGGCGGTGATCGCCGGATCGAGCTGGCGCAGGCCGCCGGCGGCGGCGTTGCGCGGATTGGCGAAGGTCTTGCCGCCCGCCGCGCCCGCCGCGCGTTCAGCGCGGCGAAGTCGGCGTGGTTCATATAGACCTCGCCGCGCACTTCGAGCAGGGCGGGCGCCCCTGTCAGCCGGGCGGGGATGTCGGCGACGGTCCGGGCGTTCGCGGTGACGTTCTCGCCGGTCTCGCCGTCGCCCCGGGTCGCGGCCTGGACGAGCGCGCCGTCCTCGTAGCGCAGGCTGAGCGACAGGCCGTCGATCTTGGGTTCGGCGGTGAAGGCGAGTGGCGCTTCAGCGGGCGGTTCAGCGGCGGATCCGCGTCCGAACTGGCGACGTCCCCGTCGGCGAAGGCGTTCTCGAGGCTGAGCATCGGGACCGCGTGGCGGACCTGGGCAGTTCCTCGACGGCGCGGCGCCAACCTTGTCGCCGGGCTGTCGGCGCGGCGCAGTTGGGAGCGCGCCTCTCGATCTCGGCGTTGCGCCGCTTCAGCGCGTCATAATCGGCGTCGCTGATCGCCGGGGCGTCCTTGGCGTGATAGGCGATGTCGGCCTCGGCCATGGCGCGCGCCAGGGCGGCGAGCTCCTCCATCGCCTCCTCCGGGGTCGCTGACCGGCGGCCGCTCCATCGCCTCTTCATCGGGGGATGCTTCCAGCGCGCCGGGCGGCTGGTCCAGAGGCTCGCGCGCTGCGAATGGCGCGGAGCGGAGGCCCGGAAA
>JBGAJI010000065.1:0-17982 GCA_044225035.1 Amaricoccus sp. | reverse complement strand
GCACGACGGCGCCTTCGACGGGGCGCTGGTGCTCTTCATCGAGAACGACGCGACGATCGCCGGCGCGATGAGCGAGCTGCTGGCCGGCTGGTCCTGCGAAGTGGTCTGCGGCGCCACCGCCGAGGAAGGGTTGGATCGGCTCGGCGGCCGGGTGCCGGACGTGGTCCTCAGCGACTATCACCTCGACCACGGCCGCACCGGGATGGAGGCGCTGGCCATCCTGCGGGCGCGGTTCGGGCCGGAGGCGCCGGCGGCGCTGATCACCGCAGACCGCGACGCCGACCTGCGCGAGGCGACCGAGGCGGCGGGCTATCGCCTGTTGCACAAGCCGGTGCGGCCGGGCGCGCTTCGGGCGCTGCTGACGCGGATGCTGTCGGAGCGGGCGGGTCAGGCGGCGGAATAACCGGCTATTCCGGCGCCGGCGGCGGTTTCAGCGCCAGCTGGCTCGCCACGAGGATCGCCTGGGTGCGGTTGCTGGCGCCGAGCTTGCGCAGGATCACTGTCACATGGTCCTTCACCGTCTGCTCGGCGATCGACATCTCGTAGGCGATCTGCTTGTTGAGCTTGCCCTCGGCCATGCCGAGCAGCACGCGGAGCTGCTGCGGCGTCAGGTTCACGGCGCGCGCGGCCATGGCGGCGGCGTCGTCCTGCGCGGCGTCGGGCGTCGCGGGCAGCCAGACGCCGCCGTCGAGCACCGCGCGGATCGCCTCGGCCACCTGGCCGAGCGGCGCGGATTTCGGCACGAAGCCGGAGGCGCCATAGTCGATGGCGCGCTGGATCGTCGCCGCGTCCTCGGCCGCCGACACGACGATCACCGGCACCGCCGAATATTCCGAGCGCAGCATCATGAGGCCGATGAAGCCCGACATCCCGGGCATGTGCAGGTCGAGCAGCACGAGGTCGGGGTTCCAGCCCTCGTCCAGCGCGGCGCGCAGTTGCTCGAACCGCGCGGCCTCGCGCACCTCGATCCCGGCGAACGCCTGGGAAACGGCCTGGCTCAGGGCGGAGCGCATCAGCGGATGGTCGTCGGCGATCACGATCCGCTGCGGCATGTCGAACCCGAACAGTTTCCTTGCCCCGGCAGTATCGAAGCCTTGGCGGATCATGGCAAGGGTGTCGCGCGGGCGGGGGTTTCGGACAAGCTCTTCTGGCGCATGGCGTTGCGGGTTGGGGTCGGCCCTCGAGCCGGCTTTGGATCGCCGAAACTCGGCAATGTAAGAAAATGCCTTGATCGGGTCCCGCCCCGAAGCCTGACTTTCGTCAGGGCTGGCCGGCGCCGGGGGTGGCCGCCGTCGGGGCGGGCGTCGGTCGTCGCACAATGGGCCGGGCGCGGCCGCGGAGCGCGATGCGCCATGGCGCCGGCAGGTGGTCGGTCAGCGCGCCGACCACTTGGCCGGCCGCGATCGCCATCGCCGGCGCCAGCAGGAAGAAAATGAGGTAGCTCGGGTCGTCGGCGCCGCCGATGAGACGACGCCAGACCGCCCAGGCGGCGTGAAACAGCGCCGCGTGCAGCAGGTAGGTTTCGAAGATCCGGTCCTCGAAACCCGCGATCCAGCCGCCCGTCGGTGTGCCGGCGAGGCGCGTCGCGAGGACGATCGCCGCCGCCGAAAGCAGCAGGCGGCGCAGGATATCCTCGATCGCGACGCCGACGCCGCCCGCCGCGAAACCCGTCACGAAGCAGAGCAACAGCGCCGCCCCGACCAGAACCAGAAAGGGAACCAGCCGTCGCGGCACGGCGAGATCTGAAAGTTTCTCTAAGCGCTGCGCGCCCACGACGCCAAGGCAGACGAAGAGCAGGATCGACGGCCGGAAGATGATCGGCTCGGTCACTTCGAAGACCGCGAGGAGGGCGACCATCCCGAGCACGGCGAGCGGAAAGCGGCGCAGCGCCGGCAGGAGCCCGTAGGCGACAAGGCTGGAGACGAAAATGTCGCGCAGGAAGAACAGCGAGAGGTTCTCGGTCGGCCCGTTGATCCCGGTCAGCGACGCGGCGGCGGCGGCCAGGGAAGTAAATTCCCGGGGCGCGGGCTTGCCCTCGACCACCGCGACCAGCGTGACGGCGAGGCAATAGAATAGGTTCCAGGTCAGCATCGGCAGGATCAGCGCCAGGAAGCGCCGCCGCGCGAAATCGGCGAAGCCGCGCGTCGCGCCGTTACGCACGAGGAGATAGCCACTGATCAGGCTGAGCGCGGCGACGCTGGTCCGGCCGAGGAAATCGACCCAGACCGCGCCGAGCCAGGAAAAGGCGCCGCCATGCACGATCGAACTCGCGACCGGACCGGGGTCGACATGCACATTCATCATGAAAAAGATGCAGAGCACCCGGCAGATGCCGATCGTCTGGGATTCGGCGGAGCCGCGCCCAATCATCCGTCCCACGTCCGCCTTCGTTCCCGGGTTACCCGAGGCCGCGCTTGCGACGCTGGCGCGTCCAGGCAGGCGTCGCCGCGGGGGCACGCATTTCAGTCGTCCTACATCGCGGGAGCGACGGTTGCGACGATGCGATTCAGGATTGGTTAAGACATCCCAAGGGCGAGACCAAAGGTGCCGCCGAGCACGGCGCGAAAACCTATTTCGTCGCGGGCAATTCGATCGCGGCGACCTGATCGACGATCGCCGCGCGGTCGCCATGCCGGCGCGAAATCTGCGACAGGTCGGTTTCGGTCAACTGGCTCCAGCGGCCTTCCGAGAAGACCTCGAGCGGCTTGAAACGGGACTTGTAGTCCATCTTGCCGCTGCCCGGCACCCAATAGCCGAGATAGACGTAAGGCAGGCCGGATTCCCGTGCCAGCGCGATATGGTCGAGGATGATGAAGCTGCCGAGGCTGTCGCGCGTCAGGTCCGGGTCGAAGAAGGAATAGACCATCGAGACGCCATCGGACAGCAGGTCGGTCAGGCAGACGGCGACCAGATCGCGTCCCCGGCCGTTGGCGCGGGGGCGATAATATTCGATCACCCGGCTGCGCACCGGCGTCTCCTCGATCATCGCCGAGAATTCGTGCATGTCCATGTCGGCCATGCCGCCGGTGGCGTGGCGCGCATCGAGATAGCGGCGGAACAGGGAATATTGCGGCTCGGTCGCCCAGGGGCTGGTCACCACCCGCTCGAGCCCGCTGTTCCGGCGCAGGACGCGGCGCTGGCCACGCGCCGCCTCG
The DNA here is from genome assembly GCA_044225035.1 of Amaricoccus sp. Lineage (GTDB taxonomy): Bacteria > Pseudomonadota > Alphaproteobacteria > Rhodobacterales > Rhodobacteraceae > Amaricoccus. The sequence continues at coordinate 14,827 of JBGAJI010000065.1, read as the reverse complement.
AACCCCGAGACGACGATCCGCGCCGAGAGGCAGGCGGAGCAGCCGGCACAGGAAGGGCGGTACAGCACGTTCTGCGACCGGCGGAAGCCCTGATGTGAAAGAACGTCATTCAGATGCGAGGCGCCCTCGCCCTGCAACGCAGTGAACAGCTTGCGCTCCACACGTCCGGCAAGATACGGACAGGGCTGCGGCGCCGTGACATAGAACTGATGCGACTGCGGCAGACTGTGGCGCATTCCCGGCCCCGATGACTTCCTCTAAGCCGAAAGCTAACAACAGGTGTCGCCATCGGGCAACAGGATTCTCGCCACGCGGTGAACGTGCCCGTCCCGGCCCTCAGTCCGCCGGGCGGTTGATCGCGGTGGTGCGCAGGATCACGTCCGGCAGCCCCTGGCCATAGCGGCTCGCCACCATCGAGACGCAGCTGACGAGTTGCAGCAGCACCACCCCGAAGGCGATCGTATAGAGCGCGGTGTGCATGATCGCGAAGGCGAAGTCGAAGCGCGACCCGTCGGCCCGGCGCAGCTCGATTCCCATGGCACGCATGCCCCAGGTCGCCGAGCCGCCGGTGATGGTTGCCACGCGATAGACGAATCCGACCGAGGCGACCAGAAGCGGAAAGAGCGCGAAGCCGAAGCCGAGCGTCATCAACCCGAACATCACCGCGAGCGGCACGCCGATGAGCAGGATGATGAGGAGGTCGATCACCCACGCGGCGAACCTGCGCGCCGGCACGCCTTCGTAGAACTGGCGATCGAGCTCCGGATCGGGCAATCCTGCGAGCGATCCAGCGTATCCATAGGCCTGCATCGGTGGTCCTCGTTTCGTTTCAGGCCCAAAGATGGGAAGGCCCGCCGGGCCGCGCAAGATCCTCGGTCGATCATCCCCGCGGCAGGATTTCGGGGCCGCCGCAGATCCTGGGGTCGGGGGCCGGCACGTCCTTGTCCGGATAGTCGAGCCGCCCGAGCAGGGCGCGCATGCCGGCGATCCGGGCCCGGCGCTTGTCCTCGCTCCAGATCACGGTCCAGGGCGCGATCTCGGAATGGGCGCGTCGCATCGTGTCCTCGATCGCGGCCGTGTAGTCGTCCCAGCGGGTCAGGCCGTCGATGTCCGTCTGGCTGAGCTTCCATTGTTTCAGCGGATCGGATTCGCGCTGGAGGAACTGGCGCAACTGCTCGGCGCGGCCGATCGAGATCCAGATCTTGACGAGGACGATGCCGTCGCGGACCAGCATGTCCTCGAATTCCGGCAGCTGGACGAAGAACCGCTCGCGCTCCTCGTCGGTGCACCAGCCGAACACCTTCTCGACCACGGCGCGGTTGTACCAGGAGCGGTCGAACAGCACCATTTCGCCCGAGGTCGGCAGATGGGTGATATAGCGCTGGAAATACCACTGGCCGCGCTCGGGCTCGGACGGCGCCGGCAGGGCGACGACACGGGCGGAGCGTGGATTGAGGTTCTCGGTGATCGCCTTGATCATGCCGCCCTTGCCGGCGGCGTCGCGGCCCTCGAACACCGCGACGATGCGTTTGCCTTCGGCGCGCATCCAGCGCTGCGCCTTGACGAGCTCGTACTGGCAGGCCTCGGCCTCTTTCTCGTAGTCGTCGTTGTCCATGCGGGTCTGGTAGGGATAGCGCGGGTCGAGTATCGCGTCCTTGTCCGCGTCCTTCAGCGCCTGGCGGATCGCCTTGGGCGCGTCCTTCTCGGCGAAGCGGCTGATCGCGCCGTCGAAGGGCTTCTTGAACTCGGATTTCCCCATGCCGTCCTCCCCATTTCCGGCACTATGCCGGGCGCGGGTCGCAAGGACAACGCCGGCGCCGTCAGGTGCCGATCATCTCCGCCTCGAACGGGGTGGTCTGGTAGATCTGGTTGATCCAGTTGCCATAGAGCAGCTGCCCGTGGCTGCGCCAGAGGTTCTCCGGCGGCAGGTTCGGGTCGCCCTCGGGGAAATAGTCGATCGGCGGCACGATCGCGCCCCCGGCGAGGATGTCGCGGTCATACTCCTCCTTCAGCGTGGTGGAGTCATATTCCAGATGGTTGAACATGTAGAGCGCGCGATGGCCGGCGTCCTCGATCAGGCAGGGGCCGACCTCGTCCGACGAGATGAGGATCTCGAGGTCGGGATGAAGGTCGATATCCTCCGACCGCACTTCGGTCCAGCGGCTGACCGGCACCAGGAACCGGTCGGAAAATCCCTGGATGAAGCGCGAGGCGCAGCCCGGCGCGCGCGCGTGTCGATAACAGCCAAAGGCCTTGGCCGGCAGCATATGCTTCGGTACGCCGTGGAAATGATGCAGCATCGCCATGCCGCCCCAGCAGACGCCGATCGTGTGATGGACATTGGTCTGGGTCCAGTCGAACAGCTCGCGCAGCTCGTCCCAATAGGACACCGCCTCGAAATCGAGATGCTCGATCGGCGCGCCGGTGATGATCAGCCCGTCGAACTTGCCCTCCCGCGCTTCGCGGAACGGCTGGTAGAAGGCCTCGAGATGCGCGGGCGAGGTATTCTTCGACTGATGCTCGGACATGCGGATCAGCGTCAGGTCGATCTGCAGCGGCGTCGCGCCGATCAGCCGGGCGAACTGCGTCTCGGTCTGCACCTTCTTCGGCATCAGATTGACGAGGCCGATGCGCAGCGGGCGGATATCCTGCCGCGCCGCCAGTTCCTCGGACATGACCATCACGCCCTCGCGCCGCAAGACGTCGTAGGCGGGCAGGCTGGCGGGAATCTTGATCGGCATGCGGACGGGGCTTTCGTGGCGAGACCGGCTAGATAGACCCGGCGCGGGTCGCTGCGGCAATGTATGCTGCCGCGCCGCCGGGCTCAACGCTCCGGGCGCGGGCGGATCTCGACGGTCGCATGAAGCCGAACCGCTCGGCGAGGCGCGCCTTGATCGCCGCGCGCGCCGCCTCGGCCTCGGCCCTGGGCGCGAGCACCGCCTCGAGCGTCACCATCGGGCGGTCCTCGCTGATCGACCAGGCATGAAGGTGGCGGATCTCGGCCACCCCCGGCACGGCCCCTGCGAGGTCGCGGCCGACCGCCGCCGCGTCGAACCCCGCCGGAGAGCCTTCGAGCAGGATATGCCCGCTCTCGCGGACCACGTGCCAGGCCGAGCGCAGGATGAGCATCGCGACGACGACGGACAGGATCGGGTCGATCGGATACCAGCCGGTCCAGAGGATGACGAGCGCGGCGAGGATCGCCCCGACCGAGCCGAGCAGGTCCCCGGCGACATGCAGCAGCGCGGCGCGCAGATTGAGGTTTTCCCGATCACCGCGCGACAGCACCCAGAAGGAGAGGATGTTGACCACGAGACCGGCGGTGGCGACGGCGAGCATCAGCCCGCCGGTGACCGGGCGCGGATCGCTCAGCCGCGACGCGGCCTCGATCACGATCCAGGCGGTGACGGCGAAGAGCGCGAGGCCGTTGACGAAGGCCGCCATCACCGACAGGCGGTCGAAGCCGTAGGTCCGTCGCGCATCCGCCGGCCGGCGGGCGACGCGAAAGGCGAACCAGGCGAAGGCGAGGGCGGCGAAGTCGGTCAGCATGTGCCCGGCGTCGGCGATCAGCGCCAGCGAGCCGGCCGCGATCCCGCCGAGCACCTCGACCACCATGAAGCCGCCGGTCAGCAGCGCCGCGATGCCGACCGCGCGCGCATTGGCGCCATGGGCGTGCGAATGCGAATGACCGTGGCCGTGCGCCCCATGATCATGCCCGCCTCGCGCGCCACGATCGTGCGTTTCGTGATCATGGGTTTCGTGATCGCGCCGATCGTGATCGTGGGCGTTCCGCCCGCCGTCCGCCATCATCCCCGCCTCCGGTCGATGGCGCGCCCGATCAAAGCCTCGAAATCGGCGGGCGAGCGCACGGCGGCCGCCTCCGCCGCCTCGATCGTCACGCCCCATTGCTCGGCGATCGCCTGATAGCGCGGCAACCGGTGCGCGATCAGCGCGCGAAAGCCGTGGCGGATGAAGGCGTCCGGATCGACCTCCTCCGGCGCGATCCCGCGCGTCGCGCAAAATTCGTCCCAGAGCGCCACCAGGAACGGCTCGGGATAATACATCGGCTTCGGCGCGCGGTCGAAACGGGCGGCCAGCTCCTCGACATGCTCCTCGGTCCCCCGGATCCAGACCGGCAGCGTCGCCGCCGCGAGGTCGCCGAGCACCGGGTCGGCGGGATCGTCCGGATCGACCACCTCGCAGAGCGACCCGGACGTGTCCGAGACGAAATGCTGGTAGTCGTAGATCGCGCGCGCCTTCTCGATGAAGAGCAGCGTGTCGCGGGTTGCGGCGATCTCGGCCGCGCGGTGCTGGCGCTGGCGCCGCAGGTATTCGTCGAACGGAATGCCGCCCTTCGCCGGATCCCCCGGCTTGCCGAGATAGGTCGAGAGCGGGGCGAGGTTCTGGAAGGTGATGTTCGAGGCGATATAGATCGAATCCGAGCGCAGCAGCTCGCGCAGGAACGGATTGCGCATCGCCTCGCGCTTGAAATTGTCGACGATATGCTCGCCCATGTAGCGGGTGCCGATGCGGAAATCGACGGAATAATGGAACCAGCCGCCATCGTCGCGCAGCAGGCCCGAGATCCGGGTCTTGCCGAGCCCCGACATGCCGAACAGCGTCGCCCGCTTGCTCGGCGCCAGGCTCCAGTCTCGGGACGTTTCATAGAGCATGGCAGTCCATCCGCAGTCCGAGCCCTGCCTAGCCGCCCCGCCGCCGCCGCGCAACCCATCCCCCCGAAGCGCCCCCAAAAGCTGACCCGGCGCTCATCCCTCCAGTGCGCCGGAAGCCCTGAGAGAGCCGCGCGCCGCTCGCTTCTCCCAGTTCATATAGGAAGAATTCCTATCGGGCAGGACGAGGGGCCCCGCCAACAGGCGGGGAGAAAACAGACTCGCGGCCAACAGGCCGCTCCGGCCGCGGAGCGGCCGCCGGGCCCAAGGGCCAGCCCCGCGGGAGCGCCACCGCGAGGAGCGCGCCCGGCGCCGCGCGAGCCATGCTCTCCCTTGACCGGGCAGGCGATTCTGACTACGTGCTGACTTCGTCGCGGGTGTAGCTCAATGGTAGAGCTTTTGCTTCCCAAGCAAGTGACGAGGGTTCGATTCCCTTCACCCGCTCCAATTCCCGGACACTTTCCCGCCAACGCGGGGCTGATTGCCAAAAACCGGCGGCTGGTCTGGAAACCGGCGGTGGGGCGTGTATGGTCGGCGCCGTTCGGTTTGTCAGGTAGCGAGGGCAAGGTGGTGTCGTACCGGGAGCTTCTTTCGAAGGGCGCTTATATCTATCGGCACAATCGTCGGACGCTGATCGACAAGGTGAACCGGAACGTCATCCGGCTCGGCAACCGGCGGCCCTTCACCGAGCTCAACGAATGGCAGGCGGCGTTTTGCGTGTGGCACGCGGAGCGGACGGGGTTGCCCGAGGCGACGGTGCGCGAGCGGTTCCTGCATTCGATGAACGCCGTCAGCGGCGGGCATGGCGGGGGCGATTATCGCCGGTTCGGCATGCTGTCCTATGCCATCTACCTGCCCTTCGCCTCGGACGACGAAGGCGCGGTGACCGAGGCCTACGAATTCTATAAACACCTGCATTTCATGAGGATGCTGAGCTATCCTCTACCACGCCGACCCGAGAGTTTTCCGGTTTACGCCGGGATCGACGGCCTCGGGGAGGTGCGGGTGATCGACTTCGGTTGCGGGCTGGCGCAGAAATCGATCGCGCTGGTGCGCCGGGCGCGGACGCGGGGACAGAAGGTGCGGATGAGCCTCGCCGATGTCTCGACATTGCAGCTCGATTTCCTGTCCTGGTTCTGTCCCCGGATCGAAATTCCGGTCGAAACCTTCCATTGCGGGCCCGAGACGCCCGTTCCGGCCTTTGAGCCGGCGCATGTGCTCTTCGCCGAGGAGGTGTTGGAGCATGTCCATAACCCCTTGTTCTACGTCGAGGAACTGGACCGGATGGTGCTGCCCGGCGGCTATATGGTCGCCAATGTCGGGACGCACCACAAAGAATTCATGCATGTCTCGCCCGACCTCGCCCCGGCGCGGGAGCGGCTGCTGGCGCTCGGCTACGAGGAGCTGGAGCCGGCGCGGGTGTTTCGCAAGAAAGGGTAAATCGCGCGTTTCGGGCGAAATTCGCCGGGTGGGGCGGATAGGGGCCAAGGCCCGGAAAAGGCGCGGTTTTTCGCGTATGGAAAGCATATGGAACGCGTATGGGAATCGTATGGCTGTTTTGCCATATAGCGGCTGTTCGCGGGTATCTCGATACCTCTAAACAGGTCCTGACGGATTTGTCCGTCGACAAATCCGTCCACACCTGCCTTGTCTTATAGTTGAGCCGTTGCCGGCGATGGCGTTGCCGGCAACGGCGAAGGTTGGGCCGTCGCCTGCCTTGGGCTTCGAGGCCCGTGGGCAGTCTGGTCGCCTTCGTCCGATCATCGACCTGAACGGATACCCGGGCCTCGGGATCGTCCGAGGGCTCGCATGACAAGACCAGGTGGAGACCGGATCATGAGCATGACAGTCGGCATCGACATTTCCAAGGACTGGCTGGAGGTCGGGCGTTTCCCGGAGGCCGCCGGGAGACGCGGGGAGACGCGGTTCGCCAACGACGCCCGGGGCCACGCGGCGCTGATCGCCTGGCTGGCGAGGCTGGAGGAGCCGGCGCGGATCGTCTTCGAAGCGACCGGCGCCTACCACCGCGGGCTGGCGCTGGAGCGGGCGGGACGGCCGTTTTGCAAGGTGAACCCGCGGCGGGCCCGGCGTTTCGCCCAGGCGGCGGGAAGGCTGGCCAAGACCGACCGGCTGGACGCGGCGATGCTGGCCCGGATGGGGCACGTGCTCGAGCTGGATCCGGACGAGCCCCGAGGCGATAAGCAGAGCGATCTCAGCGACTTGTCGAGCGCGCGCGCCACCGTCCTCAAGGACCTCGCCGCGCTCGCCGCCCGGCGACGGGTCGCCTGCCACGACCTCGTCCTCCGCCAGCTCGACCGCCGCCACGCCGCCCTGAAGGCCGACCTCGACGAGCTCGACGCCGCCCTCGCCGCCCTGATCGCGGCCGACGAAGCGCTCCGGGCCCGGGCGGCGATCCTCGTCTCGATCCCCGGCCTCGGCGACGTCTCCGCCGCCGCGATCCTCGCCGGGATGCCCGAGCTCGGCGGCTTGGGCAACCGCCAGGCGGCGGCGCTCGCCGGGGTGGCACCGTCGCCATTGTCGCTCGGACCAATGGCGCTCCAATGGCGACCCCGGAGCTCGGGCCAGTGGCGCGGGCGCGCCTTCATCGGCGGCGGGAGGGCCGCCCCGCGTCGGGCGCTCTACATGCCGGCGCTGGTGGCCTCCCGTTGCAACCCGGACCTGAGCAGGGTTTACGAGCGCCTGCTCGCGGCGGGCAAGCCGAAGAAGCTGGCGCTGGTCGCGGTGATGCGCAAGCTCGTCGTCCTGGCCAACGCCCTCCTGCGCGACGGCCGGAAATGGACGCCCCGCGCCGCTTGAACAAGACGGATACTGCCCCCGGCAGGCGCGTTGCCGCGCCAGCCAGGCAGGCGCGGACGGATTATCACCGTCATCCCAAGAGGATAGCCTCTTGCCTTCCGCGCTCACGCGCTCCAGGCAACGGCCCGGCCGACGCTGATCGCGTCGACTCGTCGGGCCGGGGACTCGCGGGCCAAAGGCCCGCGTCGGTCGAAGGGAGCGGGGGTGCGGCGGATCGCGGGGATCGGGGGCGGTCAGGAGGCGCGGGGGCCGGCGAGGCGGCGCGCGCCGGTCGCGAGGGGCGGTTTCGTCCCGTCGGCGACCAGTCGCGGGCCGGGCTTCGGCTGGGACATGACGCGGGCGATGGCGGCGCGGAGCTCGGCGGCCGAGACGGGCTTCGCGACATAATCCGTCATGCCGGCGGCGAAATAGGTCTCCTTGTCGCCGGCCATGGCATTCGCGGTCAGCGCGATGATCGGGATCCGCGAGACAGGCCCGTCGAGCGCGCGGATGTGGCGGGCGGCGGTGATCCCGTCCATCCGCGGCATCTGGATGTCCATCAGCACCAGATCGAAGGCGCCGCTCTGCACCTCGGCCACCGCCTCGGCGCCGCTGCCGACGATCCGCGCCACGTGTCCTTCGAGCGCCAGATAGGCGGCGAGCACCTGCTGGTTGGTCGCATTGTCCTCGGCGACGAGGATGCGCGAGGGCCGGGCGCCTTCCGGCTCGCCGCCAGGCTGTCCCGCCGGCTCCTCCTTCGTCTCGGCGCCGGTTTCGGCCGGGATGCCGAAATGGAAGGTGCTGCCGAGGCCGGGCACGCTCTGCACGCTGATCTCTCCGCCCATCAGCTCGACGAGCTGCTTGCTGATCGCGAGGCCGAGCCCGGTGCCGCCGCGCTGGCGGGTGCTGGAGGAATCGACCTGCGCGAAGCGCTGGAACAGGTTCGCCTTGGCATCGTCGGCGATGCCGACGCCGGTGTCGCGCACCGCGACCTCGAGGCTCGGCGTGTCGCCCGGCACATGGTCGATCTCGACCTCGACGCTGCCGGCCTCGGTGAATTTCACCGCGTTGCCGACGAGGTTGATCAGCACCTGCCGCAAACGCATCGGGTCGCAGACGAGGTGACGCGGGACGCGCGGCGCGACGCGCACGCCGAGGCGGATCTGGCGCTCCTCGGCGGTGGCGGACATCAGCGCCACCACGTCGCGGGCGAGCGCGGCGACGTCGGTATCGGTGCGATCGAGCGTCACCCGGTTCGCCTCGAGCTTCGAGAAGTCGAGCACGTCGTTGAGCAGCGACAGGAGCTGTCGCGCCGAGGCGGAGGCGACCCGCGCGCGGTCGAGCTGGGTCGGGTCGAGATCGGTCCGGAGCAAGAGGTCGAGCATGCCGATCACGCCGTTCATCGGCGTGCGGATCTCGTGGCTCATGGTGGCGAGAAACTGCGATTTGGCGATCGAGGCCGCTTCCGCCTCGCGGCGCTTGGCCTCGAGTTCGGAATTGCGGCGAACGTCGGCGGTGACGTCCCAGTTCACCCCGACGATCTTCGAGGTGCCGTCCGCCTCGCGATAGACCGCGCCGATCGCGCGGATGTGGCGTACGCCGCGGTCGGGCAGCAACAGGCGATAGTCCGAATTGTAGCGCCCGGTGACCTCGATCGCCTCGGCGAACTCGGCCTCGGCCCGCGCGAGATCCTCGGGATGCACCGTGCCGCTCCAATCCTGGTAGGTGCGGGCCCGCCCGTCGGCCGGCAGACCGTAGAGTTCGTCCATCCGGTCGTCCCAGACCAGCGCGTCCTTCTCGATATGATAGTCCCAGACGCCAACCTTGGACGCGTCGAGCGCGAGGCTGAGCCGGCGGGACAGGCGGTCGAGCTGCGCCTCGCGGTCGCGCAGGGTGTCGATATTGCGCTGGCGCTCGTCATTGAAACGCCGGGCGCGGAAGACGAGGCCGATGTTGAGGGCGGTGGCGACCAGCGTCAGCAGCCAGATCGGCCAGACGACCGCGCCGCCGTCGGTCCATCCGCCGGCCGGGACGGCGGCGAAGGTCCAGTTCTGGCCGAAGACCAGCAGCGGCCGGGTGACCGGATCGGCGGTGAACGCGTTCCGGCCGGATCGGCTGACCGGGACCGTCTCGACCCCGGCGTCGCCCGCCATGCCTTCGATGGCGACATCGAGCAGCGGATCGGGCAGGCCCGTGTCGGCGAGCAGCGCGGTGAGGTCGATCGCCGCCGCGGCGCGTCCGAGGATCCGCGTCGATCCCTCGGCGAGCGGTTCGCGCAAGGGACTCCAGATGACGAGAAGCCGGCGGCCGCCGGCCTCGAGGATCCGCGCGTCGGCGCGGTCGCGCGGGGCATCGTCGGGCAGGCGGAGCATCGCGACCATCTCGGGCGTGTCGGGATACGTGAAGCTCGTCCCGCCGGCCCCCGCGACGGCGACGCCGCGCACCGGATTCGGGCCCTCGACCAGCGGCTTGGCGACGGCCGCGAATTCCTTGGCGGCGATGTCGGAGGGCGGACCGACGAAGGCGAAGCCGAGTTCGCGCAGGTCGCGCATCTGCGTCCTGAGCGCGTCCTCGACGGCGTCGGCGTAGCTGTCGAGCCGGGTCAGGGTTTCCGCGCGGTGGTTCCGCAGCGCCGCCTCGCGCGTCCGGTGGTCGGCGAAGGTGCCGGCGCCGAGGATCACCGCGACCGCCACGATCATGGTCGCGAAGGTGGACGTCATCGACGCCTGGTGGTGCGCGGCCTGCCTTGATTCCGGTGTCGCCAAGCTCTCCCCCTCGGATGGGCTCCGTCCCCCCGCGTCCGCGCGCCGCGGCGGTCAAAGCCGCGACGGCGGATATTCACGCATCGCACAACTCGCCCGAAATATCAATCTATGGTTGTATTTCCAAAAGTTTGATCTCGTGAAGGTATCCGATGCGGTCAACGAAGGCGGCACCGGGAACGAGTATCGCAAAATCCCGGATGAAGAGTCCAACACAGCTCTCATCCATCTGAAAAGTTGGAGAATAACCGCCGGAAATCATCGCGGGTCGGGCGGGCCGCCCTCGGTCCGGGAAAACCGTTCGCTAGAATGCGACGAAGTTTCTTCTCCGCCGCGCTTTTCCCGCCCCGAGCTTCCCCCCGAGCTGCCGGCCACGAGCGGAACGGCCTTGCGGCGGCGGGGGCGCTCGCGGCAGGGTCCGAGCGTCTCGAAAAGCCGGGGGGCGCCATGCCAGAGCTTGATATCGACTTCGTCCGCGCAGAGTTCCCGGCCTTCGCCGAGCCGAGCCTCGCCGGTCAGGCCTTCTTCGAGAACGCCGGCGGCTCCTATGCCTGCCGGCAGGTGATCGACCGGCTGACGCGGTATTATCGCGCCCGGAAGGTCCAGCCCTATGCGCCCTACGCGGCGAGCCGGATCGCGGGCGAGGAAATGGACGAGGCGCGGGCGCGGCTGGCCGCGCTGATGGGCGTCGAGACCGACGAGGTGATGTTCGGCCCCTCGACCAGCCAGAATACCTATGTTCTGGCCAATGCCTTCCGCGGCTGGCTGCGGCCCGGCGACGCGGTCGTGGTCACCGGCCAGGATCACGAGGCGAATTCGGGCGTCTGGCGGCGGCTCGGCGAGACGGGCATCGAGGTTCGGGACTGGCCGGTCGATCCCGAGAGCGGGCATCTCGACCCCGCCGGCCTCGCGCCGCTGCTCGACGAGCGGACACGGCTCGTCTGTTTTCCGCATTGCTCGAACATCGTCGGCGAGATCAATCCGGTGGCCGAGATCGTCGCCATGGCCCACGCGGCGGGCGCCGTGACCTGCGTCGACGGCGTTTCCTTCGCGCCGCACGGCCTGCCGGACGTCGCGGCGCTCGGCACCGACATCTATCTCTTCTCGGCCTACAAGACCTATGGCCCGCACCAGGGGGTGATGGTGGTGCGCCGCGCCCTGGCCGAGGCGCTGCCGAACCAGGGGCATTTCTTCAACGCGGGCGTGGCGTCCAAGCGCCTGACGCCGGCCGGGCCGGATCATGCGCAGGTGGCGGCCTGCGCCGGGATCGCCGACTACATCGACGCGGTGCATGCCCATCACTTCGGCGACGACGCCCCGCCGGAGATGCGCGCGCGCCGTGTGCTGGGGCTGCAGAGCGCGCGCGAGGCGCGGCTGCTCGCGCCGCTGCTCGACTATCTGCGCGGGCGGAACGACGCGCGGCTGATCGGCCCGGACCGGCCGGAAGGGCGGGTGCCGACCGTCTCGCTCCATCTCGCACGGCCGGGGGCGGAGCTCGCGGCGGAACTGGCGCCGCGCGGGATCATGGCGAGCGGCGGGCATTTCTACGCGGTACGGCTGCTCCGGGGGCTCGGGATCGACCCGGATCATGGCGTGCTGCGCCTGAGCTTCGTGCATTACACGAGCGAGGACGAGATCGACCGGCTGATCCGCGCGCTCGACGCGGTGCTTTGACCGGGAACCCGCGGCGCTTCGCGGCGTAGCTCCTGGCATGACGGATCGTCCTCCTGTGCTCTTCTGGTTCCGCCGCGACCTGCGCCTCGCGGACCATGAAGGCTTGACCGCCGCGGCGGCCGCCGGCCCGGTGATCCCGGTCTTTCTGCTCGATCCCGAGACCGAGGCGCTGGGCGCGGCGGCGAAATGGCGCCTCGGCCTCGGGGTGGCCGCGTTCCGCGCGCGGCTGCGCGAGCTCGGCGGCGACCTCGTACTGCGGCGCGGCCCGGCGCTGGAAACACTGCGGGCGCTGGTCGCCGAGACCGGCGCGGCGGCGGTGCATTGGTCGCGCCTCTATGCGCCCGACTGGGTGGCGCGCGATCGCGCGGTGAAGGCCGGGCTGCGCGACGACGGGATCGAGGCGCGGAGCCATCCCGGCCATCTCCTGTGGGAGCCTTGGGAGGCGCGGCCCGGCGAGGGCGCGTTCTTCAAGGTCTACACGCCCTTCTGGAACAATGTCGGCCGGCGCGAGGTGCCCGAACCGCTGCCGGAAGCCAAACCGGCCTTCCCCAAGGTGATGCCGCCTTCGGACCGGCTGGAGGATTGGGATCTGGGCGCCGCGATGAATCGCGGGGCGGCGGTCGTGGCGCGCTTTGTCCGGGTGGGCGAGGCCGCCGCGCGCGACCGGCTCGACGCTTTCGTCGAGACCGCCGCCAGCCGCTATGCGCGGAACCGCGACCGGCCCGATCGCGACGGCGCCTCCGGCCTGTCGGAGAACCTCACTTATGGCGAGATCTCGCCCCGCCTCGTCTGGCATGGCGTCGAGCGGACCGGATCGGAGAAATTCCGCAAGGAACTGGCGTGGCGCGAGTTCGCCTGGCACCTCACCTGGCACACGCCGCGCATCGTCTCCGAGAACTGGCGCGCCGACTGGGACGCTTTTCCCTGGCGCGGCGACAACGCGGACGCCGAGCGCTGGCGCCGCGGGCAGACGGGCGAGCCAATGGTCGACGCCGGCCTGCGCGAGCTCTTCGTCACCGGCACGATGCACAACCGCGTCCGCATGCTGACCGCGAGCTATCTGACGAAGCATCTGCTGACCGACTGGAAGGTCGGGCTCGACTGGTTCGCCGACTGCCTGATCGACTGGGATCCGGCGTCGAACGCCCTCTGCTGGCAATGGGTCGCCGGGTCCGGCCCGGACGCCGCGCCCTATTTCCGCGTCTTCAATCCCGCGCTGCAGGCGGAGAAGTTCGATCCGGCGGGCGCCTATCGCCGGCGCTTTCTCCTCGGGTTCGACGGCGCGCGCGAGGCGGACGCGGCGGCCTTTTTCGACGCGGCGCCCCGGTCCTGGAACCTCGACCCGGATGCCCCTCCGCCGCCGCCGCTGATCGGTCTGGCGGAAGGGCGGCGGCGCGCGCTCGACGCCTATGGCGCGGCGCGCCGATCCGATTGAGTCAAGCGAAATTCGGTGCATAGTGAGGGTTTCGGCGAGAATACGGAAAGGGGGACGCTGTGCGGGTCATTTCGACGCTCGAAGGACAGAAGGATCTGCCCCCCTGGTTCGCCGCCTCCTTCGAGTTCCTGAAGGGACTGGAGATCGGGCGGGTCGATATCGCATTGCCCGACGGCCGGGTGTTCCGGATCGAAGGCGCGGGCGAGGGGCCGGCGGCCCGGCTCGACGTGAAGAACCCGGCCCTCTTCACGCGGGTGGCGCGGGAGGGGGAGCTCGGCTTCTGCGAGGCCTATCTCGATGACTGGTGGGACACGCCGGACCTGCAGGCGCTGCTCGACGTGCTGCTGTCGAGCAAGAACTGGGTGAAGCGCTCGCATCCGGCGGCGGCGGTCGCGCGGGCCTATGAGCGGCTGCGCCATTGGCTGAACCGGAATACGCGACGCCAGTCGCGCCGGAACATCTCGCATCACTACGACCTCGGGAACGCCTTCTACGGGCGCTGGCTCGACGAGACGATGACCTATTCCTCGGCGCTGTTCGCCAATCCGGCGGAGGAACTGGCGCCGGCGCAGACCCGGAAATACGCGTCCGTCTGTGACCGGATCGGCGTGACGCCGGAAGCGCGCCTGCTCGAGATCGGCTGCGGCTGGGGCGGCTTCGCCGAATACGCGGCCAAGGTGCGGCGCGCGCGCGTCACCGGCCTGACCATCAGCCGCGAGCAGTATGATTTCGCGCGCGAGCGCATGTTCCGCGAGGGATTGAGCGACCGGGTCGAGATCGTCATGCGCGACTATCGCGAGGAGCGCGGCCGGTTCGACGGCATCGCCTCGATCGAGATGTTCGAGGCGGTGGGCGAGAAATACTGGCCCGCCTATTTCGACACGGTGCGCGAGCGGCTGGAGCCGGGCGCGCGGGCGACGATCCAGGTCATCACAGTGCCCGACGCGCTGTTCCCGACCTATCGCCGGACGGTGGATTTCATTCAGAAATACATCTTTCCCGGCGGCATGTTGCCGAGCCCGACAGCGCTCCGCGCCGAGATCGAGCGCGCGGGCCTCTGCCCCGTCGGATCGCTGGAATTCGGGTCGAGCTATTCGGAGACGCTGCGCCGCTGGCACGGCGCCTTCAACGCCGCCTGGGCCGATATCCAGCCGCTCGGTTTCGACGACCGCTTCCGGCGGATGTGGAACTTCTACCTCGCCTCCTGCGCCGCCGCGTTCCGCACCGGCACGACGGACGTGTCGCAGGTGACGATGCGGCGCCCGGCCTGACGGCGCCTCCTTCGCCCGCCGCCGGTCAAGGCGTAGCGCCGTCGATATATTCCAGCGGCGCGGTCAGGAGGATGAGGCAGACGCAGGGCTCGTCGCCGACGACCTCCGGCGCATGCGCGTCCCGCGCGTCGTTCAGCGCGAAATCCCCGGCGCCGAGCACGGCGCCGCGATCTTCGAACGCGCCGCGGATGACGAGGATCGCTTCCTCGCCGCCATGGC
>JBGAJI010000064.1:0-20126 GCA_044225035.1 Amaricoccus sp. | reverse complement strand
GGCGAACTGGGGCGTGACGGTCGAGGCGGCCGAGGTGGCCGCGGTGCGCGATCCGCAGGATTTCGACGCGATGATCGCCGGCGCCATCGCGCGGCGAAAGGCCGCCTGAGATGGGCGCGGGGCACGGCCATCACCATGGCCACGCCCATGGACACGAGCGCGCCATCGGCTGGGCGGCGCTTTTGACCGGCGGGTTCATGCTGGTCGAGGTGGCGGGCGGCCTGCTGGCCGGTTCGCTGGCGCTGCTTGCCGACGCCGGCCACATGCTGACCGACTTTGCCGCCCTGCTTTTGGCCTGGCTTGCCTTCCGTGTGGGGCGGCGGCCGGCGGACTGGAAACGGACCTATGGCTTTGACCGGCTGTCGGTGCTGGCAGCCTTCGTCAACGGCCTCGCGCTTTTCGTCATCGCGGGGGCGATTGCCGTCGAGGCGCTGCGCCGGCTGATGGCACCTGTACCGGTCGCAGGCGGGCTGATGCTGGGGGTGGCGGTTGCCGGGCTGGCAGTGAACATCGGATCGTTCCTGATCCTGTCGCGCACCGAGGGCACCAATCTGAACGTGCGGGCGGCAACGCTGCATGTGCTGGGCGACCTGCTCGGCTCGGTGGCGGCGATCCTGGCCGCCGGGGTGATCCTGGCGACCGGCTGGACGCCGATCGACCCGCTGTTGTCGATCCTGGTCGCGGGGATCATCCTGCGCTCGGGCTGGGCGGTGGTGCGCGACAGCGGCCATATCCTGCTCGAAGCGGCGCCGCAGGGCTTTGATGTGGGCCAGGTGACCGCGGACCTTCGGGGCACGATCCCGGGACTGGCGCGGGTCGAACATGTCCACGCCTGGAGCATCACCGAAGAACGCCCGATGGTCACGCTGGAGGCGGTGCTGGAGACGGGGGCGGATCCCGAGGCGGTCCGCACCGCGATCAAAGCCCGGCTGGGCAGCCATTTCGGCATCGGCCATGCGACGGTCGAGGTCCGCCGGGCCAAAAACCCGGCGCTGACGCCAGATTGCGCGGGCGGCGGTTGCCCTGCGTGACACGGGTGACTATATCGAGGCGCCCTAGTTCCAGCGAGTTCGCGCATGCCGATCAAAATCCCGCGCACCCTTCCCGCCTACGACGTGCTTCAGCGCGAAGGCGTGATGGTCATGTCCGAGGAGACGGCGCTGCGCCAGGACATCCGCCCGCTGCAAATCGCGCTGTTGAACCTGATGCCCAAAAAGGTTCCGACCGAGACGCAGTTCGCCCGGCTGATCGGGGCCACGCCCTTGCAGATCGAGCTGACCTTGATCCGCATGACCCATCACGAGCCCAAGAACACCTCGCCCGAACACATGCTGGCGTTCTATCAGCCGTTCCAAGAGGCCAAGGCGCGCAAATTCGACGGGCTGATCATCACCGGCGCCCCGGTCGAACATCTGGAGTTCCAGGACGTCGCCTATTGGGACGAACTGACCGAGATCTTTGACTGGACGCAGACCAACGTGCATTCCACCATCGCCGTCTGTTGGGGCGGCATGGCGATGCTGGCGCATTTCTGGGGCGTGCCCAAATACGACCTGCCGATGAAGGCCTTTGGCTGCTATCGCCACACACCGCCGTGCCCTCTTCGACCTATCTGAAGGGGTTCTCCGACAGCTCTCGTGGTTCCGGTCAGCCGCTGGACCGAAGTGCGCGCTGGAAGATCTTGACCCGCACGCGAATTGCGGATGCTGATCACCCTGGACGAAGTCGGCCCCTGTCTGATCGAGGACACGACTCACCGCGCCCTGTTCATGATCAACCACCTGAACTGGCGACAGCGGCACGCTGAAGGAAGAATACGAGCGCGACCTACAAGGGCGAGCGGATCGAGCCCTGGTCGAGCAGCTTCCCGACGACGACCCGACCCGCCCGCCCGAGAACCTTGGCGCAGCCGCTGGGCAACTGCTTTACGGCAATTGGATCATCGACATCTACCAGTCGACCTCTATGATATCCAGCGTTTGCTGGCCCCAGGGCATTTTCAACGAAAGTGGGTCCCCGGTTTCGTGGTTCGAAATGCCAAAGCTCGCGAGCTTGCCACGGCCGCCGCGCCACCCCATCTGGACTGCGGATGGAGAGTAAATCATGACCGACACGATCAATTTTTTCGCCGAGACCATGGACGGGCTGCCCGGTCTCAAAAATGGATCGGCAGTTCTACGACGGCGTTCGCGCCCGGCGGCTTGGTTCGTGGACATGGCGGCGATCTTTGCGATCTCGATCGTGGTGATCCTGGTCTGGGATCCTGACGCTCGGCCTCGGCTTCTTGATCGTGCCGCTGGTCTTTTTGTTGATCGGCTTTGGCTACCGCACCTGGACCTTGAGCAGCCGCTCGGCAACCTGGGGCATGCGGCTGATGGGATCGAGCTGGTGCTGCGCCAACGGCGCGCGGTTCGACGTGGCGTATGCGGCGGCACACAGTGCGCTTTTCATGATCTTTTTCAGCACCTTGCCGTGCTTCAGCCCTCAGCATGGCGCTGATCCTGACGACCCGCTATCAGCAAAGCCTGCCGGATGTGATCCCGCGCACCACCGCCATCAACGCGCCCGCGGATTAAGGCGCGCCAACCGCAGAAACATATTGCCCCCACCCAAGCGCTGTTGATATTTTTTACCGCAGCGAAGCAGGACGAGGGAACGCGACCGGAGCCGCCATGCGTCATAGTCTGCCCCAGTCACATCAGTTCTACGTGATTTATGCTGGCAGCCTCACCCGTATCTGGCCGCAAGATCGACGTAAACTCTTCACTGCGCCTCAGGGCGATGGGGCGGCCAGTCTCAACGACGTCCTGTCGCATCAAGGGTCTGGGACGCTCGCGCAGAACGCTTTACTGGCCATCCTGCGCGGGCTGCTCGGCCTGCCTTTCCCGCCCGCATCGTCGTCGGCAACTTTGAGTGCAGCTGCAGCCAGCGCGCGTCCTGAAACGCAATGCGGCGCTGGAACGGGTGGCGACCAGTCCCTGGGGCGACGGATGCGTCTGCGCTGTTCCGGCGCTATCCGACAGCCGCCACGCTTCGGGTGCATATGGCGGACATGGACCTCAGGTGAATCTGCTTGCCATGATCGAAGAGACTTGGTGGTGCAGCCGTGTCGTCGAATATTGCTGCCCCGCGCCAGGGGACGTGGGCGCGATTTGGTGGCGGTCTGCTCGACCGATATCTCTGGCGGACGGGCCGTCGATGGTCTATTCTTCGGTTCGATCTGCTCCAGCGCCAGCCTTGGCAGCTTTGCTTCGCCCTGGACCACATCGCCATGGCGCGCGACGCGGGGCTACCTCGTCTATCTGGGCTACCGCGCCTGGCAGCCCCGTGGCAGATGCACTACAAGAAGCGGTTCCAACCCTGGAGATCTTTGTTGAGGGGCGCTGGGCGCTGCTTGACCAGGTGGATGTGGAGCATGTCAAGGCGACCGGCGTCGACCGCGCCAGTCTCAGCGACCAGGTCTCGGCCATCCATTCGCCGGCGGCTGGCAGCCCCTCACCTAAAACCACCCGCGGGATTTTGTCGTAGGGCGGACCCAGGTCCGCCCTACCTGCGTGTTGTCAACGGAACGCTTTGCTCTGATCAGCACGCGCTACCACTGCAGTACCGCCAGCCGGTACAGGCGAATTTCTTCGGAATTGGGTGTTGACCTGACGCGATGGATCTGGTGCAGCGGGGACCGACTCTGGCGATCCTCATTGCCCAGGCTCGTGCGGCATTTCGGCAGGCGCGGCGACTGGCGGCCCTGGTAGCCGCATCCTGGCCCCCGTTCGGGGGTCTTTTTTTTGGAGAAATCTGGGCCGGCGGTCCGGATGGAAGCTGAAGACCGGGCCGGCGGCTCGGAAGACGGACGGAGAGAGACATGACACGCCCAATGACCGGCGCACAGATCGTCATCCAGGCCCTGCGCGATCAGGGGGTGGACACGGTATTCGGCTATCCCGGCGGCGCCGTCCTGCCGATCTATGACGAGCTCTTCCAGCAGAACGACATCCGCCACATCCTCGTCCGGCACGAGCAGGCGGCGACCCACGCGGCCGAGGGCTATGCGCGCTCGACCGGCAAGCCCGGCGTCGTGCTCGTCACCTCGGGTCCGGGCGCGACGAACTCGGTCACCGGCCTGACCGACGCGCTGATGGATTCGATCCCGATGATCGTGCTGACCGGTCAGGTTCCGACCTTCATGATCGGCAACGACGCCTTCCAGGAGGCGGACACGGTCGGCATCACCCGGCCCTGCACCAAGCACAGCTGGCTGGTCAAGGACACGGCCGACCTCGCCTCGACCATCCACCAGGCGTTTCATGTCGCGACGCACGGCCGTCCCGGCCCCGTGCTGGTCGATATCCCGAAGGACGTCCAGTTCGCGACCGCCTCCTATACCGCGCCGGGCGAAGGCCGCGTCTCGCGCTACAATCCGCGCACCAAGGGCGATCCGGCCGCGATCCTCGCCGCCGTCGAGGCGCTGGAAAAGTCCGAACGGCCGATCCTCTACACCGGCGGCGGCGTGGTGAATTCCGGCCCGGAGGCAAGCCGCGTCCTGCGCGAGCTGACGGCGGGCACCGGCTTTCCGATCACCTCGACCCTGATGGGCCTCGGCGCCTATCCGGCCAGCGGCCCGGCCTGGCTCGGCATGCTCGGCATGCACGGCACCTATGAGGCCAACTGGGCGATGCATGATTGCGATTTCATGCTCTGCGTCGGCGCGCGGTTCGACGACAGGATCACCGGCCGGGTCGATGCCTTCAGCCCGCACAGCTTCAAGGTGCATGTCGATATCGACCCCTCCTCGATCAACAAGAACATCCATGTCCATGTGCCGATCGTCGGCGACGTCGCCTCGGTGCTCGGCGACATGCTGGCGCTCTGGCAGGAACGGGGATCGAGGACCAATTCGGCCGCGGTCGCGAAATGGTGGAAGCAGATCGCGCTCTGGCGCGGGCGCGACTGCCTCGGCTACCGGAATTCGGATCAGGTCATCAAGCCGCAATACGCGTTGCAGCGGCTCGAGGCGCTGACCCGCGGCCGCGACCGCTACATCACCACCGAGGTCGGCCAGCACCAGATGTGGGCCGCGCAATACATGAACTTCGAGGAACCGAATCGCTGGATGACCTCCGGCGGCCTCGGCACCATGGGCTATGGCTTCCCCGCCTCGATCGGCGTGCAGATCGCCCACCCGGGCTCGCTCGTCATCAATGTCGCGGGCGAGGCGAGCTGGCTGATGAACATGCAGGAGATGGGCACGGCATCGCAATTCCGCCTGCCGGTGAAGCAGTTCATCCTCAACAACGAACGGTTGGGCATGGTGCGCCAGTGGCAGGAACTGCTGCATGGCGAGCGCTACTCGGCCTCCTGGTCGGAGTCGCTGCCGGATTTCGTGATGCTCGCCGAGGCCTTCGGCTTCAAGGGCATCCGCTGCTCGGACCCCGCCGATCTCGACGCGGCGATCCTCGAGATGCTCGATCATCCGGGACCGGTGCTGTTCGACTGCCTCGTCGAAAAGCACGAGAACTGCTTCCCGATGATCCCGTCGGGCAAGGCCCACAACGAGATGCTGATGGGCGAGGATACGACGCAAGGCGCGATCACCGCGGGCGGCGCGGTGCTGGTGTGACAAAAGCGCGCCTTCGCACCCCCTGCCCCCGCGATTCCGGAGACTTTCAGGCATGAATGCCCTGCATATCAAGAAAGGCGCGGTCAGCCACAGCGCCTACGACCTCAAGAACCCGCTCGGCGACGCGCAGGAGCGCCACACGCTCGCCGTGCTGGTTGATAACGAAGCGGGCGTGTTGGCCCGGGTCATCGGCCTCTTTTCGGGCCGCGGCTATAATATCGACAGTCTGACGGTGGCCGAGACCGATCACGCCGGCCATGTCTCGCGCATCACCATCGTCACCACCGGCACCCCGGCGGTGATCGAGCAGATCAAGGCGCAACTCGGCCGGCTGGTGCCGGTGCATCAGGTGAACGACCTGACCGTCGAGGGCCCGTCCGTGGCGCGCGAACTGGCGCTGATCAAGGTGGCGGGCACCGGCGACAGGCGCGTCGAAGCCATGCGGCTGGCCGAGGTGTTCCGCGCCCGGGTGGTGGATACGACGCTCGAAAGCTTCGTCTTCGAAATCACCGGCGCGCCGGAAAAGGTGGATGCCTTCATCGAACTGATGCGGCCGCTCGGCGTCATCGAGGTCGCCCGAACGGGCGTCGCCGCCATCGCCCGCGGTGGCCACGCCTGAGGTTTCCCGTCCCGGCCCGGCGCCGGGACGGACAACTCGGGCCTCTCAGGCTTCGAACCCACCGTGGAAGGCGACTTCGGACAGCGGGCGGCGCGGGCTCGGCGTCTCGCGGCCGCGCAGGAACTCCGGCAGCTTCTCCTTGTCGCCGAGCCGGCCGATCGCGACCGCCGCCTCGACGCGGTACCCGTCGGGAATGCCGAGCGCCGCGTTGATCGTATCGAAATTCAGCCCGGTCATCGCATGCGCGTGCAGGCCGAGCAGGCTCGCCTGCAGCGCCAGCTGCGCCCAGGCGGCGCCGGCGTCGAAGGAATGGCTGTAGGTCGGCGTAGCCTCGGCCGCGCCCGGCGCGACATTATGCGTCTTCGAGACGATGACGACCAGCGCGCCCGCGTCGCGGGCCCAGCTCTGGTTGAAATCGTTCAGCACGCCCAGCACGCGCTCCCAGCTGGCATCGCCGCGGCGCGCATAGACGAAGCGCCAGGGCTGGGCATTGAAAGCCGACGGCGCCCAGTGCGCGGCGTCGAGAATGGTCAGCAGTTCCTGCTCGCTGACCGCTACGTCGGAAAAGGCGCGCGGCGACCAGCGGTCGAGAAACAGCTGATCGACGTCGAATTCGGCTTCACGGGCGTTGATGGGGGCAATCTGGTTCATGGGATGCGTCCTTCGGTGTTCGCTACCGCACAACATAGGGGCGTGGCGCAACAACGAAACCCATTGGTTTCGAAATTCATCGGTGCAAGAATGGAAACGATCGCGGCGGACCGCGGGGATCATTGTCCCTTGTCGGAACGCGCTGTCGCATCGCGATGGTCGATATGCCCAAGGTCGCGGCTCGGGCTAACACGATCCCGGACCAGCTGCTTCAGATCGCGAATGTCGGGAAATCCGCCGTCGCGCTTGCGCTCCCAGACGAGGTCCGGCCCGACATGTATCTCGAAGATCGCGTTGGTGCCGGGAATCAGCGTGACCGAGCCCAGCTCCATCGCGAAGGTCGACAGCAGTTCCTGCGCCATCCAGGACGCGCGCAGCAGCCAGTTGCATTGCGTGCAATAGGCGATCGTCACCGCCGGCTTGTCGGACATGGAACCTCCGGAGTCATTTGAAGCCGGGGAAGGCGGCGGCGGATCGGCCGGGGATTTGACAACGACCGGTTCCTGCCCTTCTCCCTGCTCCTTGAACTTCGGCCGACGATAGCAGGGGAGCCACGAAAACCAAGCCCGCCGTCACGCCGGCGGGCGACCGAAGCCACCACCGCCGGGGGTTTCCAGGCAATAGACGTCCCCCGGCCCGACTTCCCGCCGGTCGGCCGAGGCGAGCGTTTCCTCTCCACCGTCGGCGCGCAGGATCCGGGTGCGGCCAAGCCCGCCCGGGCCCCCGCCTTCGAGGCCGGGCGGCGGCACCACGCGATGGCCGGACAGGATGGCGACCGTCATCGGTTCGAGAAAGCGGACGCGGCGCGTCACCCCCTCGCCGCCGCGAAAGGCGCCGGCGCCGCCGGAGCCCGTCCGGATGCTGAACGCGTCGAGCACCACGGGGAAGCGCCATTCCAGCACCTCGGGGTCGGTCAGCCGCGAGTTGGTCATGTGGGAATGCACGCCGCTCGTCCCGTCGTAGCCCGTGCCGTCCGACAGGCGCCCGGCCCCGGTGCCGCCGCAGATCGTCTCGTAATACTGATAGCGGTCGTTGCCCCAGGTGGTGTTGTTCATCGTGGATTGCGCCGCCGCCTGAACGCCCAGCGCCAGGAACAAAGCCGAGGTGACCGCCTGGCTCGTCTCGACATTGCCGGCGATGACGGCCGCCGGATAGCGCGGCGACAGCATGGTGCCGGCGGGCAGGATCACCCGGATCGGCTTCATCACCCCTTCGTTCATCGGAATCGCATCATCGACGAGGCAACGGAAGACATAGAGCACCGCCGCGCGGGTCACCGGCTCCGGCGCGTTGTAGTTGGTGGCAAGCTCCGCCGTGGTGCCGGTGAAGTCGATGGTCGCCGAGCGGCTGGCGCGGTCGACGGTGACACGGACCCGGATCTCGCGCGGGTTGCCGTCGAAATCGGGATCCATCGGATAGACATAGTCCGCGTCGCTCAGCGCCTCGATCGCCCGGCGGACACATTCCTCGGCATTGTCCTGCACATGAGCCATATAGGCCTGAACCACCGGCAGGCCGAAGGTCGCCACCATGCGCCGCAGTTCTTGCGCGCCCTTCTCGCAAGCGGCGACCTGGGCCTTGAGATCGGCGATATTCACGTCCGGCGCCCGCGCCGGGTGCGGTCCGGCGAGGAGCAGCGCCCGGGTTTCGTCCTCGCGAAAGCGACCGGCTTCGACCAGCAG
Organism: Amaricoccus sp.; assembly: GCA_044225035.1. GTDB lineage: Bacteria > Pseudomonadota > Alphaproteobacteria > Rhodobacterales > Rhodobacteraceae > Amaricoccus. The sequence continues at coordinate 11,557 of JBGAJI010000064.1, read as the reverse complement.
CCAGTTGTCGATATAGGCGCCCTCGTCATGGATCACCCGGCTGTCGGGCGGCATCGAGCCGGGAGTGAGGCCGCCGACGTCCGTGTGGTGGCCGCGGGCGGCGGTGAAGAACAGCGGCGTTTGGCCCTCGTCGTCCCAGACCGGCGCCACTACCGTCATGTCCGGCAGATGCGTGCCGCCGTTGTAAGGCGCGTTCAACACGAAGACGTCGCCCGGCGCCATGTCCGGGTTCTGCGCGATGATCGCCTTGACGCTGGCCCCCATCGAGCCGAGATGCACGGGCATGTGCGGCGCGTTGGCGATAAGATCGCCGGCCGCGTCGAAGAGGGCGCAGGAAAAATCCAGCCGCTCCTTGATCGTCACGCTGGCGGCGGTGTTTTCCAGCACCACGCCCATCTGCTCGGCGATCGACATATAGAGGTTGTTGAACACCTCGAGCATCACCGGATCGGCCGCCGTCCCGACCGCGTGGGCGCGTTCCAGCGTCTCGACCCGGCGCAGGACGACATGGCGATGGCCGGTGATCTCCGCGCGCCATCCCGGCTCGATCAGGATCGAGGTATGCGGCTCGACCAGCACGGCCGGGCCGGTGACGCGGTCGCCGGGCACCAGATCCACGCTCCTGACAAAGCGTGCCGGGACCCAGGCGCCGCCGAGAAACACCGGCGCCAGGGTGGCGGGATAGGCGTCCTCGGCCCGCTCGGTCAGCGGGGCCTCGGCCTCGGTCAGATCGGCGGTGGCGCCGATCGCCTCGACCTCCAGGCTCTCGATGACCAGCGGCGCCTGCCCGGGATCGAAGCCGAAGCGGGCCCGGTGCGCGGCCTGGAACGCCGCCGTCATCTCGGCCAGCGTCCCGAAGGCGATCGCCAGCGCGGTATCGGTCCCCCGGACCTTCAGCCGCAAGGTCTGGACGAGGCGGATCGCCGCTTCCGGCACCCCCTGGCTCTCGACCTCGACGAGGGTGGCGACGCCGAGCGTGTCCAGCCGCGCTGCGGCGGCCAGCCGGTTCCCGGCATCGAGCGGCGCCTCCATCGCCTCGGCGCGGCTGGCGCGCAGCTCGGCGAGGCCCATGCCATAGGCCGAGAGCAGCGAGGCCATCGGATGGATGAGGCAGGTCGTCATGCCGAGCGTGTCGGCGATCGCGCAGGCATGCTGCGACCCGGCCCCGCCGAACACCGTGAGGCAATAGCCCGAGACATCGTGTCCGCGCTGGACCGAGATGGTCTTGATCGCATTCGCCATGTTCTCGGTGGCGATGCGCAGGAAACCCTCGGCCACCTCCTCAGGGCTCTTGCCGATCTCGGCGGCGAGGCGCGCGAATCCGGCCCGGGTGGCGTCCGCGTCGAGCTGGCGGTCCGCGTTCGGGCCGAAGATCGCCGGGAAATGCTCGGGGCGCAGCCGCCCGGTCAGCAGGTTCGCATCCGTGACGGCCAGCGGCCCGCCCCGCCCATAGGCGGCCGGGCCGGGATTGGCGCCCGCGCTTTCCGGGCCGACCCGCATCCGCGCGCCGTCGTAGGTGAGCAGCGAGCCGCCCCCCGCCGCGACGGTATGGATCATCATCATCGGCGCGGTCACGCGCACCCCCGCCACCTCGGTATTCAGCACGCGCTCGAAATCCCCGGCGAAATGGCAGACGTCGGTCGAGGTGCCGCCCATGTCGAAGCCGATGACCTTGGAAAAACCGGCGATCTCGCTGACCCGCGCGGCGCCGACCACGCCGCCCGCAGGTCCGGACAGGATGGCGTCCTTGCCCTGAAAGCGCGTGGCGTCGGTCAGGCCGCCCGAGGATTGCATGAAGAGCAGCTTGCCCGTCATGTCACCGTCGAAGGCCGCCGCGACCCGGTCGATGTAGCGGCGCAGGATCGGCGTGAGATAGGCGTCGACCACGGTGGTATCGCCCCGGCGGACCATCTTCATCAGCGGGCTGACCTCGTGGCTCACCGAGACCTGCGCGAAGCCCGCCGCCCGCGCCAGCGCGGCCGCCGCCGCCTCGTGCGCGCGGTGGCGATAGCCGTGGATGAAGACGATGGCGCAGGCTTCCAGCCCGGCGGCCCGCGCCTCGGCCAGATCCGCGGCCAGTCGCGGCGCGTCCAGCGGGATTTCCACCGTCCCGTCGGCGCGGACCCGCTCCTCGACCTCTATGACCCGGGCATAGAGCATCTCGGGCAGAATGATGCGCCGGTCAAACAGCCGCGGGCGGTTCTGGTAGGCGAGGCGCAGATGCTGGCCGAAGCCGCGCGTGGTGACGAGGACCAGCGGTTCGCCCTTGCGTTCCAGCAGCGCGTTGGTGGCGACGGTGGTACCCATCTTGACGCTGGCGACCGCGCTCGCGGGGATAGGGGCGTTGGGCGCGAGGCCGAGAAAGCCGCGGATGCCGTGCAACGCGGCGTCGGGATATTGCTCCGGATTCTCCGACAGGAGCTTCGCCCGGTGGAGCGCGCCGTCCGGCGCGCGGGCGACGATGTCCGTGAAGGTGCCGCCGCGGTCGATCCAGAAGTCCCAGCCCCCCATGTCCGCTCCCCTTTGTCCCGCCCGCACTGAGGCACGCGGGGAGAAGCGGCGCAAGGGCCGGATCGGGAGGGGCCGAGCGCGACAAATCGCTTGCTGCGCGCGCGAGACGAGACTGATACAGTCCGGCCCCATGTCGATCTGGAGCCGCGTCACCGATGTCCTGACCGCGATCGTCGCCAAGGGCGAGAGCCTTCTGGCGCTGTTCGAGCGCCGGCCGACCGCGCCCGAGCACAGCGTCGCCTTCACCATCGCCGTCATCAGCCTCGGCGCCAAGATGGCGAAGGCCGATGGCCGCGTGAATCCGGCGGAAGTGACGGCCCTGCGCCAGGTCTTCCAGATCGCGCCGCAGGACGAGGCGGCGGCGGCGCGCGTCTTCAATCTCGCGCGCCAGGACGTGGCCGGGTTCGACGCCTACGCCGCGCGGATCGCCGGCATGTTCGAGGACCGGCGTCAGGTGCTGGAGGACATCCTCGAAGGGCTGTTCCACATCGCACTGGCCGACGGGGGCTATCACGAGAACGAGGCCGGCTTCCTCGGTCGGGTGGCGGAGATTTTCGGCATCTCCCCCCGCGCCTTCGCCTGCATCGAGGCGCGGCACACCTCCGGGCAGGCGCCCGATCCCTGGCACGTGCTCGGCGTGCCGCGCGACGCCGAACTCGGGGCGATCAAGGCGCGCTGGCGCGAGCTGGTGCGGGCGAACCACCCGGACCAGATGATCGCCCGCGGCCTGCCGCCCGAGACGGTGAACCTCGCCAATACCCGCCTCGCCGCGATCAACCGCGCCTGGGAGGAGATTTCCGCGCGCGGGCGGGCGCTGGAACCGGCGGAATAGAGCAATGTCCAATCTGACGGGATCGTCAGGTGTTAAGACATTGCGTAAAATCAAGACTCTGGAGCGGACGGCCCGGTCCGACCGGGACGGGCTCCGCTCTAGCCGCGACCGCGCGCGCCCGCGATGTCATTCGGGCAGAGTCTCGCCGGAGCCGCCGAGTTCGGCGGGGAAATCCTTCATCTTCGGCAATCCATCCTTCATGGGCAGCACGGTCTCGGCGTAATTGACGTGCAGCATCGGCGCGAAGGCGAGGCTCGGGATGGTCGCGGCGTAGACATCCGTCAATCCAAAGGTCGGATGCTCGGCCATCACATGGCCGCCGCATTTCACGCAGAACATCCGCTTCGTCATTTCGGTCTTCATATAGGCGCCGAGCTGGTCGGCGCCCTTGGTCACCCGCACGTTCTCGGGCTTCCACAAGGTAAAGGCATTGACCGGCCCCGCCGACCAGGAGCGGCAGGATGCGCAATGGCAATAACCCATGGCTTCGGGCGCGCCGGTGGTCTCGATCTCGACCGCGCCGCAGAAACAGGTTCCAGTATGTTTTTCCGACATTTCAGGTTCCAGAAAGAAAGACGCCCTTTGAAATCGGGGGCGGGGTCAGTCTAGCACATCCGGGTCGCGCGAGGCGGCGGATATGCTCACTTTCCCGCGCGCCGGATCAGCCGCCGGCGAAGGGCGCGCCGCCGCGCGGATCCGGCGGGTCGGCGCTCATTTCGAGATGCAGGCGGCCGCCGGTCCAGGGATGGGCGCGCGCGACCGCCTCGTCGATCTCCACCCCGAGCCCCGGCGCGTCGGGCGGCAGGACATAGCCCTCCTCGAAGGCGATGGGCCGGGTCAGGAGCTCGGCATGAAAGCCCCCGCCGACACCGATGCTTTCGAGGATCAGGAAATTCGGGATCGACAGGGCGAGCTGGATCGCCGCCGCCCAGGCGATCGGACCGGCGTAAAGATGCGGCGCCACCTGCGCGCCAAAACCTTCGGCCAGGATCGCGACCTTGCGCGCCTGCGACAGCCCGCCGACCCTGCCGAGGCTCGGCTGGACGATGGCGACCCCGCCCGCGCGCAGCAGGGTGGCGAACTCCCCCGCCGTGGTCAGCCGCTCGCCCGCCGCGATCGGGACCGGCGACCCCGCCGCGACCCGCGCGAGATCGAGCGGCAGGTCGGGGGGAACGGGCTCCTCGAACCACAGCGGATCATAGGGCGCGATGCGCCGGGCGAGGCGAATGGCGCCGGCCGGGGTGAACTGCCCATGCGTCCCGAACAGCAGGTCGGCCCGGTCGCCGACCGCCGCGCGGATCCGGGCGCAGAAAGCCTCGGACCGGTCGAGGTCGGGGACCGAAGGCTGATGCCCGCCGCGAATGGTATAGGCGCCGGCCGGGTCGAACTTCACCGCCGTGAAGCCTTCCCGCGCCATCCGCGCGGCGCAGGCGGCCGAGGCGTCGGGATCGTGGTAGAACCGCCCCGGATCCTCGTCCGGCCCCGGGTAGAGATAGGTGTAGGCGCGGAGCCGGTCCCAGACGCGCCCGCCCCACAGCGCATGTATCGGTCGTTCCCGCGCCTTGCCGAGAATGTCCCAACAGGCGATCTCGAGCCCGGAAAACGCGCCCATCACCGTCGGATCCGGCCGCTGGGTGAAGCCGGCGGAATAGGCGCGGCGGAACATGAGCTCGATATTCTCGGGATTCTCGCCTTCCATGTGGCGGGCGAAGACGTCGGCGATCACCGCGCGCATCGCCTCCGGTCCGACGGTGGCGGCGTAGACCTCGCCCCAGCCGACGATACCGCAGGCGGTGCTGAGCTTGACGAAGATGAAATAGCGGCCGCCGAAGCCGGGGGGCGGATTGCCGACGACGAGGATATCGAGCCCGGCGAGCTTCATCGCGGCGCGTCGAAGGTGATGATATTGCGCAGCGCCGCCCCGGCCCTGGTCGCGGCGATCGCCTCGTTGATCCGCTCCAGCGGAAAGCGCGCGGTGACAAGCTCGGCCAGCTTCAGCCGGCCGGCGCGCCACTGGGTGATGAGCCAGGGGATATCGCGGGCGAGCACCGTCTGGCCCATCCGCGAGCCGAGCAGGCTCTGGTTCATCGCGGCGAGCGTGGTCGGATCATAGGCGACGCTGGTGCCGGTCGGCGGCAGGCCGACCAGCACCACCGCGCCGCCGGGGCCGAGCAGCGACGGCGCCTCGGCGAAGGCCCGGGGCGCACCCACCGTGACGAAGACGAAATCGACCCCCTGCCCCGCCGTCAGCGCGCGGATCCGAAGCCCGAGGTCCGGGCCCGCGACCAGCCCGTCGGTGGCGCCGAAGGCGCGCGCCGCCGCCAGCTTTTCCGGCAGCGCGTCCACCGCGAAGATCCGCGCGGCGCCGCCGAGCGCCGCGCCCTGGATCGCGTTCAGTCCGACCCCCCCGGCGCCGATGACCGCGACCCGCGCACCGGGTCGCATGCGCGCGGTATTGAGCACGGCGCCGACCCCGGTGATGACGCCGCAGGCGAGCAGCGCGGCGAGGTCGAGCGGCAGGTCGGCGGGCAGCTTCACGCACTGGCTGGCATCGACCACGACCGCGTCGGCGAAGGCGGCCGTGTTCATGCCTTGCGACAGCGGCGCGCCGTCGGCGCCGGTCAGCGGGCTCGGCGCCGCGTCCCAGGCATGGGCGCAGGAGGTCGGCGCGCCCCCCGCGCAGGCGGGACAGGCGCCGCAGGCCCGAATGAGCGTGACGAGAACCGGATCGCCAACGGCGAAGCCGCGTACCCCGGGACCGAGCGCCGTCACCGTGCCCGCGGCCTCGTGGCCATAAACGGCCGGCAGCGCGCCACCCCAGGCGCCTTCGGCATAGGCGATATCGGAATGGCAGATGGCGCAGGCGGAGAGCGCGACGGCGACCTGAAACGCGCCCGGCGGCGCGAGCACGACCTCCTCGATGACAAGGGGTTGGCCGAAGGCCCGGCAGACGGCGGCGCGCATGGGTGTTTCCCGATCCCGAATGACGCGAGCCTAGAGCAACCGATGACGGAACGGAATCGTTTGGTGGACTGGACGACTGGTGGATTAGACGACGGCGGAGGTTCGGTCGCGGTCCCGGCGGAAGGCCTTCGACGAAGAAATTCATCCCCGCGAGGGTGCCGTCGTCGGGCGTCTCGCCTTCGGCCAGCCAGGGCGAGCCGTCCTGCTTGTTGAGCGGGCCGGTGAAGGCGTGCAGCGTGCCGGCGCCGATGGCGTCGCGCACCGCCTCGGCCTTGGCCTTCACATCGGCCGGCACCGCGTCGGTGATCTCGCCGATCTCGACCTCGCCGCCGCCGATGCCGGCCCAGGTCGCCTTCTGCTCATAGGTGCCGTCCAGCAGAGCCTGAATCCGCTCGATATAATAGGGCGCCCAGTTGTCGATGATCGCCGAGACCCGCGGGCTCGGCTTGTATTCGGCCATGTCCGAGGCCTGACCGAAGCCGATGACGCCGGGGGTCTTGGCCGCCTCGGCGAGGGGAGCGGTGGAATCGGTGTGCTGCAGGATCACGTCGACGCCCTGCTCGATCAGCGCCTTCGCCGCGTCGGCCTCCTTGGCGGGATCGAACCAGGTGTAAGCCCAGACCACCGAGATCTCGACGTTGGGATTCACCTTCTTGGCGTTGACGTAGGAGGCATTGATTCCCTGGATCACCTCGGGGATCGGGAAGGAGGCGATATAGCCGATCTTGTTCGACTTGGTCATCAGCCCGGCGATGGTGCCCATCACCGCGCGCCCCTCGTAGAAGCGCGAATTGTAGGTCGAGACGTTCGGATGCTCCATCTTGTAGCCGGTCGCATGCTCGAACTTCACCTTCGGGAACTTCGCGGCGACGGCGTTGGTCGCGTCCATATAGCCGAACGAGGTGGTGAAGATGATGTTACAGCCCGACAGCGCCATCTGGGTCAGCACCCGCTCGGCGTCGGCGCCCTCGGGCACATTCTCCTGAAACGCGGTCTCGACCTTGTCGCCGAACTTCTCGACCACCGCCCGCCGTCCAAGCTCGTGCTGATAGGTCCAGCCGCCGTCGCCGATCGGGCCGACATAGATGAAGCAGGCCTTAACCTTGTCCTGAGCGAAGGCGGTCCCGCCAAGCAGCAGCCCGAGGCCGAGCGCCGCGCCGGCGAGAAGAGTTCTACGTAGCATTCCATGCTCCCTGTTGTGCCGGTGCCCGGCCATGATCGTGCCTCAGCGCGAGGCGTGAAAGTTCTTGCCGAGCGCGGCCGGGGCGTTGAGCGCCGCGCGGCCGCGATCCGCCGAGATGATGACCAGCACCAGGATGGTGATGAGGTAAGGCGACATTGCCAGATATTCGACCGGAATGGTGGATCCCGCCGCCTGAAGGTTAAGCTGCAGCACGGAGATGCCGCCGAAGAGATAGGCGCCGAGCAGCACCCGCCACGGTTTCCAGCTGGCGAAGACAACGAGGGCGAGCGCGATCCAGCCGGCGCCCGCCGTGATGCCGTCGGTCCATTGCGGCACGCGCACGAGGCTGACATAGGCGCCGCCGAGACCGGCCATCGCACCGCCGAACAGGATGGCGAAGAGGCGGATGCGCTGGACCTTGTAGCCGAGCGCGTGGGCGGCGTCGTGATTCTCGCCCACCGCGCGCAGGATGAGCCCGGTCCTGGTATAGCGCAGCACGGCCCAGACGAGGGCGATCATGGCAATGGAGAAATAGACCAAGGGATCGTGGTGAAAGAGGATGGTGCCGAGGCCCGGAATATCGGTCAGCGGCCCGAATTCCAGCCGCGGCGTCGCCGGTGGCTTCACCCCGACGTAACCCTGGCCGATCAGCGACGAGAGGCCGAGCCCGAACAGCGTCAGCGCGAGCCCGGTCGCCACCTGGTTGGCGAGGAAGACCTGGGTCAGCACCGCGAAGATCAGCGACAGCGCCGCCCCGCCGAGCGCGGCGGCGACGAAGCCGAGGAACGGGCTGCCGCTGGTCGCCGCGGTGGCGAGGCCGCAGACGGCGCCGATGATCATCATGCCCTCGACCCCGAGATTGAGCACCCCCGCCTTCTCGACGACCAGCTCGCCGATCGCGGCCAGCATGATCGGCACGGCCGCCACCATCAGCGAGGCGATGAGAACGGCGAGATTGATGCCACCGAGATCCATCAGGCGGTTCCCTTCACGGCGAAGCGGACGCGGTAATTCGACAGGACGTCGACGGCGAGCAGGAAGAAGAGCAGCATTCCCTGGAACGCCTGGATCGCCGCCGAGGGCAGGCCGAGCATGAACTGCGCCAGCTCGCCGCCGATATAGGTGAGCGCCATCAGCAGGCCGGCGAGCAGGATGCCGATCGGGTTCAGCCGCCCGAGGAAGGCGACGATGATCGCGGTGAAGCCGTAGCCGGAAGCGAAGTCGATGCTGATCTGCCCCGCCGGCCCCGCCACCTCGAAAAGGCCCGCCATGCCGGCGAGCGCGCCCGAGATGCCCATGCAGAGGATCACCAGCCGCTCCGGCTTCACCCCCGCGAAGCGCGCGGCGCGCGGCGCCTCGCCGGTGACGCGGATCTGGAAGCCGAGCATGTGCCGCTGCAACAGGACATAGGCGGCGATCACCGCGATGAAGGCCGCGACCACGCCCCAGTGCATGCCGGTGCCGGGGATGAGCTCGAGATTGGCCGCCGCCGGATACTGGCTGAGGTTGCGCGAGCCGGGAAAACCGCCGCCCTCCGGGTTGCGCAGCGCGCCGAGCGCCATCGAGGACAGGATCGCCTGCGCGACATAGACGAGGAGCAGCGAGACGAGGATCTCGTTGGTTCGGAACCTTGTGCGCAGGATCGCCGGGATCATCGCCCAGACCCAGCCGCCGAAGGCTCCGGCGATCACCATCAGCGGCAGGACGAGAATCCGCGTCTCGGTCGGATAGAAGGCGAGGCCGACGGCGGCGCCGAAGATCGCGCCCATGATGTACTGGCCCTCGGCGCCGATGTTCCAGATGCCGGCGCGAAAGCCGAGCGACAGGCCGACCGCGATCAGGATCAGGGGCGCCGCCTTGACGAGCAGCTGCGGCCGCGAATAGGCGGCGAGGTCGGGATTGAACAAAGGATCCCAGAAGATGACGCGGATCGCCTCGAACGGGTTCTTGCCGAGGATGGCGAACATGATGCCGCCCGCGACCATGGTCAGAAGCACGGCGAGCACCGGCGTCGCCGCCGTCCAGAATTTCGACGGCGAGGGGCGTTTCTCAAGCGTGAGCATGATGGGCCACCTCCATTCCGTGGGCGCCGCCCATCATCAAGCCGATCTCGTCCACGGTCAGGCCCTGGGTCGGCCGGGGCTTGGTCATCCGGCCGCCGTTCAAGGCGGCGAAATTGTCCGCGATCTCCAAGAGCTCGTCGAGATCCTGGCTGATGACGACGATCGCGGCGCCGGCGGTCGCGCGGTCGATCAGCGCCTGGCGGATCGAGGCGGCGGCGGCGGCGTCGACACCCCAGGTCGGCTGGTTCACCACGACGACGCCCGGCTCCTGCAGAAGCTCGCGGCCGATGACGAATTTCTGCAGATTGCCGCCCGACAGCGCCCGCGCGGCGACGCCGATGCCCGGCGTGCGCACATCGTAGTCCTTGACGATCTCGCTGGCGAAATCGCGGGTCGCCGGCCAGTCGATGAAGCCGCCCTTGGCGAGCCCGCGACGGAGCGCGCCGGAGAGGAGCGCGTTCTCGGTCAGGCTCATGTCGGGCGCCGCGGCGTGGCCGAGCCGTTCCTCCGGCGCGGCGACGAGGCCGGCGCGGCGCCGCTCGTTCGGGCCGAGATCGCCCGAGGGTGCGCCGTCGATCTTCACCGCGCCGGCCGGCGTGCGCAATTCGCCCGAGAGCGCGAGCAGCAGTTCGTCCTGGCCGTTGCCCGCGACCCCGGCGATGCCGAGGATCTCGCCCTTGCGCACGGCGAAGGCGACGTCCTTCAGCCCCATGCCGAACGGGTTCGGCGAGGCGACCGACAGGCCCGTGACCTCGAGCGCGACCGGACCCTTCGGCTTGGCGCTGCGCTCCGGTGGGGTCAGGGTCTGGCCGACCATCATCTCGGCCAACTCGCGCGCCGTTTTCTCGCGCGGGACGCAGGTGCCGACGACCTTGCCCCGGCGCAGGATGGTGGCGCCGTCGCAGATCGCGCGAATCTCCTCGAGCTTGTGGCTGATATAGAGGATGGCGGTGCCCTCGGCGCTGAGCTGGCGCAGGGTCTGGAACAGGATATCGACCTCCTGCGGGGTCAGCACGCTGGTCGGCTCGTCCATGATGAGCAGTTTCGGATCCTGCAGGAGGCAGCGGACGATCTCGACCCGCTGCCGCTCGCCGGCGGAGAGGTCGCCGACCAGCCGGCCGGGATCGAGCGGCAGGCCGTATTCCTCGGAGACCGAGCGGATGCGCGCCGCGAGCTCGCCCATCTTCGGCGGGTTCTCCATGCCGAGCGTCACGTTCTCGGCGACGTTCAGCGCCTCGAACAGCGAAAAGTGCTGGAACACCATGGCGACGCCGAGGGCGCGGGCGACGCCGGGCTTCGGCGGCGCGTAGGGCTGGCCGCGCAGCATCATGTGCCCGCTGTCGGGCCGCACCAGGCCATAGATCATCTTGACGAGCGTCGATTTGCCCGCGCCGTTCTCGCCGAGCAGCGCGTGCACCTCGCCCGGCTCGACCGAGAAGCTGATATCCTCGTTCGCCTTCACCCCGGGATAGGATTTCGACAGGCCCTCGACCTGCAGCAATGCCGTCATGCGTGCGAGACCTTTGCGTGAGAAGCGGTTTCGGAAAGGCGCAGCGCCTCGACGACCACGCCGAGCGCGATCGCGGCGGGCAGCTTGCCGAGCGAGCGGTCGCCGATCGGACAGCGCAAGCGGGCAAGCGCCGCCTCGGAATGGCCGAGGTCGCGCAGCCGCGAAAGGAACCGAGCCCGCTTCGAATCCGATCCGATCAGCCCGAGATGGCGGAACGGCCGCCCCAGAACGGCGTGGCAGATCTCCAGATCGAGCGCATGGGAATAGGTCAGCACCAGATGCATCGCATCGTCCGGCGCGTGTGGCACGACGCGGGCCGGGCTTTCGGCGATCAGCGGCGCGGCGTTTGGCGGCATCGTTTCCGGGAAGCGCCGCCGGCCGGTGTCGATCCAGGTGATGGCAAGCGGCAATCCCTCGGCCACCCTGACGATGGCGCGGCCGATATGGCCGGCGCCATAGACCCAGAGCGGCGCCATGGGGGCGGCGAGCGGTTC
>JBGAJI010000213.1:0-2183 GCA_044225035.1 Amaricoccus sp. | reverse complement strand
AACCAGTAGCATGCCCACCGCCCGCCAGCGCAAGGTCGCGATCGGCTTCATGATCGCGTGGCTGGTGTTCTGGGCGGCCGGCATGATGGTCGTGCTCTTCACGCTCGGCGGCGCGGTGCTGTCGGGCGACCTCGGGGCGACGCTGTTCCTGCTGCTCTGGCTCGCGGCGGCCAGCGTCGGCCTTTTCTCCGGATCGCGCAACCTGCGCGGCCTGCTCTTCGGGGGCGAGACGAAGCGGCCCGCGCCGCCGCCGCGCGACTGGGACGACGGGATCTCCGCCGGGGGGATTTCCGACCGGGGCGAAACGGACGCCGCCGACGGACGAAAGGGTTGAGGCCGCGATGCTGGACGCGGAGAGCCGCCCCGCCTACCTCAATGTGGAGCGCTCGCTGACCGGCCAGCGCTGGCTCGGCCCGACGGCCGAGGAGGATCGCGCCGCCCGGGCGATCGCCCAGGGCGCCGGTCTTCCCGATATCGTCGGCCGGGTGCTGGCGCGCCGCGGCGTGGCCCCCGAGGAGGCGCGCGCCTATCTCGCGCCGTCGCTGCGCGACCTGATGCCCGATCCCTCGCGCCTGCGCGACATGGACGCCGCCGCCGCGCGGCTGGCCTTCGCCCTGCGCCGTCGCGAGCGGATCGCGATCTTCGCCGACTATGACGTCGACGGCGGCGCCTCGGCCGCGTTGCTGCTCCGCTGGCTCGGGGTGCTCGGCCATTCGGCGACGCTCTATGTGCCCGACCGGATCGAGGAGGGCTATGGCCCGAACGTGCCGGCGATGGCGGCGCTCGGCGCCACGCATGACCTGATCCTCTGCGTCGATTGCGGTACGCTGAGCTTCGAGCCGATCGCGGCGGCGGATTGCGACGTGCTGGTGGTGGACCATCACCTCGGGGCCGAGACCCTGCCGCCGGCCCTCGCCGTGGTCAATCCGAACCGCCAGGACGAAAGCGGCGAGCTCACCTACCTCTGCGCGGCGGCGGTGGTATTCCTGCTGCTGGTCGCCACGAACCGGCTGCTGCGGTCCGAGGGCGGCGCGGTGCCCGACCTCTTGCCCCTGCTCGATCTCGTGGCGCTGGCGACGGTCGCCGACGTGGCGCCGCTGGTCGGGCTGAACCGCGCGCTGGTGCGCCAGGGGTTGAAGGTGATGGCCGGGGGACGGCGTCCGGGTCTCGCCGCGCTCGCCGGGGTCGCGGGGTCGAAGGGCGCGCCCAGCGTCTATTCGCTCGGCTTCGTCATCGGCCCGCGGGTGAACGCCGGCGGGCGCATCGGCGCGGCCGATCTCGGCGCCCGGCTGCTCGCCACCGAGGATCCGGCCGAGGCGGCGGCGCTGGCCGAGCGGCTGCACCTGCTCAATGCCGAGCGTCGCGAGATCGAGGCCGGCGTGCTCGCCGCGGCCGAGGCGCAGGTGCTGGCGCGCGGCGGCGCCGATGGCCCGCTGGTCTGGGCGGCGGGGGAAGGCTGGCATCCCGGCGTCGTCGGCATCGTCGCGGCGCGGCTGAAGGAACTGTTCCACCGCCCGGCCGTGGTGATCGGCTTCGAGGCGGGGGCCGGCAAGGGTTCCGGCCGCTCGGTCAGCGGCGTGGATCTCGGCGCCGCGATTGCCCGGCTGACCCGCGAGGGTCTGGTCGAGCGCGGCGGCGGGCATCGCATGGCCGCCGGCCTCAGCCTGTCGCGCGGCCAGCTGGAGCCGGCGATGGCGCGCCTCGGCCAGCTGCTGTCCACCAACGCGCCGGCTGAGCGCGACGGTCCGCGGACGCTCCGCGTCGACGGCCTCGTCGCCGCCGCGGGTGCGACGCCCGAGCTCGCCGATCTCCTGGCCGCCGCCGGCCCCTATGGCGCCGGCAGTCCGGCGCCACGACTCGCCCTCACCGGGGCGCGGATCACCCGCCAGAAACGGATCGGCGAGGCGCATCTCGCCTTCACCCTTTCGGACGGCGCGGGCGGCCGGTTGGAGGCGGTGGCCTTCCGCGCCTTCACCGGCCCGCTCGGCCCCGCCCTCGCCGAGAGCGGCGGCGCGCCGCTGCATCTCGCCGGCCGGCTCGAGCGCGACGACTGGGCCGGCCGCGCCAAGGTGAAGTTTCACGTCGAGGACGCGGCGCCCGCGCGCTGAACCCCCGAAAAAGCCGCTTGATCCGGCCGGATCGCGTCGCTAAGTAGCGCCTCGCTGGTCCCTTCGTCTATCGGT
>JBGAJI010000063.1:0-18606 GCA_044225035.1 Amaricoccus sp. | reverse complement strand
GGGCGACAGCGGCGCGGGCGGAGGCCGCCGGGCCGGCGCGGGCCGCGCGGCCCAGGCGGGCGGCTCGGCCGGAACCTCCGGCGCGGCGGACGCGCCGGCCTGCCCCGCCCCCGCCCAATTGTGTTCCAACAGCAGCGTCTCGCCGTCGGGACCGGGCTCGACACGGGGCGCCATGCCTTCGACGGCGGTCCGCGCGAGGGCGTGCCAGGCATCGCCGCGCGGCGCGAGGCCGGCGCCGCAGATAATGAGCCAGTTCCGCGGCCGGGTCAGCGCGACATAGAGCAGGCGCAGGTTCTCGGCGCGGACCATCGCCCGACGTTCGCCATCCGCCTCCTCCAGCGGCGCCGGCCCGGTGCCGCGCGACATGCGCCAGGCCGCGACATCGCCAACGGGCAGCACCTCCGGCACCCGCGGTTCGCGCCGGGTCGCGGTGTCGGGCAGGATGACGATCGGCGCCTCCAGCCCCTTGGCGCCATGCACGGTCATCACCCGCACCTGGTCGGCGCCCGCGTCCATCCGGCGCTTCACCTTCATCTCGTCGCGGTCGATCCAGGCGAGAAAGCCGGTCAGGCTCGGCGCCTCGACGCTCTCGTAGGCCAGCGCCTGATCGAGCAGCGCGTCGATCCCGTCCTCCGCCTCGGCGCCGAGCCGCGCGGTCAGCCGGCGGCGGCCATCATGCCGGATCAGGAGTCGCTGCAGCATCTCGTAGGGACGCAGGTAGTCCGCCTGCGCCAGCGTATCGGCGAGGAGGGCGCGGACGCGCGTGAACTCTCCCGCCGGCCGGCCGCGCAGCGCGGCCCAGAGCGTGCCGGTCCGCGGATGGGCGAGATCGAACAGCTCCTCCTCGCTGACCTCGCCGATCGGCCCGCGCAGGAAGGCGGCGAGCGACAGGTCGTCGCCGGGGGTCGCGGCGAAGCGCAGCGCGGCGAGCAGATCCTTCACCGCCAACTCGCCGCCGACGCGCAGCAGGTCGGCGCCGGCGACCGGCACCCGGGCCACCTTCAGCGCCCGGATGATCGCGTCGAACAGCTCGTTCCGGCGCTGGACGAGGATCAGCACGTCACCGGCGCGCACCGCCCGGCCCGCGCCGGGCAACGGCTGGCGACCGTCGAGCCAGCCGCGGATCCGCGCCGCGATCCGTCCGGCGAGCAGCGCGATCGGATCCTCGGGCGTCAGCGCGTCGAGCGGCGCGTCCCACGGACTTTCCTCCGGCGTCTCGGGTTTCGGCAGGAACGGCCAGAGCTCGACGCGGCCCGGCTGGTCGGGAAACTGCGCGTGATGCGTGACGTCGTCGGCGAGGCCCGCGCCGCTCATCCCCGCGAAGACCGTGTCGACCAGCCGGAGGATCACCGGCGAGGACCGGAAGGAATAGAGCAGGTCGCAGCGCCGCAGCGCATCGTCCTGATCCGCGAGGCGGGCTTCGAACAGGCGACGCATGTCCCCGAAGGCGCCCGGCTCGGCGCCCTGGAAGCTGTAGATCGACTGTTTCTCGTCGCCGACGACGAAGATGGTTCGCGCCACGTCGCGCGCGCCGAGGCCGCTGAAGAACTCGGCCGAGATCGCCTCGATCACCTGCCATTGCGTCGGACTGGTGTCCTGCGCCTCGTCGACGAGAATATGGTCGAGCCCGCCGTCGAGCCGATAGAGCACCCAGGCGGCGGTCTCGGGCCGCTCCAGAAGGCGCACCGACCGCTCGATCAGGTCGTCGAAATCGAGCGCGCCGAGCGCGCGCTTCGCCCCGTCGTAGCGGGCGAGAAAGCCGCGGGCGAAATGGTTCAGCGTGGTGGATTTCGCCAGCGCCGACAGAGCGACGCGCAGCGGTCGCGCATCGGCGACGCGCCGCTGCAGTGCCTCGAACGGCGCGACCAGATCGGCGTGACGGTCGCGGATCGTCTTCGTCGGCTTCTTATCGTTCGGCGCGAAGGGCGCCGCGGCGCTTGCCTTGAACAGCAGCGCCTCCTCGAGCAGCGCGAGGCGGTCGCGCTCCGGCGCGGCGAGGATGCCCGTCAGCTGGTGCGCGAGCGTGCGATCCGCCTTGCCGCTGGCGAGCAGGATCGGGATCAGCGCGCGCAGCGTCGCCTCCGGCACCGCCACCTGCGCCAGCAGGTCGGCGTGCGTCACGTCCGAGGGCGCGCCGAGCCGGGCGGCCAGGGCCGCGGCGTCAAACGGGCGGCCGAAGAGCGCGCGGGCATGGGCGATCTCGGCCAGCAGCGGATCAACCTCGCCCCCGCCGAGATAGAGAGCCATGCCCGCGACGAGTCCCGGCTCCTCCTCGGCCAGCGCGTCGAGCGCCGCCTCGCGCAGCGCCTTGATCTGGCGATCCTCCAGCACCGTGAACCGCGGCGCGACGCCCGCCTCCAGCGGAAAACGGCGCAGGAGCGAGTCGCAAAAGGCGTGGATCGTCTGGATTTTAAGCCCGCCCGGCGTTTCCAGCGCCCGGGCGAACAGGGTTCGCGCCTTGTCGAGGTCCGAAGGCGGGATGGTCGCGCCCGGCTCGCCGAGCTCGCGCAGCGCGGAGCGCAGTTCGGCGTCGCCGAGCATCGCCCAGCGGCCGAGCGCGGCGAAGAGGCGGTTCTGCATCTCGGCCGCCGCCGCCTTGGTGTAGGTGAGGCAGAGGATCTTGCCCGGATCGGTCCCCGAGAGCAGCAGGCGCGCCACCCGGTCGGTCAGCACCCGCGTCTTGCCCGATCCGGCGTTGGCCGAAACCCAGCTCGAGGCGCCGGGGGTCGCCGCGCGGATCTGCGCCTCCAGGGCGGCGTTCATCTCCATTGCCAGTCCCCCGGAA
The DNA here is from genome assembly GCA_044225035.1 of Amaricoccus sp. Lineage (GTDB taxonomy): Bacteria > Pseudomonadota > Alphaproteobacteria > Rhodobacterales > Rhodobacteraceae > Amaricoccus. The sequence continues at coordinate 15,821 of JBGAJI010000063.1, read as the reverse complement.
TGTCGCCATCGGCCCATTCTCCGCGCCGCGCCAGATGGTCATAGGCGCTTTCGAACTGGATGCGGCCGGGGCGCAGGCGGGCGGCGAAGCCGTTGCCCGGCGTCTGGTAGAAGGCGATCAGGCCGCGCAACCGCGCCCAGGTCGCGGCGATCGCCTCCGGCGTCGCTGCGATCTCCAAAGTCTTCTGTGCGCCGAGGCCGATCAGCTCCAGATGGAACGCGGCGCCGGCGGGCAATCCCTCGAAGCCGCCGGCCTCGGCGATCGCCGCTTCGAGCGGCAGCTGCAGGTGGAAACCGTCGGCCTGTTTCTTGGACGGAATGGAGCCGGATTTGTAGTCGTAGATCGCATATCTCCCGTCGGATCGCCAATCGATCCGGTCGGCCCGCGCGGTGACCGCCATCGGCTGGGCGAGCCCGTCGAGATGCCGCCGCCCGCGCAGCTCGCGGGCGAGCGGGCTGGCGCGTTCGCGGCGGTCGGCCTCGCCGAGCAGGAACCATTCGGCGGCGCGGTCGAGCCGGGCGTTCCAGAGCGCGCGGACCGCCGGCCAGGGCGCCACGCGGGCGAATTCCGCCTCGGCCGCGGCGCGAAAGATCTGGGCGGCGTTGTCCGGCAACTCCGTCTCGGTCGCGGCGAGGAAGGCGTCGAGGATCGCGTGGATGGCGCTGCCCCGGGTCAGCGCGTCCGGCTGGCGGCCGATCGGATCGAGCCGGCGCAGGCGCAGCACCTTGGACGCGTAGATTTCGTAAGGATCGCGGACCAGGGTCTCGATCTGCGTGACCGACAGTTCCGCCGGAAAGGCGGTCAGCGGCGGACGCGGCGCCGGCCGGCGCGCGGGCGGGGTCGGCGCGCCCGGCCGGTCGAGCCGCGCCGCCTGTTCGACGATCACACGGCCCCGCGCCCGCGCCGCTTCCAGCGCCGCCGGCCCTTCCGGTGGAAGCCCGAGCAGCAGGTTTTCCAGCCGGAGCAGCCAGCGCGCCGCCACCGTGGGGGCCTCGGCGTCGCGGGTGGCGCGCGAGAAGATCAGCTTGCCCGCGCCGGCCGCCTGCTGGAAATCATGCGCGGAAAGGCCGATCCGCCGCTCCGGGCTCGGCAGGCCGATCTCGCGCCGCATCGCGCGGTTGAGCCATGGGTCGGCGCCGGGCAGGCGGGGCCAGATGCCTTCGTTCAGCCCGCCGAGGATCACGAGATCCGCCGACCGGGCCCGCGCCTCCAGCGTGCCCCAGATGAAGATGCCGGGATGGGTGACCACCGCCTCCTCCGGCACGTCGCGCGCCGCCATCAGCGAGGCGAGCAGCGCGCGATATTCGGCGGGCGAGATCGGCCCATAGGCATCGGCTTCCAGCGCCAGAGATTGCGCCAGCGCCAGCGCCTGCCGGCCCGCCTCGCGATCCCAGAGCGCGGCCCCGGCGCCGGCCGGACCGGCGGCCAGCGCCTCGGCGGCGGCGACATGGGCGGCGACGGTGTCGGCCAGCGGCGCGGTCCCGAGCGTCCCGAGCGGCGCGAGGCTGGCGCGGAGCCAGCCGAGCCAGCCGGCCGCCGCCTCTCCCTCGACCGTCGCGGCCAACGCGTCCCAGTCGATCACGGGCGGCCCGCCGCGCAGGCGCCGCTCCAGCCGCGCGGTCAGGTCGAGATGCGCGCGCCGGGCGCCGGGGCCGGCGTTGGTCAGCGGATGCTTCAAGAGGATCAGCAGCGCCTCGGGGGTCAGCGGCGCGCCGATCAGCTCGGCGACGCGGCGCAGCAGCACACCGGGCGGGGTCAGCGCCAGCGGCCGGCCGGCACTGTCATCGGGCAGGATGCCCCAGCGGTCGAGTTCCGCCGTCACCCGCCGCGCCAGCATCCGGTCCGGCGTGACCAGCGCCGCAGTCTCGCCCGTCTCGGCCGCGCCGCGCAGGGCCAGCGCGATGGCGAGCGCCTCGGTCCGCTGGTCCGGCGCCTCGATCCAGGTTACCTGCGCGAAGGCCGCGCCGAGCTCCGGCGCCATCGCCCGCCCCTCGGTGCGCCACTGGTCGGTGACCGGCGCGGGCCGGAGCGCCAGTGAGACGAGCGCGTTGCGCTCCGGCGCGGGCGGCGCCGTTTCGATCCAAGGCGGCATCGCGCGCGGATCGAAGCCGAGCGCGTCGGCGAGCTGGCGGAACCCGTGCTGCGGATGGTCGGCCGCGCCCGGATCGTCGCGCCCCAGCCGTCGCCAGACCGTCGCCGGCAGCCCCGCGTCGAAGCCCGGCAGCACCAGCGCCCCTTGCGGCAGGGCGGCGACGGCGGCCATGAACAGCCGAGTTGCCCCGCGCGAACCCGTCGAGCCCGCGACGATCACCGGATGCGCGGGAGGCAGCGTCGCCCAGCGCTCGGCGAGGGCGGCGGCGACGGCGCGCATCCGCCCCTCGCCATCGGTCGCCGCGCCGGCCGCCATGTAATCGGCGAGCAGGGTCAGGAACCGCAGGCCGCGCTGCCAATGCTCGGCGTGCGCGCCAGCGTCGATGCCGAGGATCGCGGCGGGGGCCACGCCCTCGCCCTGCGTCTCGTCCATCAGGTCGGCCAGGCTGTCGGCGAGGTCGAAGGCGGCGGTTTCGGCCGCGAGACCCGGCTCGACGGAGATCAGCCGGCCGATCAGCCGCGACAGTTCGAGCTTGCGGCGCAGCGCCGAGACGGGCGGGCCGTCGAGGCCCGGGGCCAGGGGATCCTCCGCCAGGTCGGTCACCGCCCGGACCCGGGGCAGCAGGCGCGCCGGCCCTCGGGCCAGCAGATCGACCAGCGACCGGCGCATGCGCTGGGTATTCACCCAGATCTCGACCCGCGCCATCGCCTCCGGCGGATGGCCGGCGAGCCGCGCCTCCAGCCCCGCGATCAGCGCCGCGCCAAAATCGACGCCGGGCGGCACGGCGAAGATCCGGGGGCCTTCGCCGGGGGGGAAAAGCGCGCTCATCGGGCCAGCGCCGCCTCGGCCAGCGCGATGCCTTCGGGCCGCCCGACATCGACCCAGGCGCCATCATGGACGGTGCCGAACATCCGCCCCGCCGCGAGGATCGGTTCCCACACCGCGTTCAGCGAATAGATCCCGTCGCGCAGGCCCGCCAGCGGCTCCGCCCCCAGAATGCCGGCGCCGGCATAGACGAAATCCGCCTCGGGGTCCGTCCCGCGCCTTGTCAGGCGCCCGTCCGCCGCGCGATGGAAATCGCCCGCGCCGGTATGCCCCTCCGCCACCGCGCGCGGCACGAGGCAGAGCAGCGCGTCCATCCGCGCCGGATCCCAGGCGGCGCGCAACGCATCGAACGGGTTCCGTCCGCTCCAAACCATGTCCGCGTTGAGCGTGCAGACCGGCCCCGGTCCGAGGAGCGGCCGCGCGGCGCAAAGGCCGCCGCCGGTTTCCAGCAGCGTCGGCTCGAACGAGATCGCGACCTCGGGCGCCGCCGCGGCCAGCCAGTCGCGCAACTGATCGGCATGCGCGTGGGTATTGACCACGACGCGCTGGACGCCCGCCTCGCGATAGAGGCGGAGCGCATGGCCGATCAGCGGCAGGCCCGCCACCTCGATCAGCGCCTTCGGCCGCTCTCGCGTCAGGGCGCCCATGCGGGTGCCGAGCCCGGCGGCGAAGATGATCCCCGCCTCGGGCCTCACGACACCCCCTCGGGCGGCGGCAGATGCGCCGCGACCCAGGCCGCCAGCGGCGCCAGCGCGGGATGCGCGAGGTCGGACCGGAGATATCCCCAGACACGCGGCAGATAGCCGAGATAGCGCGGCTTGCCGTCGCGCCGCGCCAGCCGGGTGAAGAGCCCGAGGATCTTCAGGTTGCGCTGGGCCGAGAGCACATGCGCCGCCTGATCCAGCGCCTCCGCGTCCGCGCCCGTCCGGTCGCGATAGCGCGCGATCATCGCCCTGCGCAGATCCGGCGCCACGTCGCGCCGCGCATCCTCAAGCAGCGAGACGAGGTCATAGGCGGGATGGCCGATCAGCATGTCCTGATAATCGAGCAGCCCGACCCGGGCGAAGCCCGCCCGCCCCGGCAGCCAGAGCAGGTTCTCGGCGTGATAATCCCGATAGATCGGCACGGTGGAGCCTGGGAGCAGCGGGGCGAAGGCCGCCTCGGCCAGCGCGTCGAACTCGGCGGCGAGATCGTCCGGCGCCGGGGCGCCCGTCGCCGCCGGCAGGTACCAGTCCACCGCCAGCCGCGCCTCGCGCAGCAGCACCGCCATGTCATAGGGCGGCGGGGTCCAGCCGTCCGACGGCGGCGGCAGCGACTGCATATGCGCGAGAAGGTCGATCGCCGCGCCATAGAGGTCGGGCGCGCGGCCGGGATCCGTGGCGCAGAGCGTCGCAAGGAGATCGTCGCCGAGATCCTCGAGGAGGAGCAGCCCCTGCCCGACATCCGCCGCGAGGATCTCCGGCGCGGAAAGGCGGTGGCCGCGCAGCCAGCGGGTGACGGCTACGAAAGGCGCGAGGTCGAGGCCGCTTTCCGGCGGCGCGACCATCAGGATCGCCGCGCGGTCGCCCCGCGCGATCCGCTCGTACCGGCGCGCCGAGGCGTCGCCGGCGAGGGCCAGGCGCCGCGCGCCGCCCCAGCCCGCCGCGGCGAGGAAATCGTCGATCCGCGCCTGGTTCACGCCACCCTCGCCCCGGCCAGCGCGGCGGGCAGCCAGTCCCAGCCGCCGCCCTCCGTCGTCAGGTCTGCGCGCCGCGCCTCGCCTTCGCCCTCGAAATCGAGCGCGAAGGTCAGGCGGCGCGCCGGCAGGGCAGGGCCGAGCCTCTCGGCCCATTCGACGACCGTGATCGCGTCGGCGAAGGCTTCCTCCAACCCGAGCTCGGCGATCTCGTCGAGCGCGCCGAGACGGTAGAGATCGGCATGCCACAGCTCCACGTCGCCAAGGTCGTAGGTCTGCACCAGCGTATAGCTCGGCGACGGCACGCTCTCCGCCCGGCCGAGCGCGGCCAGCCGCGCGCCGATCAGCGCCCGGGCGAAGACGCTCTTGCCGACCCCGAGGCCGCCGCTCAGCGCGACGAGATCGCCGGCCGCGAGCCCCGGCGCCAGCGCGCGGGCAAGGGCCTGTGTGGCCTCCACGTCGGGCAGGATAAGCGTGGTCTTCAACGAGGGGTCCGATCAGCCAAATGCGAACGCCGCTGTTCTACAATCCGGCGCGGGGGGCGCAACCCCCGGTGAATCGGAAGCTGTCTCAGGCGCGCAGGGCGACCCCGTCGGCGGCGGCCAAGGCGAGCTTCGCTGTCCCGAGATCGGCGGCGTAGGTCGCGCGCCCGGCGGCGATCTCGAAGGTCAGCGCGCCGCCGGCTTCCTCAATGATGCGTCGGGCCAGCGCCGCGCCGACGCCCTCGGCCCGGGCGTTGGCGCCCACCTCGGCCGAGACGGTCAGGCGCCGCCCGTCCGGCCCGGCGGCGAGCGCGATCACCGCCCCGGGCGCCGCGAGATCGGCGAGCGCGAAGCCGAGCGCCATGGCCGCGCGGCGCAGGTCCAGCGCCCAGGCGGCCGCGTCGGACAAGGCGCGAGGCCGAGCCCACGCTTGCCGGCGAGCGCCGTTTCCAGCCCCGAGCGGCCCCTGGTCGCCCTCGCGCCGCGCCAGGGCGCGCAATTCGCCGGCCCGCGCCAAGCCGTCCTTCAGCGACTGGGTGACGCCGCTCAGCGCCTGGAACGCCTCCGGCGTCTGGGCCGAGGGGATCGCCGCCATCAGCTGGCGCAGCGCCTGCTCGACCGGCAGGCACAGCTGGTCCAGCGCCAGTTCCGCCGCCAGCGCCGCGCCTTCCGCCCGCGCGGCGCCGAGCGCCATCAGACGCTCGCGCGCCGCGCCGAGATCGGCCCGCTCGGCGGAAAGGTCCCGGAACACGACCAGCGTCGAGGCGTCGGGCAAGGGCGCGACCAGAAGATGCATCGTCCGGCCGTCCAGCGTCTCCACCGCCGCCGTCCAGCTGGTCCGCGAGTCGGCGGCGGTGGCGAATTCCGACAGCTGCGCCCAGACCGGGCTCGGCTGGCAGCGCTCGGCGCAGAGGCGGGTCATCTCGGCGATGCCCGGCCCGTCCAGCCGGTCCATCGGCGCCAGCGTCCAGAGCTCCTCGAAGGCGGAATTGACGAAGACCAGCATGCCCGAGGTGTCGAACACCGCCACCGCCTCGACCATCCGGTCGAGCGTCGCCTGGCTCAGCTCCAGCTCGGACCGGTACTTGCGCTCCAGGATGATCGCCGAGGAAATATCCTCGAAGAGAAAGGCGAGCGCGCCCTGCGGATGCGGCCGCCCGGTGACCCGGAAGATCTTGCCCGAGGGCAGCACCCAATTCTGTTCGTAGGTGCCCTCGCGCGCGCCCTCCTCCAGCTCGCCGAGCTTGCGGCGCCAGCTGGCGAAATCCTTCTGTTCCGGCATCTGCCGCGTCTCGCGCAGCCGTTCGAGGAAATCGCGCAGCGACGGCCGCCCGGCGAGCCAGACCGCGTCGATCTTCACGAGATCGGTCAAGGCGGGGTTGAACAGACCGAGCCGCCGGTTCTTGTCGAAGACCGCGAGCCCGATCGGCAGATGCGCGAAAGTCTCGGTCAGCGTCTCGACGAAGCGGCGCAGGCTCGCCTCGGCGGCCACGAGATCGTCGGCCGCCAGCGCGAAGCCGAGCGTCCCGCCGTCGGCGCCGGGGGTCTGGCTCACCTCGAACCACAGCGCCTCCGCCTCCTGCCGGCCCGGAATCGAGACGCGGCGCCGGCTGCCCTTGCCGCGCGGGGTCAGCGGCACCTCCTCCAGCACATGGCCGAAGGCGTTCGGCACGCGATGGTCGCGCAGCTCGCCGGCGGCGGCGTCGAACCGTTCGCGATAGCCGGCGTTGGCCCAGGTGATCTGGCCGTCCGGCGCGCTGCTCCAGGCGACCAGCGGCGCGGTGTCGAGCACCTCGCGCAAAAAGGCGGTCTCGTCCTTGGCCCGGGCCAGCGCGTCCTGCGCGTCCTTCAGGGCCCGCGCTTCCTCGCTCGCCGGCCGGATCGCGAGCCAGGCGGCGGCGCCGCGCGGCTCGCCCAGCACCTCGAAGGCCGTGCCGTCGCGACGGACGCAATGGTGACGGAACGGCGTGCCATGCAGCACCAGCGTCTCCAGATCCTGGCGGATGCCGGCGCAATCACTTTCCAGATGCTCGCCAAGCGCGGCGAGCCGCGAGGGCGCCGCGCCGAGGCAATCGACCAGCGCCCGCGCCGGCTCGGACAGGGGCCTCACGCTGGTTCCGTTGATCAGGAACGCACAAGCGCCGCCCCCCGCGCCGTCGACCGGCGCCGGGCCCCGCGGGCCGCGCAACATCGGCAGGCGCGGGGCGAAGGCGACCAGCAAGGCGAGGGTGGCGACCGCGCTGATCAGCGCCGCGACGATCACCTCCGGCGCGCGGTAGAAGAGCGGCCAATCGGCGAGGGACAGTCCGGTGAATTCCATCACGCGCGGCTTTCTGGGGATTTCGCGCGGTCAGGGAACGCCATGGGTCTTAAGGAAGTCTTAACCCTGGCCGAAGGTTCAACCCTCGCCGGCCCCGGGCCGGGTCACGCGCCCGCGTGGCCATGTCACCGTCACGATCGCCCCCGACGGCCGGCCGAACTCCACCGGCCCGCCACCGGCGCGCGCGGCCTCCGCGCCATTGCCGAAGGCGAGCCGCGCGCCCGACCGTTCCAGCAGCGTCTTGGCGATGAAGAGGCCGAGCCCCATCCCCTCGTAGCCCGGCCGCTCCTTCGCGCTCGCCCGCCGGCGGACGAAGGGCTCGCCGATGCGGGCGATCACCTCCGGCGGATAGCCCGGCCCGTCGTCGCCGATCCGGATCCGCAGGCTGTCCGCCGTCCAGTCGATATCGATCCAGACGGCGGAAGCGGCGAAATCCACCGCGTTCTGCACGAGGTTGCGCAGGCCCTGGATGATTTCCGGCCGCCGGGCGAGCTCGGGCTGCGGCGCGGTGCCCTCCTCGACCACCGCGCCCTCGACGCGGGTGATGATCCGGACGCCGCGCCCCGCGTGCGGCGCCGCCGCCTCCTCGATCACGCCCGAGATCGGCGCGAACCGCACCAGATCATCCTCGCGCCCGCGCGGTCCCATGGTGCGCAGGATGTCACGGCAGCGATCGGCCTGCGCCCGGATCAGGAGCGCGTCCTCGCGCAGCTGCGGCCGGTCGCCGAGTTCATCCGCGAGCTCGGTCGAGACGAGCTTGATGGTGGCGAGCGGCGTGCCGAACTCATGCGCCGCCGCCGCCACCACGCCCGACAGGGTGGTCAGCCGCTGCTCGCGCTCCAGCGCCATCTGCGTCGCGCCGAGCGCCTGGGACATGGAAAAGGCCTCGCGATTTACCTGCCGGGCATAGAAGGCGAGGAACACGATGCCGATGACGATCGCCGCCCAGCTGCCGAGCAGCAGCGGCGGCGGCGGATCGAGCGCTGCGCCGTCGGCCCGGAGGAGCGGCGGCGCGACGAGGGCGAGCAAGGTGACGATGGCGCAGGCGGCGGCGGCGAGCAGGATCGTGCTCCGCCGCGACAGGAGCGAGGCGCTGATCGTGACCGGCGCGATCATCAGGAGCGCGAAGGGATTGCTGATCCCCCCGGTCAGCAGCAGCAGCGTGCCGAGCTGGCCGACGTCGAACAGCAGGGTCAGCGTCGCCTCGCGCTCGGTCAGCCGCCGGTCCCGCGTGGTCCCGGCCATGGCGGTGACATTGAAGGCCACCGCCGCGCCGATCACCAGGGCGCAGGGCCCGAGCGGCACGCGGAGGCCGAGCAGCGGCGCCGCCGTCAGCACCGCCGCCGTCTGGCCGAGGATCGCAAGCCAGCGCAGCAGGATCAGCGTGCGCAGCCGCAGCCACGAGCCGCGCGCCTCGTCGTCGAGCAGGGCGAGATCGGAATCGCTCATGCCTTCGGCCTAAGCCAAATCCGCGGCGAAGAATATCCGCTCCCGCGCCGATGCCCGCTCGCCTTGATCCGCGCGGTGCGCCATGCCAGAAGGCCGCATGGACAACCGGACCTTGCGCCTCATCGCCCTCGCCGCCGGGCTCGTCACCCTGGCCGGGCTCGGGCTCGGCACCTATTTCGCCTTCGCGCCGCGCGACGCCGACCCTTTCGCCGACTGCCGGTCGAGCCGGGTCGCCGGCGGCACGGCGGCGATCGGCGGCCCCTTCTCGCTGACCGACGGCGACGGCCGGCGCGTCACCGACAAGGACGTGGTGACCGGACCGACCCTGATCTATTTCGGCTACAGCTTCTGCCCCGACTTCTGCCCGACCGACCTCGCGCGGAACGCGCTCGTCGCCGACCAGCTGGCGGGCCAGGGGGTGAAGCTCGGCCAGGTGTTCATCACCATCGATCCCGCGCGCGACACAGCCCCGGTGGTGCGCGACTTCGCCGCCGCGATCCATCCCGACCTCGTCGGCCTGACGGGCGCGCCGGAGGAAATCGCCGCCGCCGCCGCCGCTTTCCGCGTCTATTACCGCAAGGCGGATACGTCGGAATACTACATGATGGACCATTCGACCTTCACCTATCTGGTCGATCCGGCGCATGGCTTCCTCGAATTCTACGGCTCGGACGCGACGCCGGACGAGATGGCGGCCTCGGTCGCCTGTTTCGCCGCGCGGCTTTGACCCGCCGCCAGGAAATGCTAAGGCGGGAAAAAAGGCGGGGGGAGAGGCGCGCTGCGCCGGTTGCGTGATGCCGCATGAAATCGGACCGGACCGGTCGCTGCTCATCCTCGATGACGACGAATCCTTTCGGCGCAGCCTGTCGCGGGCGATGGAAAAGCGCGGCTTCGAGGTGCGGGCGGTGGAATCCGTCGCCGCCGGCCGCGAGGCGGCGCACGCCCAGCCGCCGGCCTACGCGGTGATCGACCTCCGGCTGCGCGATGGCAACGGGCTGGAACTCGTCGAGCTGCTGCGCGAGATCCGCCCCGATTCCCGCATCGTCGTGCTGACCGGCTATGGCGCGATCGCATCGGCGGTCGCCGCCGTCAAGATCGGCGCCACCGACTATCTCTCGAAGCCCGCCGACGCGAACGACGTGACCGACGCGCTGCTCGCCCGCCAGCGCGACATGCCGCTGCCGCCGGAAAATCCGATGTCGGCCGACCGCGTCCGATGGGAACATATCCAGCGCATCTACGAACTCTGTGACCGCAACGTCTCGGAAACGGCGCGCCGGCTCAATATGCACCGCCGCACGCTGCAGCGAATCCTCGCCAAACGCGGCCCGAAGTGAGTGGTCGCGGCGCGCGCCAGCGCCCGTGACCTTCCCGGCGGAGTCGCGAGGACGGCGATGGATTGGAAACCGTCCTGGGAGGGCGACCGCCGCCGCGGACAGGCGCGGCTCCGGGTCTCGGCGCCGCCGATCATGGCCTGGGCCTGCCATTGCTCCGGCTGCCAGGTGCTGACTCACTCAGCCTGACGCCGCCGGCCAGCGGTTTCGGCTTCATCTCCGGCACGCCGGTGGTCGGGGTGCTGCACGGGCCGGACCGCTACCTCTATTGCCCGCATTGCAAGACCTGGCTGACCACCCACGCGCGCAACATGGAGGATATGGTCAACCTCCGCCCCTCGACCCTCGACGACCATCGCTGGTTCGCGCCCTTCATTGAGGAAGCGACCGCCGACAAGCTGCCCTGGGCCAGCACCTCGGCGCCCCACTCCTTCGAAACCGGCCCGAGCGGGGAGGAATTCGACCGGATCGTCGCCGATTTCGCCAAAAACGGCGCCCGCCCCTCCTGACACCGAGAACCGACGACGGCCCAGCCTCCCCAATGCCGGAAGCCGAAGCGACCCGGTCCCGCTCGCTTCTCCCAGTTTCATATTGGCAGATTCCTATCGGGCAGGACGAGGGGCCCCGCCAACAGGCGGGGAGAAAACAGACTCGCGGCCAACAGGCCGCTCCTTCCGCGGCCGCGCAGCGGCCGCGGGACCCAAGGGCGAAGCCCGCGGGAGCCTCCCCGCGCGCAGCGCAAAGGCGACGGCTGTCAGAGGCAGACCCCGTCGATCAGCACGCCGCCGGAGCCGCCGTCGTCGCAGGCGACCGCGCGCGCCGGCGCGGCGGTCACCGCCGGGCCGGGGGCCGGCTCGGGCGACCCGCAGGCGCCGAGCCAGAGGGTGGCGAACAGCATGACCAGACCGCGACCCATCGCCCTACCCCCTCCGGTTGAACCTCGGGCCCACCCTCGCCCCGCCCCTCCGCGGGATCAAGCGAAATTCCCGGTCCGCGTCCCCGGGGCCTGATCCGCTCTGGTTTCCCGCCGCGCCGCGATGTCCTACTGCCGCGCCGGGAGCCTCCCGCCGCCGTTGTCCCGAAGGATTCCAATGTTCGGTCTGCCCGTTCCGGTCGTCACCATCGGCCTTCTGCTCGCCTCGAACGTCTTCATGACCTTCGCCTGGTACGGGCACCTGAAATACAGCTCCGCCCCGCTCCTGACGGTGATCCTGGTCAGCTGGGGCATCGCCTTCTTCGAATATGTGCTGCAGGTGCCGGCGAACCGCGTCGGCCACACGCATTTCAGCGCGGCCGAACTCAAGACCATCCAGGAGGTGATCACGCTGATGGTCTTCGCCGTCTTTTCGGTCACCTATCTCGGCGAGGCGCTGCGCTGGAACCACGCCGTCGGCTTCGGCCTGATCGCGCTTGGCGCCGCCTTCGTCTTCAAGCCATTCTGAGCAATGTCCAACCGGACGGAATCGTCCGGTGGTTAAGACATTGCGAAAATTTCAAGACTCTAGGAACTCAGACCGGCGCGCGGTCCCAGGTCGGGTGGAACCGCGCCTCGGGCGACAGGGTGAAGATCTCGCATCCGCCCTCGGTCACCCCGATCGAATGCTCGAACTGCGCGCTCAGCGAGCGGTCCTTGGTCACAGCCGTCCAGTCGTCGTCGAGGACCTTGGTCTCCGGCCGGCCGAGATTGATCATCGGCTCGATGGTGAAGAACATCCCCGCCTCCAGCACCGGCCCGGTCCCCCAGCGTCCGTAATGCAGCACGTTCGGCGCCGCGTGGAACACCCGGCCGAGGCCATGGCCGCAGAAGTCGCGCACCACCGAACAGCGGTGCGCCTCGGCATAGCGCTGGATCGCCGCGCCGATGTCGCCGAAGGTCTGGCCCGGCCGCACCTGGGCGATCCCTTCCATCAGCGCGTCATGGGTGATGTCGATCAGCCGCTCCGCCTTGCGTGGCGGCGCGCCGGCCACGTACATCCGGCTCGAATCGCCGTACCAGCCGTCGAGGATCACCGTCACGTCGATGTTCAGGATATCGCCGTCGCGCAGCCGCTTGTCGGACGGAATGCCGTGGCAGACGACATGGTTGATCGAGATGCAGGAGGCGTGGCGATAGCCCTTGTAGCCGACCGTGGCCGAGATCGCCCCGGCGTCCTCGATCATCCGGTGGATCGCCGTGTCGAGTTCCAGCGTCGAGACGCCGGGCGCGACCTGGTGGCGGATCTCGTCGAGGATGCGCGCGACCAGCCGGCCGGCGGCGCGCATGCCATCGAAATCCCGCGCCTCGTGGATGCGGATGCCGTCCTTGTTCAGGCGGCTGGGCAGATAACCTTCCAAGGCGGGCTCTCCTGACAGACTGCGCCCTCGTCGCGTCCGGGAAATACGCCGGGTCCGCGCCGATTACAAACCTCAAGCGCCGAAGGTAAGGGCCTCGCGCGCCGGTTTCCAGTGCCGAGGCCGCGGCTTGCCGCATGACATCGGCGGGAAAGCGGCTATAGATCGGCGAAACCCCCGCTGTCCGGAGCGCGGCCGATGCCGAATCCCACCGCCGCCATGCTGACCATCGGAGACGAGATCCTCTCCGGCCGCACCCAGGACACCAACATGCCGCATCTCGCCCGCGCGCTGGCCGACAAGGGCATCTCGCTGCGCGAGACGCGCGTGGTCCCCGACGTGGCGGAGGAGATCGTCGCGGCGATCAACGCTCTGCGGGCCCGTTATACCCATGTCTTCACCTCGGGCGGCATCGGTCCGACCCATGACGACATCACTGCGGACGCCGTCGCGGCGGCCTTCGGCGTGGGGATCGACGTGCGCGAGGATGCCCGGGCGCTGCTCGCCAGCAACTACGCCAATCCGGAGGTCGACCTCACCCCGGCCCGGCTGCGCATGGCCCGGATTCCCGACGGCGCGACGCTGATCGTCAACGCCGTCTCGAAGGCGCCCGGCTTCTCGATTGGAAATGTGCATGTGATGGCCGGGGTGCCGTCGGTGTTCCATGCGATGGTCGCCGAACTGTTGCCCGGCCTCGAAGGCGGAACGCCGGTCCTGTCCGAAACGCTGCGAGTCGATCATCCCGAGGGCAAGGTCGCCGGTCCGCTGCGGTCGGTCGCGGAGGCGCATCCGGACGTGTCGATCGGCAGCTATCCCTTCAGCGAGGACGGCCGCTACGGCACCAACCTCGTCGCCCGCGGCGAGGATCCGGCCGCCATCGCCGCCGCGATGGCGGACCTCCGCGCCATGGCGGCGCAGTTCGGCGGCGCCTGACTCCGCCGGCCTGGCAGGACCTGAGCCAAGCGCGATAGCTCGGCGACTTGGCCGCCCGGTGCTTGCCTCGGGTTCCCCCGACCGTGATACTGCGCCGACGGTCGCGGGAGATGCATGGAAAGCCTGGAGCTCGTCAACACGTTGATCTTCGTCGGCGCGGCGCTCGTGCTGATCGGCATATTCTCCAGCCTCGTCGCCACCCGGTTCGGCGCGCCGCTGCTGCTCGTCTTTCTCGTGGTCGGCATGCTCGCCGGCGAGGATGGGCCGGGCGGCATTGTCTTCGACAATTACCGCGTGACCTATCTCGTCGGCTCGATCGCGCTCGCCATCATCCTGTTCGACGGCGGCCTGCGCACCCGCTTCTCGGTGTTTCGCGGCGTGCTCGCGCCCTCGATGCTGCTGGCGACGGTCGGGGTGGTGATCACGGCGGCGATCACCGGCGTCGCCGGCATCTGGGTGCTCGACCTCGCACCGGTCGAGGCGCTGCTGCTCGGGGCGATCGTCGCTTCGACCGACGCGGCGGCGGTGTTCTTCCTGCTGCGGACCGGCGGGCTCCGGCTGCAGAGCCGGGTCGGCTCGACGCTCGAGATCGAATCCGGCACCAACGATCCGATCGCGGTGTTCCTCGTCATCGTCCTGACCGAGTATCTCGCGGCCGATCACGCAATGTCCGGCTGGACCGTGGCGCTGCATATCGGCCAGCAGGCGACGGTCGGCGCGGCCGCCGGGCTCTGCGGCGGCCTCGCACTCGTCGCCATCCTGAACCGGGTGCCGATGCCCGGCGGCCTGCATCCGCTCTTCGTCGTGGCGAGCGCCGTGCTCATCTCGTCCGCCACCTCGCTCGCCGAGGGCAGCGGGCTGCTCGCGGTCTATATCGCCGGCCTCGTCATGGCGAACCGGCCGACGCGGGCCTATCCCTCGATCGTCGGGTTTCACGACGCCGTCACCTGGCTTTGCCAGATCGTCATGTTCCTCGTGCTCGGCCTGCTCGTCACACCGAGCGCGCTCTGGGATTTCGCGCCGCAAGGCGTCGTCATCGCGCTGGTGCTGACCTTCGTCGCCCGTCCCGCCGCGGTCTGGGCCTGCCTCAGCCCCTTCGGTTTCGAGCGGAACGAGAAGCTCTTCGTCTCCTGGGTCGGGTTGCGCGGCGCGGTCTCGATCTTTCTCGCCGCGATCCCGACGCTGGCCGGCGTCTCCGACGGCGCGGTGTATTTCAACATCGCCTTCTTCGTCGTGCTGCTGTCGCTCGCCGGCCAGGGCTCGACCCTGACCAACGCCGCCCACTGGTTCGGCGTCGCCCTGAAACAGACGACGCCCAGCACGAGCCGCATCGAGATCGACATTCCCGGCCAGACCGAGCAGGAGATCGTCGGCTACGCCGTCACCGGCGATAGCGTCATCCTCGGCCTGTCGCGGATGCCGGCCTGGGCGCGCCAGCTGATGGTGGTGCGCAAGACCCAGATCCTCGACCCGCCGGCCGCCGGGGCCCTGCGCGCCGGCGACTACTGCTATTTCCTCGTCCCGCGCGAGCGGCTGCCGCGGCTCGACAGCCTGTTCCGCGCCAGCCCGGACGTGGCGCGCCGCCTCGGCTTCATGTTCGGAGAACTGCCGATCCGGGGCGAGAGCCGGGTCGGCGAGGTCACCGCCTTCTACGGCCTCGATTTCGGCGCGGCGGATCCCGAGACGTCGCTGGCCGACTGGGCGGCGAAGGTGCTCGGCGTGAAGCCGGTGCTCGATGCGCGGATCAGCCTGCCCGGCGGGCAGTTCGTGGTGCGAAAGCTCGAGGCGGGCCGCGTCGCCAGCCTGGGGCTTCAGCTCGACGACCTGCTGCGGGTCGAACCCGACGAGACCCTTCTGCGGCGCCTCGAGGAAGAGGCCGACGAACTCGGCCCCCTCCGCCGCTGGCTCGGCCGCCTCCGCCCCCGCGCCTGAGCGCCACCTCCGGCACTTGCGTCCGGGCGGCGCTTGGACGTAGGTGGGCCACGGGCGGACGTGGCGAAACGGTAGACGCGGCGGACTTAAAATCCGCTTCCCTCGGGGGTGTGGGTTCAAGTCCCACCGTCCGCACCAGTGGGGGTCGCATTCGGAACGGACGGCGCGCGACGTCGCAGCATTCCCTTCACGGTATCGACCGTCGGCGAGATCGTGACGGGCGTGCCCCGCGAGGGCACGTCCGTTTTCAACGGACGAGCCGGGCACGCCCGCCCCGATTGAGAGCTTCCGGAGTAATCCGAACCCTCGCGGCCTTGTCTCTCTTTGATCTGCGATAGTGTCGCTGGCGGACGAGACCCCGACGCGGCCCTGGGACAGTGATCCCGTTGCGTAGCTTGGGGCTCGTCCGCCGTCCGCGCATGAACCTGAACAGTTGCAAGGGGCGCTC
>JBGAJI010000001.1:0-95952 GCA_044225035.1 Amaricoccus sp. | reverse complement strand
GAACGCGCCCGCCGGCGGTTTCGCCGGCGAAGCCATCATCATCACCGGCGCCTCCAGCAGCATCAGCGCGGCGATCGCCGCCGCCCTCGCCGCGGAAGGCGCGGCGGTGACCGGGATCACCGCGTCCCCGGCCCCCGCCCGGCCTGACGGCCGCGCTCGATCTCGCCGAGGACGCCACCATCGCCGCCTTCACGCGGAGCCGCGGCGGGATCGCTCGACATCCTCGTCCACGCCGCCGGCCTGCTCCTCTCCGGGACGGTGGCCGCGACGCCGATCGCCGATCTCGACCGGCAGTATCAGGTGAATTTCCGCGCGCCCTATCTCCTGACCCGGGGCCTGCTGCCGGCGTTGACCCGGGCGAAGGGGCAGATCGTCTTCCTGAATTCCAGCGTGTTTCTCAATGCCCGGGGCGGCGCCACCGGCTACGCCGCCTCGAAATACGCGCTCAAGGCCTTCGCCGACGCGCTGCGCGCCGAGGTCAATCCCGACGGCCTCCGGGTGCTCAGCGTCTTTCCCGGCCGCACCGCCAGCCGGATGCAGGCCGAGGTCCACGCCGCCGAGGGCGCGCGCTACGATCCGTCGCGCCTGCTGCAGCCCGAGGATGTCGCGGCGGCGGTGCTGTAAGTTCTCGGGCGGCTTTGCCCGCCACCGCCGAGCTCACCGACCTCCATATCCGGCCGGCGCTGAAGAGCTGAGAAATGTTCCGCGCGCGGAACGACGATACCAGCGGCCTCCACCTTGACCTGTTCGCCGTCCGGTGGCGCAATGCCTGCGCCCGCCTTCTCCTTGACGGATTGGTGCCCAATCCGTTCGCGCCTGGGTTCGCCCCCGGCAGGCGCCAGCCCGCGACGCACCCACCCAGGCAAGGCGGCGCGGACAGATTGAGAGCTTCACCCCAAGAGGCACCCTCTTGCCCGTTCTCCGCGCGCTCGGGCAACGGCCCGGCCGACGCATGCGTCGACTCGTCCAGGCCGGAGACTCGCGGGCCAAGGGGCCGCTTCGGTCAGCGAAGGGGGCCGCGGGCATGAGGCGCGGCCCCGAAATCTCAGCCGAGCGGCGCGCGGGCCGACCGGCTCCGGCAGAAGGCGAGAAAGGCCGCCTCGGGGCTGCGCAGCTCCGGCCGGCCGCTCGCCTGCCAGAGCCGCAGCCATTCCGCCTCCAGCCAATGGCTGTCATAGCCCGGCGCCGCCGCCCGCGCCCGCTCATGCGCCTCGGCCCCGAGCCGGGGCGCGCCCTCCGCCGTCTCGGCCGCCAGCCGCCCCCGGGCCCGCACCAGCACCAGGTCGGCGTCGCTCAGCGCCAGGGTGTAATCCGGCAGCCCGTCCTCCTCGGCCATGTCGCGGATCATCTTGCGGAACACCCGGCGCGGACTGGTCGAGCCGGTCTTCCTCAGCAGCGTCTCGAGCCCGATCCGCCATTCCGCCTGCCGGCCGCAATGCTTGCGCGCGATCTCGTAGACCCGCCGCTCCAGGGGCTTCCTCAGCCGGAAATAGTCGCGATGCAGGGTCAGCACCGATTTCGACATGACCGAGCGATACATCCAGTCCGACAGCGTCACCGTCACATGGATCATCCGCCCGCCGCGGGTCTTGCGCAGGATCTCCCAGGCGTCGATCAGGCCGAAGCCGCGGGTGCTCTCCACCCCGCCGGTGGCGATATTGGTGACGATCCGCGTGCCCGACAGCCGCTCGAAGGCCTCGCGCAGCCGGCGATAGCCGTCGCCGCTGGTCTCGCGGTTGGTGGCGAGCAACAGGTCATGGGCGCGCAGATGCAGCTCCGGGCTGGTCGGCCGCCCCTCGTTCACCGCCGCCATCAGCTGGCTGACGCAATAGATGAGCACATCCTTGTCATGGATGGTGGCCAGCCCCTTGACCGAGGGCGTGACCTCGATCAGCACGTCCCCGTGCTCATAGCGCAGGATGCGCCGGTCCGGCCGGGTCGCCAGCGTGAAGAGCGGATGCTCCATCGACGCCATGTCGTCCTTGGGCACCGCCCAGGGAATGTCGCAGATGAAGAAATCACCCTGCGCGGCCAGCGCCGGGGGAGAGGCCCCCCGGCCGGCTGGAAGATCGCTCTGCCTCATGAAACGGTGTTTCCCGTTTTCGTGGTTTCAGTGACACCAAGGCTAGCCATGGCCGCCGCCGCCGCGCAACCGGTGATTTCGGGGTTCCGGATTCACCCCGGCGTGGTTTCGGAATCGCCCCAACGTGGTTCCGGATTCACCCGATGCCCCGCGAGGGTGTTTTTCGTCTGGAAACTCAGCCGCTTGAGCCGGAGCCGCCGGCCCGTAACACAGATCTAACACCAGATTAACACGCGAAAAAATTCGCCCCGCGCCGCCGCCTCCTGTAAGAGGCTTGGGAAAACCCCTGTCGGGCCTCGGTTTTCTGGCCCGTATGCCGGTTCTCCTTCCATATGCCGCGAATCGTGGTACATTGCCAAAAACGCGGCATATGAGGTTTCGAGCAGATGGCCCAAGGCCCCGGGGATCGCCCCACCGATCCGGACGGCGCCCCGCCGCCCTATTTCAACATCTCGCCCGACGAGGCGCTGGCCGAACTCGACCCGCCGGTCGGCACCCGCGACTTCGGCCGGATCGCCGCGCTCTGCGCGCAAGGCCGCGCCGATCTCGTCGCCCGCGGGCATGAGGGCGGCGGCGCGCGCAAGCTGCGCCTGTTCTCGACCTGGGAGATCACCAAATACCTGATCCCGGTGGCGCCCGCCTATTTCCGCCGGGTGCTGCGCGCCAATCCCACCCTGCCCCAGGGCCGCTCCGAGACGACGGGCGGCGCCCGCTGGTTCACCCTCGACGAGGTGCTCAGCTTGCGCGCGCATTTCGCCGCCGAGGGGTCCCGGGCCAAGGAATACCGGCCCTATCGCCCGGCGGGCCTGCCGGCGAAGATCTGCGCCGTGGCGAATTTCAAGGGCGGGGTCGGCAAGACCTCGATGGCGGCGCATCTCGCCATGTCGGCGGCGCTCGACGGCTACCGGGTGCTGGTCATCGATCTCGACAGCCAGGGCTCGATGACCTCGATCTTCGGCGGCCAGGTGGCATCGGAATGGGACACGGTGTTTCCGCTGATCGCGCGGGACTACGCGCTCGGGCTGCGCGCCGAGAACCAGCGCCGGGTCGATCGCGGCGACGCGCCGCTGCCGCTCGAGGACATGCTGTCCGAGGCGCTCGGCCGCGGCGCCGCCGACATCATCCGCCCCACCCACTGGCCGAACATCGACCTGATCGGCGCCCAGCTCAATCTCTACTGGGCCGAGTTCCAGATCCCGGTCTGGCGCATGTCCCTGCGCGGCTGGAAGCTGTGGGAGGCGCTGTCGAACGCGCTTCTCCGCGACGGGGTGCTCGACCGCTATGACATCGTCATGCTCGATACCCCGCCGGCGCTCGGCTATCTCACCATCAACGGCCTGACCGCGGCGGACATCCTGCTCGTGCCGATGGGCGCCTCCTTCCTCGAATTCGATTCCACCGGGCGCTTCTTCGACATGCTGCATTCCACCTTCCTGTCGATCGAGGAAGGCGAGAACATCGCCGCGCGCGCCCTCGGGCGCGACGAGATCCGCTTCGAATGGGACGCGGTACGCGCCATCGTCACCCGCTACGACGCCGGCCAGCAGGCCGAGCTCGCCGGGCTGATGCAGGCCTATCTCGGCCGGGTGCTCAGCCCCTGGCGGCAGGATTTCACCGCGCTGGTCGGCCAGGCCGGCGAGCAGGTGAACGGCATCTACGAGGCCGACTATCGCGACTTCAACCGCGACACCTATGCCCGCGGGCGCCTGACCTTCGACCAGACCTATGCCGGCTTCAAGCGGCTGCTGCTCGCCTCCTGGCGCCGGGACGAGCTCGCCGCCGTCCGCGAGAAGGAGACCGCCTGATGGCCCGCCGCCGCCTGAGCCCGCCCAGCTTCCAACCCGGTTTCGAGCCCGGCGCCGCCCCGGATGTTCCGCGCGCGGAACATTTCGACCGGCCGCCCCGCTCGGCCGGCGCCGCGCCGATCGCCCGGGTGGCGGCGGAGGCCGCCTCGACCGCCGCGCTCGACGAGGTGGTCGAGACGCTGCGCCGGGCGCGCGAGGAAGGCCGGCTGGTGATCGAGATCCCGCTCGACGACATCGCCGCCGACCATATCGTCCGCGACCGGCTGGCGGCGGGCGCGGGCGAGGCCGACGAGGAGACGCAGGCCCTGCGGGAGTCGCTGCGCGCCCATGGCCAGCGGATGCCGATCGAGGTGACGCCGCTGCGCGGCCCCGCCTCGGACGAGGGCGACGACGGCGGCTTTTCCCGAGGGCTCCTGTCCTTCGGCCTGATCTCCGGCTGGCGCCGGCTCGCCGCCCTGCGCGCGCTCCATGCCGAGACCGGCGAGGAGCGGTTCGCCACCGTCCGCGCCCTGGTCCGCCGGCCGGAGAACGCCGCCGCCGCCTATGTGGCGATGGTCGAGGAGAACGAGATCCGCCTCGGCCTCGGCCAGTACGAGCGGGCGCGGATCGCGGCGGTGGCGACGGCGCGCGGCGTCTTCCCGAGCGAGAAGGCGGCGCTGCTGGCGCTCTTCGCCAGCGCCAGCCGGGCCAAGCGCTCGCGCATCCGGGCCTTTCTCGAGATCTATCACGCGCTCGACGGCGCCTTGCGCTTTCCGGCGCATCTGCCCGAGCGGCTGGGGCTGGAGCTCGTCGAGCGGATCCGGGCCGGGGAGGGGGCGGGCATCGCCGCCGCCCTCGCCGCCGCCGATCCCGCCGATCCGGAAGCCGAGCTCGCCACCCTCGCCGCCTGGCTCGCCGCCGCGCCCGCCGGGACGCCGCCGGAAGCGCCGTCTGGGGCGCGGTCGGAGGCGCCCCGGGAGGACCCCGCGCGCGACGGGGGGGGGCGGGAGGAGGCTGGACAGGGTGGCCGCGGCGATCCGGCCTGGTCGCTGTTGCCCGGCGTCGATCTCCGGTCCGAGCTGCGCGGCCGGTCCCTGACCCTGCGCCTGACCGGCGAGGGGGTCACCCCCGCGCTGCGCGACCGGGTCCTCGCGCTGTTCTCGACCCTCGAGGTTTGACCCTCGGGGTTTGGCCAGGGTGGCGTCGCGGTTCGAGATTTCCCGCGCCCGCCCCTTGCCGACCTGCCGGTGGCAAGTCGCGCGGGCGCGCGGCCGGAGCAAGCCTGCGTAGCAACTGTCTTTCAATGAGCAGGCTCGCGGTAGTCCTGTCCCGCGCGGAGCATGGCATCGAGGATGGTCAGGAGCTTCCTGGCGCAGGCGACGATGGCGACCTTGAGCGGCTTTCCGGTGGTCGCGAGGCGGGCGCGGAAGGCCTTGACGCGGGGGTCGCAGCGGCTGGCGACGAAAGCCGCGAGATAGAGCGCGCGGCGGACCTCGGCCCTGCCGCCCCAGACGTGGCGCTTGCCGCGGGAGAGGCCGCTGTCGCAGGCGTGCGGCGCGAGCCCGGCGAGGGCGGCGACCTTGCGGCGGTCGAGCTGGCCGAGCTCGGGCAGGCGCGCGACGAGGACAGCCGATACCAGCGGCCCGACGCCCGGCGCCGACCGCAGGCGTCGGGCCTCGGCGCCGAGCGTCGCGGAGGCGGCGATGCTTGCGTCGATCTCCGCGCCGAGGGCGGCGAGGTGGCGTTCGAGAACCCGGACGAGCCGGGCGATCCCGCGGGCGATCCAGGGGTCGCGCGTCGTGGCCGCGCGGTTTTTCTCGGCCCGGACCATGCCGGCGAGGTTTTCGCGGCGGGCGAGGAGGTCGGCGAGGCGGGCGCGGGCGGGATCCTCGGGCGGTGTCGGCGCGAGTTCGAGGGCGGCGCCCATGCGGGCAAGCACTTCCGCGTCGACCCGGTCGGTCTTGGCGAGCCGCCCGGTCGCCCTGGCGAAGTCGCGGGCCTGGCGGGGGTTCACCCGCGCGAAGGCGACGCCGGCCTTGGCGAGGGCCGCGGCGAGGGGCCGCTCGCAGCCGCCCGACGCCTCGAAGACGACGAGCGCGCCGACGGCGGACGCCGCGAAGCGGGCGAGCGCCGCCGGGGTGGCGGCGACGTGCCCGCGCGTGCCGGTGGCGAGGCGGAAGGTATCGATCCAGTCCCTGGCGACATCGACGCCGATGACATTCCGTGGCAAAGTCATGGGGAGCCTGTCCTTGATCTACGGGGTCGGCCGGTGTCGCGGCGAGCGCCCCTTGCAACTGTTCAGGTTCATGCGCGGACGGCGGACGAGCCCCAAGCTACGCAACGGGATCACTGTCCCAGGGCCGCGTCGGGGTCTCGTCCGCCAGCGACACTATCGCAGATCAAAGAGAGACAAGGCCGCCAGGGGTGAAGATTTCTCCGGAGCGTTGAATCGGGACGGGTGTGCCCGGCTCGTCCGTCGCAGACGGACGTGCCCCGTCGGGGCACGCCCGTCACGATCTCGCCGACGGTCGATCTCGTGAAGTGCATGCTGCGAAGTCGAGCGCCGACCAGTCCAAATGTGATGACCCTCAGGCGGCGGCGCGGGCGGGGGCGATCAGGGCGGCGTCGGCGCGCAGCCGCTCGACCATCACCCGCGCCATATGCACCCGGAAGGCGAGCCGCAGCGGATGAACCGCCGGCCCCGCCGCGGGGCCCGCCCCGGCCAGCCGCTCCAGCGTGCGCCAGGCGCGGGCGCGGATCGCCTGGCCGGGGGCGAGGCGGCCGCGCAGCCAGTCGAGCAGTGGTTCGCCGAAGATCTCGCCCGCCGTCGCCGAGCCGAGCGAGGCGAGGAGCAGCCGCCGCGCCGCCGGCCGGCCGAGCGCCTCGACCATGACGGGGCCGCCATGGCGCCGGGCATAGGGCGGGTCGGGCGCGAAGAGCCGCGGCTCCAGTTCGCGCATCACCGCGCGGAACAGCGCCTTGTCGAGCCGGTCGGGATCGGGCAGGGCGGCCGCCACCGTCCAGAGCCGGCGCGACAAGAGCGGGTTCACCACTTCGAGCCCATACGCCTTGGTCTCGGTCAGCGCCGACAGCACCGTCGTGCCGCGGAACCGCGGATAGGTCCGGTCGCGCCAGGTGAGCAGGCTCTCGTCGGCCCGCCGTTCGAGCGCCGCCGGCGGGCGCTGGCCGGCGAGGCCGAAGGCCGCGGCCCGCGGCCCGAGATCGGCGAGGTCGGCGCAGGTGAGAAGGCCGATCGTGCCGCGCGCGGCGAGCTCGGATTCCGGCGGCTGCCAGGCCGGCCCGCCGAGGCAGGTATCGCCGCGGATCAGGAGCTCGGTCCCGTCCTCGGCCAGGTCGCGCAGATGCGCGAGCCCGTCGAGATAGCCTTCGAGATGGTCGATCCGCCCCTCGCTCGCCAGCACGAAGCGCTCGATCACCGCCTCGATCGGCTCGGGCGAGGCGAAGACCGGCAGGAAGCGGTGGCGCAGCCCCAGCGTGGCGGCGACCGCGCCGCCGACGCCGGCGTCGGTATCGGCCAGATGCTCGGCCCCCGCCGGTCCGCCGCTGACGCTGCGCCAGCGGCCGGCGCCGCCCCGGGCGAGCAGCGCGGCGATCGCCCGGCTGTCGGCGCCGCCGGACAGCGACAGGATCGAGCGCCCGGCGTCCGCGGCGCCGAAATCCGCCAGCGTCCCGGTCAGCCCGTCGCGCAGCGCCGCGCGGCGGGCGCCCGCGTCCGGCTCGGGCGCGAAGCGGAGCGCGCCGCGCGTCCAGCGGATCCGCCAGGCCGCCTTGTCGAGCGTCACGCAGCCCGCCGGCGGCAGCGGCCGGAGATGCCGCCCATAGGACTGGCCGAGCCCGAGCGCCCCGGTCGAGAGGATCCAGGGGCCGACCTCGGGATCGAACTGGAACCGCCCGGCATAGAGGGTGATCGCGCGCTGCGAATTCGAGACGACGAACAGATCCGCGTCGAAATAGACCCAGAGCGCGCGGCTGGCCGTCGGATCGCTGGCCGCCTCCAGCGCATGGGGCGCGTCGCGGATCAGGGCGTAGGAGCCGTCGGGCAGGGGGGCGCCGGGGCTGTCCCAGCCGGCGGGGTCGCCGAGGATCCGCCCCTGGCAGAGGCTGAGGCCGGCGCGCAGGCTCGCCGCCGGCAGGTTCAGCGTGGCCCGCACATGGTGGCCGCCGCCCGCCGTCTCGATCCGGGCCCCGGGCCGGAAGATGTCGGGGATGATCTCGGCGAGGCAACGCTCCGCCCGGGCGCCCGCTTCCGCGAAATCCGGCGTCCGCCGGTGATAGGCGACGATCAGTTTCGACATGGCCGCTGTCCCGAAGGTCCGCCCGGCTAATTCCGGGCCTCCCATTCCCCGGACGAATTATCCGGGCGCGGAAGCTTTCTGTCCAGAACTCTGTCCCGGAGCGGCGACCCGTCGACCAGACAGGGTTAATCAGGCGGCGGCGTCGGCCAGCTCTTCCACCGGCTTGCGCGGGGCCTCGGCCTCGGCCGCCGGTCCGACCCCATGCCCAGCCCCTGGCTCGGCCCCGGCTTCCTCCGGCATCCAGCGCGTCACGTAGCTCTTGGCCAGGATGACGCGCTCGACGATGAGCTCGGTCTCGGGAAAGAGCGCGCGCACCTCGCCCTTGGAGAGCAGGTTGATCCGCTCCACCGAGCGCCGGCGGCTCTGCAGGTCGAGCGCGCGGTAGCGGCGGGCAAAGGACAGCGACATGGCGCGGGCCTGGGCCGGCTTGCCGAGCCAGTGGCCGAAGGGAACGCGGAAATGCGGCTCGATCGGAAATTCCCAGGCCGGCGTCTGCATCCAGCCCGAGCGCCCCACCCGGAGCATCTCGTCGGCCATCGCCCGCATCGAGCTCCAGTCGCCGACATGCTCGATCACCGAATTGGCATGAACGAGGTCGATCGACTGGTCGGCATAAGCCGAGAGGTCGCGCGCGTCGCCGAGCTTGTTGAGAAAGAACCCCTCCGGCGCCTCGCCGGCATAGCCGAGGCCGAGCTCGTCCGCGTCGACATTCAGCATCTCGATCCGCGCGATCCGGCCGATCCCGACATTGGCCCAGTAGTCCGGCCGCCCGCCGATATCGAGGACGACGACGTCCCGGCCGAGCCGGTCGGCGAGGGCTTCGATCTGGGCCCGCAGGACGCGGCCGCGTCTCGTCCGGAAGCGATTGACCGAAGGATAGCGCATGGGACCTCCATTCACAGTTACGCGGGAAGCGACTGTCCCGGACGTGGCCGCGCGAAACGGCGGATGCTTCCCAGAGGAGTAGCATCGGTCGCCCCGGGGGCAAGCCGCCGGTCGAGGCTGGGCGGGGAGGCGCCGATGCCGGCGGTTGGGGGCCTGGAATCGGCGGGGGTGGGCTGGCGGAGAGAGAGGGATTCGAACCCTCGAGACGGTTCCCCGCCTACACACTTTCCAGGCGTGCGCCTTCGACCACTCGGCCACCTCTCCAGCGGGCGGGACAAAACCACCTCCCGCGGTCCGGCGCAAGCCTTGACCGACGTGACTTAAGGATAGGCCCGTATCTCCCTGAACAGTCGCTGAAAGAATCCTGGCCATTCGAGGATGTTCCACAATCCTCGCTCCTTCGACTGGCATAAAATCGCCCATCCCGGAATCGGGGCTTTCACCGGCCCGGTCCCGGGGTTTAAATCTGTCCCAGCGAACAATCCGGCCCATGCGCGAGCATAGGGGGCAACCGGTAAACAATGACAAGGGACAGCCTTTGACCGACCCGTTGAAACACGGCCAGGGCGCCGCGCTCCGAGCGGCCGCCGCGGGACCGTTCGCGCCGTCCCGGGCGCGCCCGATCGCTTCGCGATCGAAGCGGCCGGGCCGTTCCGCGCCGGCCGGCGGGGGGTTTGGCGGCGGGGTGATCGGTGCCGAAACCGGTATCGATCCGCTCAGGTTTGATCCGCGGGGGTTTGGTCCCCTAGGGTTTGGTCCCTTGGGTTTTGGTCCGCTGGGTCCCGGCGCGCCGATGAACGCGCGACTGCGCCGCCATGCGCGGCTCCGGACCCGCCAGGCGCTGGCACCGCTGCGCACGGCGATGTGGGCCGCCTATCCGCCCCTCCGAGCCGCCGCGGCCTGACCTCCGCGGCGAAAGCCCAAGGCGATCCTCGATCTCCTTCGCATCCGGTGCCTGAGACACGGCGTCGGCCACCGGACGACTATTGCAAGTAAATAGTCGGCTTACTAAAAAACAAGCATAAGAGATTCTTAATAAAGATCCGGATTTCTGTCCGGCATCTGGGTGATCTCTGAAAGGACGGACAGAAATGGCTACCATAAAGGTCTCTGGACAGGCGCAGCTCCTCTCGGCGTTCAAGAGCGCGAAGGCCGGGGACGTGCTGTCCCTCGCCGGCGGAAACTATGGGTCCGTGACCCTCGCCTCGGGCAAGAGCGGCGTGACGATCAAGTCCGCCAGCGACAGCAACCAGGCGGTCTTCTCCAAGATGGCCGCGCAGAAGGTCTCGAACTTCACCATCGACAATGTGAAGTTCGACGGGCCGGGCAAGAGCGGCACCGGCCTGACCGTCAAGAATTCCGCGGGCGTGAAGGTCCTGAACTCGGACTTCACCGACCTCAGCACCGGCTCTTTCATCTACGAGAGCAGCAATGTCACGATGTCCGGCAATACCTTCAACCGGATGTATATCGACGCGATGGATTTCGCCGAGATCACCAATGGCGTGATCTCGAAGAACACGTATCAGGAAAGCGGCTCCAAGCCCGGCTACACGCACAAGGACTTCATCCAGTTCTGGACGCATCGTGGATACGATCAGGGGCCGTCCAGCAACATCACGATCAGCGGCAACAAGTTCTATTCGAAGGACGGCGATACCCACGGGATCCTCATCACCAACGAGTGGGGCTCGAAGCATCAGAACATCAAGATCCTCGACAACTACTTCAAGTCGTCGCAGACGCACGGGATCAGCGTCGCCTCGACCAATGGTCTCGAGATCAAGAACAATACCCTGATCAAGGACGGCAAGGGCTATCCGGTCATCAACGTGACCCCGGATTCGACCAATGTGAAGATCACCAACAATACCTCGCCCTCGATCCCCGATGTCGGCAATTCGACCTGGTCCCTGTCGGGCAACAAGGAGACGGGCGGCACCAACTGGCACTGGACGGACGGCATGAGCGGTTCGCCGGTGAAGAACACCGGCTCGGCGTCCGGCGCGAATGCCAGCGCCGCCAGCGCGGCCAGCGCCGTGGCGAGCGTGGCGACCGCCGCGGTCGATACGCCGGACCTGAACCTCGGCAACGGCAAGGCCGACGAGTTCCGCTTCGACGCCGCCAAGATCTCCGGTGGCGCGACCAAGGTGGCGACGGCCCTCGACTTCTCCGACCATGACACGATCGTGCTCATCAACTACGACAAGGGCACCATCCAGGATGTCGAGGGGGGCAATCTCGTCTGGCACAATCTGGAAGGGACCTATGTCAAGATCGACTCCCTGACGGACCTCCAGGAGATCGTGGCCGCCTCTCCCAAGATCGCGGCGACGATCAGCGGCGACGACGTGAAGATCAGCATCGCGCAGAACGACGGCACGCATCACATCGTGCTCGACGGCATGGCCCAGCAGTATCAGTCGACCTTCGACAGCGCGCTGTTCTGAGACCCGTGACCGGCCCCGCGCCGGTCCGAAGAGGGGGGCCAGCCGGATCCGGTCCGGATGGCCCCTTCCGCCTTGCGACGCCTTGGCGAAGCCTTGGGTCCCGGGGCTTGCGTGGCCATTCAAAGCAGTTATCATGCCGCCGTCTTAGTGGTGAGCGGAGTTCATGATGAAGTATTTGTTGACGGCGCAAGCACTCAGGATTCTGTCGACAAATAAATCAACAAAGAAGATTTACAGATCCGTCGGGAACGTAAAGAACGCCATTGCCGGAAGCAAGGAAACGATCAAGCGAAAATACATCGTTACGGCCCGGCAGCTGACGGATGTGATCGACGCCTACGATATCGCCCGCCCGGGCATGAATGTCATGGAGATCGGCACCGGCTGGGTTCATTGGGATTCGATCGTTCTTCGGAACAGGATCGATTGCAACGTGCTCCTCTACGATGTCTGGGACAATCGCAGTTTCAAGAAGTTCATCAATTACTGCTCGCAACTCGCCGATCCCGGGATCCGGGCGAAGGTCGGCTTCGAAGGCGCGATCAATTCCGAGCTGATGGCCCGGCTGATCAAATGCGAGAGCCTCGAGGCGGCCTATGAACTGCTCGGATTCGAATATCTGATCGATCCTTCGGGCAAGTTGCGCGACGTGGCCGACGGCCGGTTCGATCTCGTGGTCAGCAACGCGGTGTTCGAGCATCTGCGCGCCGAGGATACCGGGACGATCATCCAGCGGATCCATGACGTGCTGCGCCCCGGCGGCTGGGCCATCCATCTCGTTTCCCTGCAGGATCATCTGAAGATCTATGCCAAGGACGCCCATATCAAGGAATACCTCCGCTTCTCGAAGGAGGAATACAACCGGAAGTACCAGAACGACGTCCAGTATATCAATCTGATGCAGATCCCCGAATGGCTGGCTCTGTTCGAGGCGGCCGGCTTCGAGGTGCTGGAAACCAGGCGTCTCTCGGGCAGCGACCTGTCGCGCCTGCCGGTGCATGAGTCCTGGCGCGGCATGGCGGAGGAGGATCTGGCCTGTTCGGTGGTCCAGTTCGTCACCCGCCGGCCGCCGGCCGAGACCCCGCGCCAGTGAAAA
The DNA here is from genome assembly GCA_044225035.1 of Amaricoccus sp. Classification (GTDB taxonomy): domain Bacteria; phylum Pseudomonadota; class Alphaproteobacteria; order Rhodobacterales; family Rhodobacteraceae; genus Amaricoccus. Next base: position 83,338 of record JBGAJI010000001.1, on the reverse strand, counting down.
TCCGCTGGCGGCGCCCGCCCGGATTCCGATAGCTGTTCCGGCGGCCGCGCGGGCGGCGCGATTCAGGCGGGGCCAAAGCCCGTCCATGGCGCGCGCCGCGCCGGTTCGAGGACCGCGATGTGATTGACGAGTCTCCTTCCTTCGATCGGCTGCGCGCCTTCGCCGCCGATGTCGTGGTGATCGGCGGCGGGCCGGTCGGGATCACCACCGCGCTGGCGCTGGCCGACCGCGGCTTTCGCACCCTCCTGCTGGAGAGCGGCGGCCGGGCCCCGCGGCCCGAGGCGCAGGCGCTGTCCGAGGCCGACAATCTCCGCCCCGACAATCATCACGCGCCCGAAATCACCGTGGCGCGCCGGCTCGGCGGCGCCTCCAATCTCTGGGGCGGCCGCTGCCTGCCGTTCGATCCGATCGATTTCCGCGACCGGCCCTGGCTCGGCCTGCCGGCCTGGCCGATCGGCCCCGAGGCGCTGGAACCCTGGCTCGGACCGGCCTGCGCCGCGATGGACGCGGGCGCCCCGGTCTTCGCCGAACCGCTGGCCGGGGTGACGGCGGATCCCGCCTTCGGCTTCGAGTCGCTCGAGCGCTGGAGCAACACGCCGCGCATCCAGAACTTCCGCCGGGCCGATCTCGAAGGCTCCGCCGGGCTCCTGGTGGCGCTCGGCGCCACCGCGCTCGGCTTCGCCCATGAGGCGGGCGGCCGGATCACCGCGATCGACCTTCATCTGGAGGGGGTGGGGCGCGAGCACCTCGCCACGCCGCTGGTGGTGCTCGCCGCCGGCGGCAACGAGAGCACACGGCTCTTGCTCGCCGAGGCGCGCCGGACGCCGGGGCGTTTCGGCGGGCCCGAGGGGCCGCTCGGCCGCTTTTACATGGGCCATGTCAATGGTCAGATCGCCGATATCACCTTCGACAGCCGGCCGCTGCACGACGGGTTGAATTTCCACGTGGATGCCAATGGATCTTACGTGCGCCGCCGCCTGGTGCCGAGCGCGGAGACCCAAGGCGAGGCCCGGTTGGCCAATGTCGCCTTCTGGCCGGTGGTGCCGGCGATCGCCAGTCCCGAACATCGCTCCGGCCCGCTCTCCGCCGTGTTCCTCGCGCTGTCGATCGGCCCGCTGGCCCGGCGGCTGATCGCCGAGCCGATCCGGCTGAAGCACGTGGGCGCGCCGCCCTATGCGAGGGCCGCGCATCTGCGCAACGTCCTGTTCGACGCGCCGCGCACCATGGGCTTCGCGCCCTGGTTCCTCTGGCACAATCGCGTGGCGAAGATGCGCCTGCCGGGCTTCTTCCTGCCGAACCCGGCCCGCCGCTATGGGCTCGAATATCATTCCGAGCAATTGCCCGAGGCCGAAAGCCGGATGGTCCTGACCGACGCGACGGACCGGCTCGGCCTGCCGCGGCTCGCGATCGACCTGCGCTTCTCGGAGGCGGACGCGGCCTCGGTGCTGCGGGCGCACGCGGCGCTCGAAGGCTGGCTCGGGCGCAACCGGCTCGGCAGGCTCGATTATTACGCGCCGGCCGGGGAACGCGCGGCGGCGGTGCTGGCCGAGGCCAAGCATGGCAACCATCAGATCGGCACCATCCGCATGGGCGCCGACCGCGCAGAGGGCGTGGTCGATGGCGATTGCCGCGCCTTCGACGCGCCGAACCTGCATGTGGTCTCGACCGCCGTGCTGCCGAGCTCCGGCCAGGCCAATCCGACCCTGACGGCGGTGCAGCTCGGCCTGCGGCTCGCCGCGCATCTGGCGGCGGAAAGAGGGTAGGGGCATGCGACGGGTCACCCTGGCCGGAACCGGCCTCGAAAGCTCCTGCCTCGGCTTCGGCTGCGCCTCGCTCGGCTCGCGGGTCGCGGCGGACGAGGGGGCGCGCGCCCTCGCCGCCGCCTTCGAGCAGGGGGTGGACTGGCTCGACCTCGCCCCGGCCTATGGCCGCGGCGCGGCCGAGACGATCGCCGCCGGCTTCATCAAGGGGCGCCGCGACCGCCTGCGGATCTGCACCAAGGTCGGGCTGGCGCCGCCGCGCGCCGGCGGCGGCCTCGCCGCCTCGCTCGTGCCCCTGGCGCGGCGGGTGATCGCGCTCGCCCCCGGCCTGCGCGGCGCGGTCCGCCGCTCCGGCGCCCAGACCAACCGCAAGCTGCCGCTGACGCCCGAGCTTCTCACCCGCTCGCTCGAGGAGAGCCTGCGGCGCCTCGGCACGGATCACGTCGATCTCTACGCCCTGCACAACGCCGAGCCGGCCGATGTCGGCCGCGAGGAGATCCGGCGCGCGCTCGAGGAGATCCTCGCCGCCGGCAAGGCCCGGGCGGTGGCGGTGGCGAGCGGCCTCGAGACGGCGCGGGCCGCGATCGGGCAGGGGGCGCCCTTCTCGGCGATCCAGATCGCCCTGCCCGCGCCGGGGGCCCCGGCCGATCCCTTGCCCGCCGCCCGCGCCGGCGGGATGGGGGCGATCGTCCATTCGATCTTCGGCGTGGAGGGTACGCTCGCCGCGCTCGAACGCCGGATCGCCCGGGATCCGGACGCCCGCGCCGAGGTGCTGGCCGCCGGCGGATCGGACGCGCCGCGGGTCGCCCTCGGCCGCCTGCTGCTGGCGCGGGCCCTGGCCCTCAATCCCGAGGGCGTGGCGCTGGTCTCGATGTTCTCGCCGGCGAGCCGCGCGGCCAATCTCGCCCTCGCCGACGCGGCCATCGATCCGGCCGCCGCCGCCCTTATCGACCGGCTGGCGGTCTAGCTCGGGGCCGCTTCTCTCCCTTCGACCGAAGCGGGCCCCTTGGCCCGCGAGTCCCGGCCCGACAAGCCGACGCATCGCGTCGGCCGGGCCGTTGCCCGAAGCGCGAGAGCGCGCAGGGCAAGGGGCGTGCCTCTTGGGGATGACGGCGCCAATCCGTCAAGAGAAAGAAGACATTACGCTGATGTGAGCCCTGAAATCTGGACCGCTTCGAGTTAGAGTTTTCCGCGGATTTGATCCCTTGGCCGGGAGGAGCGGAGAAGGATGAAGGCATCGAGATTCTCGGAGGCGCAGAAGGCGTTCGTGCTCAAGCAGGGCGCCGATGGGGTGGCGGTCGCGGAGATCTGCCGGAAGGTCGGGATCAGCCAGGCGACCTACTTCAACTGGAAGAAGAAGTACGATGGCCTTCTGCCGACGGAGATGCGGCGGCTGAAGCAGCTTGAGGACGAGAATGCCAAGCTGAAGCGGATCGTCGCCGACCTGACGCTGGACAAGGAGATGCTGCAGGAGGTGGTCCGCCGAAAGCTTTGAGGCCTGCCCGGAAGCGGAAGCTGGTGGACGAGGTCTGCGGGGCGTGGGGCGTGTCGATCCGGCGGGCGTGCCGGGTGTTCCTGGTGGACACGTCGACCTACCACTACCGTTCTCGTCGCGCCGGGCAGGCCGGCCTCGAGCAACGAATAAGAGAAATCTGCGAGACGCGGGTGCGCTACGGCTACCGGCGGGTCCATGTCATGCTGCGGCGGGAGGGCTGGATGGTGAACCAGAAGAAGACCCGTAGAATATACAGGGAGTTGGGGCTGCAGCTGCGCAACAAGACGCCGAAGCGCCGGGTGAGGGCCAAGCTGCGCGAGGACCGCAGCGTCGCGGTAGCCGCCAACGAGACCTGGGCGATGGACTTCGTCCACGTGGACTTCGTCCACGACCAGCTCGCGACGGGTCGGAAGCTTCGGGTGCTGACCATCGTCGACACCTTCTCGCGCTTCTCGCCGGTGCTCGACGCCCGCTTCAGCTACCGCGGCGAGGACGTGGTGGCGACGCTCGACCGGGTCTGCGCAGGGGTAGGCTTCCCGAGGACGATCCGCGTCGACCAGGGCAGCGAGTTCATCTCCCGTGATCTCGACCTCTGGGCTTACTCCCATGACGTGATCCTGGACTTCTCCCGCCCCGGAAAACCCACCGACAACGCCTTCATCGAGGCCTTCAACGGCCGCTTCCGGAGCGAGTGCCTGAACACCCACTGGTTCCTGACCCTTGCCGACGCCCGCGAAAAGTTGGAGGCCAACGAGGACCGACCCCACGGTGCCATCGGGTACAAGCCCCCGATCGCCCTTATGAACCCCGACGGCGCAGCCGGCCAGCCGTCGTGACGAAGCCCGAAAACTCCAGCCTCGGGTGATCCAGAGAAGGGTCTCACCTCAACGCCACCGGACAAACAGGCCAAGGCGAGGGGCCGTTGGGGCTCAGTCGCCGGAGGAGTCCGTCCGGCTGGACATCGCCTTGGCGTCGCGCAGCTGCTTCGGCCCGTCGTCGCCGGGGGCCGGGATCTGGCTGGCGCGGCGCGCCTCGGCCAGCCAGCTCGCCTGGCGCCGGAGCTTCAGCGCCTCGCTCCGCGCCTCGAGCTCCGCCCGGTGGTCGAGCGCCTCGCGCAGCGCGGCGGCCAGCTCCTCGGGGGTGTTCCGGGCGAAGAGCGCGGCCTCGCCGAACATCTTGCGCAGGATGCCGGTGTCCGAGAGCACCAGCGCCGAATGCGCCCCCAGCGCCTCGTTCGCCACGCTGAGCTGGCAATTGGTCCGGCTGGTCACGCCGAGCACCACCGCCGCGCCGGAAAGCAGATGCTCGAACCCCTCGACCGTCAGATAGTCGGTGAATTCGACATTCTCCGGCGCGTCCCTGGTGAAGCCGAGCGCCTCGGCCTTGTAGCGGCGGCCGGTGATCTTGAAGCGGACGTCCGGCATCAGGCGCGCGGCCCCGAGCACGGCGGGGATCGGCACATGCTCGTCGGCGTTGAAGGAGCAGGGCACCAGCACGAAGGGCGGCGCGCCGGGCTCGGCCGGGACGCCGCCTTCCGGCAGGTCGAGGATCGGCGGCGGATCCTCGAGCACCCGGATCTGTCCGGGCCGGACGCCGAGCGCCTCGGCCACGCCGCGCATCTCCTCGTTATGCACCAGCACCCGGTCGCAGCGGTTCAGCACCCAGGCGACGCCGGGAAAGCGCGACCAGGGCGGGATCATCGAGGCATTGTGGCAATCGACCACCAGCCCGAAGCGCCGGGTGACCGCGCGCAGCGCCAGCAGCACATGCGGGATGAGCCCGGGCGGCGACTGTACCCAGACCACGTCCGGCCGGGTGGCGAGCACCAGCCGGACGGTCTGGAACGCCTGGCCGATGTAGCCGACCGGCTTCAGCCATTTCGGGGCGAAGGGCGGCGGCAGGTAGTGGAGGTCGAAATCCACATACTGGTTCATGGAGCTCGCCCGTCGCTGGAAATCGATCCAGGCGATGTAGATCTGCTTGCTCACCGGGGCTGCTCCTTGCATCGCATCCTTGCCGCGCGCCGCCTCGGGCGCGGGCGAAATATCCTTCGGCATCAGGCCCGCCCCGCGGGCGGCGGCAGCAGCGGAAAGCCGTCCCGCCAGTCGCGGCGCGCGGCCCAGACCTCGCCCCAGTAGCCGGCCTTGACCCGGGCCCCCGGGCGCCCGGTGACCCGGGCGATCGCCCCGCCGGACAGCTTGCGGGTCAGCGGCCAGACGCGCAGCAGCCAGAGGCCGAGCGGCCGCTGCCAGGCGGGCAGGTGGCGCCGGGCGAGCGTGACCCGAGCCTTGAGCTTCAGGATGTCGCGCGAGGCCCGGGGCGCCGAGCCGCCGCCGAAATGGACGATCTCGGCCTCGGGTGTCAACCTCGGCCGGGCGAGCCCGAGATCGCGGGCGCGGCGGCAGAGGTCGGTTTCCTCGCCATACATCACGAAGCTGAGGTCGAAGCCGCCGAGCCTTTGCCAGAGGTCGCGGCGGATGAGCAGGAAGCAGCCCATGATGGTGCCGACCTCGCGTTCGCTGTCGCGCTGCCAGCCGCCGTAATATTCCGGATTGAACAGCGCGCTGCGCCGGAAGACCAGCGACAGGCCGGTGGTGCGGCAGAAGATGCTCCAGAGCGTCTGGTCGCCGAAGGCGCAGGAGGGGTCGAGGGCGCCGTCGCCCTTCAGGGTGCGGCCGCCCCAGATGCCGGCGGCGGGGGCGCGGCGGGCGAAGGCGACGAGCTTGTCGATCGCGCCGTCGAGCACCAGGGTGTCGGGATTGAGCAGCAGCAGGTACTCGCCCCGCGCCAGTTCCGCCGCGATGTTGTTGCCCTTGGCAAAGCCGTGGTTCTCGGGGCTCGCGATCAGCCGCACCTCGGGGAAGGCCGCGGCCACCGCCGCCGCCGAGCCGTCGGGCGAGACATTGTCGAGCAGGATCACCTCATGGCGCACCCGCGTCTCGGCGGCGATCGAGCGCAGGCAGTCGAGCGTCATCTCGCGCGTATTGTAGCTGACGACGATGATCGAGACGACCGGGGCCGTCGTTTCGGGCGCGGTTTCGGGCGCCGTCACGGGGATGGCGGGGGTGGCGGAGGCGGGCAGGGGGCTCTGGTCGGTCATGTCGGGGACGGGGCTCTGGTCATGCTCGGGTCAGTCCGGCACGAAGCGGCCGAGGCGGTCGAGGCTGGCGCCGAGGAAGCGCGCGAGGCGCGCGTCGGCCGCCGCGGCGCCGCCGGCGTCGATCGGGGTGATGACGCGCACCAGGCCGCCGTCGGTGCGGCCGCGGGTCACGCCGTCGGCGAGGGTATGGAACTTGGCGGCGAATTCGCTGGTCAGCCGCCGGCCGCGGCCCTCGAACCAGTAATAGACCAGCTGCTTGTCCAGCCCCTTCTGGATGATCGCCCGGTTCAGCCGGAGGCTTTGTCCATTGGCCAAGACGACCTCGGTCGGCTCGATCGAGAACACCTCCCAGCCGCCGGCGGGCAGGCAGACCTCGGGCGAATGGATCGCCTCGCCCTCGGTCTGGCTGAGGTAATAGGAGAGGAAGAGATCGACCGGCTGGGCCTCGGCCGGGTCGCGGTACCAGGCGGCGAGATAATCGTCGGCGCCGAGATTGCGCTCGACCGCCGGATCGAGCGCGACGCGGGTGCCGGACCAGCCGCCGAGCGTGCTGGGGAAGAGGGCGAAGGGATCGCGCTCGGGCGGCGCCGGCGCGGCGTGGGGCGCCAGCGTCCAGGCGGCCGACAGGGCGGTGGTCAGCAGCGCGGCGGCGATCAGCCCGGACGAGGGCGCGATGGTCCGAACCCGCGCGAGCTGCGCCCCGAGGCCGGAGAAATCGAGGTCGATCGCCTCGCCGAGCGGCCGGCGGTCGCCCGACAGCCGCCGGAGCGCCACCGCCAGCAGGAAGAGGAGGCCGACGCAGCCGAGGAAGATGATCCAGCCCTCGAAGAAATGCAGGAAGCCCTCGGCCTGGGCGATGCCATAGCGGTCGACCAGAAGGCCGATCACCCCGATGCGCAGCGCGTTCATCAGGACGGCGAGCGGCGCGGCGGCGAGGAGCAAAGCCAGCCGGTGCCAGAGCGGCCCGCGATAGAGCACCGCGAAGACATAGGAGAAGCTCATGATCGGGAAGAGATAGCGCAGCCCCGAACAGGCCTCGGCCACCTGCAGCTTGTAGATCCCGAGGTCGATGACATTGCCGTCGAGAAACACCGGCACGCCGGCGAGCCCGACCAGCCAGACGCCGATCTCCGAGGAGAGGAACTGCAGGTTGGTATTGAGCTGCCAATAGAGGAACTGCGGCAGCGGCAGCATGAAGACGAGATGCAGCACCGAGGGCCAGAACACCACGCCGCGCCGCGCGCCGTAGCAGGTGAGGATCAGCCCGAAGATCCAGAGGATCAGCGCGTAGAACACCAGATCGTCGATCCGCGCCAGGTTGCCGATGAGGGCGAGGAGCAGCGCGGCGCCGATGACGAGCACCCCGGGCGCCCGGTCGGTGACCGGAGCCGCGGATGGCGGCACCGCCTTCATCTCGCGCAGATACATGTAGAAGGAGAGCAGCGGGATGATCGGCCCGTGGCTGTATTCCGGCCGCGCCCAGGCGGCGGCGAGCCCGGTGAGCCCGAACCAGAACAGGGGCAGCGCCGCCGCGACGCAGAGCGTGAACCAGAACAGTCCGGCGGGATCGAAGGCGAGGGCGCCGAGCCCTCCATCCTCGCCGATGGCGCCGTTTCTGGTGGCCTCTCGCGTCGAAACCGACATGACGAACCCTTGGACGAACTCTTGTACGCGACAGGGACGAGGGCGAGGTCCGGCCGCCGTCCGCGCGGCGAAATCTAGGGGAAAAGCCCGCTGAAAACGAGGGGAAACCGGGGCTGGCGTAAATTTCCCCCGCGCCGTTGCCCCGCCGCCCTTGCCCGCGCCGCCCGGCGGGGGAGGACGGCGCGATCGGCCCCGCTGGCGGCCCTGTCTGGCGGCCGTCGAGGAGGAAACGCAAATTATCCTTTGGTTTCATAAGCGATAGGCGGTTTTCCTCCTATGCCCGACGGAGCAGCCGGGCGGGCGCGCTTCCCGAGAAAGATGCGCTATCCTTGCCCCAGGGTAGAGAGGGGGTGCCGCGAACCGAGAGGACGGAGCATGAATTCGGCGGTACTGAGTACGGATTTCGTCATCGCCAAACCAGCGGACGCCGCTTGCGCCCAGACATACGATATCGCTCGGTCGCTTGAGCCGGTGCGCCAGTGGCGCATCCATATCGGCGCCCATGAGACGGCGGCGCCCCGCCTCGGCCGCGCGCTCGCGGCGCTGCGGCCCGAGCTTGCCAGCCGCGGCGTCGATGGCATTCCCCGCGCCGTCGGTCTCGTCGAGGCGCTGCTCGACCGGCCGTTCGGCGCGCGGCTGCCGCTGATCGGCGGCGCGCTGGCCGGGTCGCGCGTCGCCCGGCGGATCGCCGCGCCGCTCACCGCCCTGCGCCGGGGACCCGGCACCCTCGTGCTCAGCGAGGACCGGCTGCTCGGCAGCCCGCGGCGGGTGTTTTCCGAGCCCTTCTATCCGATGGCCGAGCAGACGGCCCAGGGCCTCGCCACCCTCGCCGAGAGCGGGGGGGAGGTGGTGCTGTTCCTCTCGATGCGCGGCTTTCAGGACCATCTGCCGGCGGTCTATGCCCGCGAGCTGCGCGCATTGCCGCCGCCGGAGGGCGGCTTCGAGGCGATCAAGCGCCGGATGCTCGCCCGGCCGCCGAGCTGGTTCGACCTCGTGCGCCGGCTACGCGCCGCCGCGCCGGGCGCGACGCTGCGGGTCTGGCGGCACGAGGATCACGCCATCCATTCCGAGGCGATCCTCTCGGCCTTCGTCGGCTGCGACACCGGAAGCGGGGTTCCGCCCCTGGCCGAGGAGGCCGACGACTGGCCGCCGCCGGTCGAGGCGATCCGCGAGGCCGAGGCGCTGCCCGCCGATCTCGCCCAGCCGGCGCGCCGCGCCCTCGTCGACGAGATCTTCGCCGCCGCCGGCCCGGGCACGCCGTTCCGCCCCTTCTCGGCCGCCGAGCAGGGCGCCTTCGCGGCGGCCTACGCGGCCGACCTCGAACGAATCGCCGCGCTCGACCCCCGGATCCTGATCCGGCCCTGAGGCGGCCAATACCTCCGGTGGCGCAATGTCGTGCGCCCGCCTTCTCTTGACGGATTGGCGCTGTCATCCCAGGAGGCACGCCCCTTGCCCTGCGCTCACGCGCTTCGGGCAACGGGAACGAGCGGTAGCAGATGGCCCTCTAGGACCTGACCTTCTCGATCGATGTCACGCCTGGCAATCCGTCGAAATGCGCGTCGCAGGTGATCAGGGTGGCATCCCGGGCGCGCGCCGTGGCGAAGACGATGGCGTCGGCGGCCGCGAGCCTGTGCGCACGGGCCGCCTCCGCCGCCGCCAGCGCGATCTCGGTGTCGAGGGGCGCGACGTCGCAGAGTTGCGTGAAGGCGATCACCTGATCGGCCTTGTCCTCGCCCACCTCGCGGGTGAGCCATTTCGCCAGTTCGAGCTGCACCAGGGTCGGCACCAGCCAGTCGGATTGCTCGGGCAGATGCGTGGCGACCACCGCGCCGGTCGGCGAGCCGGTCAGCCATTCGATCCAGGCGGACGTGTCGACGAGACGCATCAGGCGCGATCCGAGCGGTCCCGGTAGCCGCCCGACGACGCGCCCTTGGCGATCCCGGCCAGAGCCTCGCGCTTCGGGACCGGCACGAGCAGGACGCCCGTCCCCTTGGGGATGAAGGCGAAGGTCTGCCCGGCGTCCCAATGCTGGGCCGTTCGGATCGCCTTGGGGATCGAGATCTGAAACTTCGCGGACAGGGTCGCGGTCACCGACATGTTCTTACCTTCGATCGATCGATGATTGAAGCGTAAGACACCCAGCGGCGCCTTTCAAGACGATCCCCGATGCGATCGACAGGGTCCGGGCGAGCGAGTCATGTCCCACGACGGGAAAAGCCCCGGGCGGTGGCCCGGGGCTTTTCCTGTTCCGCTTACCCCCGGGGCGGGGGCCTCAGGGGCGGGTCTCGAAGCTCTTGCCGATCTGCAGGAAGACCGCGTTGCTGTCGGCGTCGGTCGGATCCTCGCTGCGCGCGCGGTAGCTGTAGCCGATGTCGGCGTCGACCGTGCTGGTGATCGCGTGGCTGTAGGTCGCGGTGAAATCGGTGCGGTTGATGTCCGGATCGACCGGGCCCGGGCCTTCGTCCACGTCGACCTGCGTGGCATAGCGGAAATCGAAGCCGATCGAGGAGATCGTGGTCAGCTCGCGCACGAGGCCGATGCCGACGCCGGTGACCCGCGCCTCGTCCGAGCCGCCCGAGGTGCCGGTATAGTTCTGGAACACCCGTCCGATCAGCCGGCCGCGCGGCAGGGTATAGACGGCGCGGATCGTGCCGGAGAGCCGGGTGGTCGGCGCCGCCGAGGTCCATTCGCCCTCGCCGCTGAACACCAGATCCTCGGTGGTATAGGAGAATTCGCCGGTGACGCCCGGGCCGTTGTTGCTCTCGGTGGTCTCGCGCGAGTCGCCCACGAGATCGGTGCGCCGGCGGTCGGCGTAATTGACGCCGACGCCGACGCTGGTGTTCTCGTCCGGCGTATAGACGACGCCGGCGCCGACCGAGGCGCGGCGCAGCTCGGTCTCGTCGTCGTTGTCGGCGCTGTAATAGAGATAGTCGCCGGTCACCCGGCTCGCCATCACCGGATTGAACTGCAGGTTCCAGGCCGCCTCGCCCTCGGCCGTGCTGCGCGGCACCTGGTCGATCGTGACGTCGGAATAATCGACCCGGCTGCCGATGAAGCGCAATTCGTAGCTGCTCGGGGTCGAGGTGCCGAAGGCGACGCCGACATTGGCGTCGTAGCGCATCTCGCGCGTGTCGTTCTCGAGCTGGTCGAGCGAATCGGGCAGACCGTCGGAATCGGTGTCTTCCTCGACCGACTCGGTGAAATCGACCTGGCGCTGGCGATAGTCGAAGGACATGTCGAACAGGCCGTCCGACCATTCGTTGTCATAATCGAGCGAGGCGCCGGTCGGCGAGGCGAGGGTGAATTCGAACGGCTCCTCCGCCTGCCAGAGCGCGCGCAGGCCGGTGCTGAAGCCGAGCTGGAAATTCTGCGTCGGCGTCGTGTTCAGGAAGCCGAGGGTCAGCCGCGTATCGGCGAAATAGCTCGTTCCCGGCGAGGGATCGTCGAGGTCGTAATTGTCGTTCACCTCGAACCGCTCGGAAACGGTCGCGCTGAGGGTCGAGCCCTCCAGCCCCTGGCCGAAGGCCGCGCCGCTGGCCGAGCCGGCGAGGAGGACGGCGGCGATGGAGGCCCGGCGGGTCCGGGTCGAGGCTGTCGAGGCACGTCTCATGGACCGCGGCCTCACTCGAACAGGCGACGTTCGGGAACGAGCAGCACGTCGCCTTCGCGCAGCGTGATCATCGATTCGATCGATCCACCGCGCTCGACGGCCTTGTAGTTGAAGAGAAACAGCTTCTGCTGGCCGCTCACGTCGGTCCGGCGCAGCTGGATGCGCTTGGTCGCGGCGAAGCGGTCGAGCCCGCCGGCCAGCGCGATCGCCTGCAGGAGGGTGGTGCCCGGCTCGACCTCGACCATGCCGGGATTGCCGACCTGGCCCATCACATAGATCGGGAAGGTGCCGGCGTTCTCGTCCACGGCGGCCACCGAGACGAAGACGCTGGGGCGCACGGCGAAATTCGAGGCCAGGCGGTCGGCGATGGTCTGCTCGACCTGCTCGACGGTGCGGCCGCCGGCGGTCACGGAACCGGCGAGCGGCACCGAGATGCGTCCGTCGGGCAGCACGAGGAGCTGACGGTTCAGCGTATCGTCCTCGAGCACGGTGATCGCGAGGGAGTCGCCCGGCTGGATCCGGTAGCCCGCCGCCTGGGCGAAGGCCGCCGGCGCCGCGAGCATCGCGAACAGGATGGCAAGTACAGTCGGTCTCATCGATCCGCCTCGTTGATTGGTTGGTGTCTTTTTAATCACGGTTCCGCGCGAGGCGGAAAGCCCAAACGCCCGATTTCACTGGCGACGCGGCATTTGACGCTCCGGGCGTAGTCATTCTGCAACAGAAGGGCGGGAAACCGCGGGCCGGCCGCGGCGCCCGCTCGACGCGCGTCCCGCTCAGGCGGATCATTCAGGAAGGCTTCATGAATCGCGGACATTCTGAGGCCCCCGCCCCCCGGAGAACGACGAGAGCGGCCCGGGCGGCGGCGACGACAGGCAAAGGAAATCGAGCATGCTTGAACGGATCACCTATGTCAGCCGGGCGACGCCGGGTCTGCGTCGCGAGGACGTGTTCGGGATCATCCGGACCGCCCATCCCGCCAACAGCCTCGCCGGGATCACCGGCGGCCTCGTCTTTCTCGACGGCTGGTTCGCCCAGGTGCTGGAGGGCGGCGCCGGCGCGCTCGACCATCTGATGGGCGGGCTCGCCCGCGATCACCGCCACCAGGGGATGGTCGTCCGCAGCCGCGAGCGCGGGCTCTGCCGGCTCTTCGCCGGGCAGGCGATGGCGCTGCGCAGCCGGACCTGCGTCGATCCCCGGCTCTTGGAGGCCTTCTCCTACGCCCCGGGCTTCCCGGTCGAGCGCTTCCCGGCCGACGTGCTGGTGGAATTCGTGGTGCAGGCCTGCCGCCGCGCCCCGGGGCAGAAGCCCTACCAGGCGCCGGAACGGGCCGCGGGCCAGATTCCCGAATATGCGCGCTACGCGCTGGAAGGCGCGCTGCGCGCGGTTTCCTGAGGCTTTCGGGGGCCGGGCCCTGATTGCCCGGATCCTCCCTGTCTTCCCCGGAATGGATCGCGCGCGACGTGGCAGCATTCCCTGCACGATATCGACCGTTGGCGAGATCGTGACGGGCGTGCCCCGACGGGGCACGCCCGTTTGCAACGGGCGAGCCGGGCACACCCGCCCCGATTGAGAGCTCCCGGAGAAATCCGGATCCCTCGCGGCCTCCGGAGGTTTCCTCCGGGCGCGCGCCCGCGCGCCCTGCCACTGGCAGGTCGGCAAGATACGGGCGCGGGAAATCTCGAACCGCCACGCCAATTGCGATCCCCCGGCCCTTCGGCGATTCCGCTTGGCAGGGGCGGCGCGGTTTGCCAATCTCGGCGCCGGCCGGAGCGCGCGGATGGAAGTTCGCGCGGCGGCCGCGCATTCGCGCCGCGCCGTTCCCTTTCCGCCCGTTTCAAGTGTCCCGTACCCGAGTTCGCGCCGTTCCATGAAGTACCGCAGTGAGATCGACGGGCTCCGCGCCGTCGCCGTCGTGCCGGTGATCCTGTTCCACGCGGGCTTCGAGCGCTTCTCCGGCGGCTTCGTCGGCGTCGATGTGTTCTTCGTGCTGTCGGGCTATCTCATCACCTCGATCCTGCTGGCCGAGATTTCCGCCGGCCGCTTCTCGCTCCTGCGCTTCTACGAGCGGCGGGCGCGGCGCATCCTGCCGGCGCTCTATTTCGTGATGCTGGCCACGCTGCCCGTCGCCTTCCGGCTGATGCTGCCGGACGAGTTCGAGGGCTTCACCCATGCGCTGATCTCGGTGCTGGCCTTCGGCTCCAACATCTATTTCTGGCAGACCACCGACTATTTCTCGCGCGCCGCCGAGGAGAACCCGCTGCTCCATACCTGGAGCCTCGGGGTCGAGGAGCAGTATTACATGCTGTTCCCGCTCGGCCTCCTCCTGCTCTGGCGGCTCGGGCCGCGCGGCGCGCTGGCCGGGATCCTCGCCGGCACGCTGGCGAGCCTCGCGCTCGCCGAATATGCCGTCCACCGCTGGCCGGTGCCGGCCTTCTTTCTCCTGCCGACCCGGGCCTGGGAGCTCGGGCTCGGCTCGCTCGCCGCCTTCTACCTCAGCCGACGCGGCCTCGTCCGGGTCGAGGGCCGCTTCGCCGGCGCCGCCGCGGCGCTCGGCCTCGCGATGATCCTCGCCAGCGTCGGGCTCTACGACGTCGAGACGCCGTTCCCGAGCCTCTACGCGCTGCTGCCCACCCTCGGGACCGTGCTCGTCGTGCTCTTCGCCGCGCCGGGCGCGCTCGCCGGCCGGCTGCTCGCCTGGCGGCCGGTGGTCTTCGTCGGGCTGATCAGCTACAGCGCCTATCTCTGGCACCAGCCGCTCTTCGCCTTCGCCCGGCTCGCCTCCTTCCGCCAGCCCGGCGACCGGCTGATGCTGGCCCTCGCCCTCCTGTCGCTCCTCCTCGCCGCGCTGACCTGGCGCTATGTCGAGCGGCCGTTCCGCGACCGGACGGTGGTCAACGCCCGAGGCATCCTCACCCAGGGCCTCGCCGCCAGCGCCGGGCTGCTCGTCCTCGCGCTCGTCTCGCCGCTGCTCGCAGCGCTTCCGGGGCGCTATCCGCCCGAGCAGCGGCAGTTCACCGTGCCGCTCGCCGCGCATGCCGATTATGTCGAGCGCGGCTACAATCGCCTGACGGCGGCCGATTTCACCGACGACGGGCGGCCGCGGCTGCTGATCATCGGCGATTCCTTCTCGCAGGATTTCTACAACATGATCCAGGAGACCGGCGGCTTCCCCGGCTACCAGATCGTGACCCGGCGCTTTCTCTCCACCTGCCAGATCTATCTCGGGCCCGAGGACGTGGCGCCGCTGCTCGGGCCCTACGCGGCGAGCTGCGCGCGCGAGGTCCAGGCCGCCGACCTGGTGCCGCTGGCCCACGAGGCCGACGTGGTGGTCTTCGCCTTCAGCTGGCGCCCCTGGTCGGGCGCGCGCATCGCCGAGACGGTGGCGAATTTCGACTTCCGCCCCGACCAGACCGTGCTGGTGATCGGCCGCAAGAGCTTCGGCTATTTCAATCCGCGAAGCTTCATCGGCATGGATCCCGCCGCGCGGCTCGCCTTGCGGAGCGGGCCCCGGCCCGACCATGCGGAGACCAACGCGATCATGCGCCGGACGGTGCGGCCGGAGATGTTCGTCGATACGCAAGGACTCGTCTGCGGCGCGGCGCCCGACTGCCCGCTCTTCGCGCCGGACGGCGGGATGATCAGCTTCGACGGCAACCATCTCACCCCGGCGGGGGCGCGCTATCTCGGGTCGCTGCTGTTCCGCGACCCCCGCCTCGCGCCCTTCGCCGCGCGGACCGGCGCGGCGCTCTGACCGGACGGGCCGGGACGGGCTCCGCTCCGGAAGCGGTTTCAGGCGGAGGAATACCGCGGGCCCAAAAGCGAATTTCCCTTTGCCGGCGCGCGCGCTAGAACAAGCCCAGTCCGGTGTGTCGCGTGGGGACGGGGGCGCGGCGCGCCGCCGGTGCCTGGAGGAACGAGTGTGAAAGTCTTGATTGCCTGCTCCGCCGGCGGCCATTGGGTACAGATGCGCCGGATCCTGCCCGCGTTCGAAGGGATGGATCTCGTCTATCTCAGCGTCGGCAACCGCGCCGATCCCGACCTCGGTCCGGTGCGCTATTACAAGGTCCGCAACGTCACGCGGAAGAATCCCGGCGCGATTCCCGGCATCCTCTGGCGGATCGCGCGGATCGTGCGCGCCGAACGGCCCGATCTCGTGGTCACCACCGGCGCGGCGCCCGGGCTGCTGGCGCTCGTCGCCGGCAAGATCCTGACCCGCAGCCGGACCATCTGGATCGATTCCATCGCCAATACCGAGAAGCTGTCGCTGTCGGGCAAGCTCGCCCGGCCGGTGGCCGATGCCTGGCTGGTGCAATGGGAGCATCTCAGCCGGCCGGGCGGCCCGGATTTCTGGGGCGCGGTGCTGTGAGCCGGCCGATGATCTTCGTCACCATCGGCTCGATGTTCCCCTTCGACCGGCTGGTCCGGGCCATGGACGACTGGGCCGGCGCGGGCGGCGCGGGCAAGGGCGAGATCTTCGCCCAGATCGGCGCCGGCGGCTACGAGCCCCGGCACATGGGCTGGGCGCGCGAGCTCGGCTTCGAGGAGTACAACGCCGCCGTCGCCGGCGCCGAGCTCGTCGTCGCCCATGCCGGCATGGGCTCGGTGATCACCGCCGGCGACAAGGGCAAGCCGATCGTGCTCCTGCCCCGGCGCGCGGCCTTCGGCGAACATACCAACGACCATCAGCTCGACACCGCCGGCTGGCTGCGCACCCGGCCGGGCATCTATGTCGCCGATACCGAGCGGGATCTCGCGGCGCGCCTCGCCGAGGCGCGGGCCGGCGGCGTCGGCGCCGGCGCGCTCGACACCGCCGCCCCGGCCGATTTCCTCGCCCGCCTGCGCGCCTTCGCCCGGGGGTGAGATTTCGGGGGCTGACCGTCAGCGCGGGGGGATTGGATCGGACGGCTCGCGCCGCCGCCTTCCCTTCACGAGATCGACCGTCGGCGAGATCGTGACGGGCGTGCCCTGCCGGGGCACGCCCGTTTTCAACGGGCGAGCCGGGCACACCCGTCCCGATTGAGAACTCCGGAGAAATCTCGACCCCTCGCGCCCTGCGCAAGTTTGCTCCGGGGCGCGCCCGCCGCGACCTGCCACTGGCAGGTCGGCAAGGTGCGGGCGCGGGAAATCTCGAACGGCAACGGCAGGATGGGGCTGACCGTCAGCCCGGGGTGGGCGCGGGGGTGGGCGCCGGAGCGGCGGCTGGCGCCTCGGGTTCGGCGAGGCGCTGGCGCACGGTCTCGGCGACGGCGCCGGGCAGCGGCGGGCCGCCGGCGGCGGCGGCCTCCAGCGCGCGGCGTTAGCTCGCCCGCGCCGCCGCCCCCGGGCCGAGCGCGCGCGCGGTCACGGCGAGGTGGAACTGGGCGAGCGCGTTCTCCGGCAGCGCGGCGGCCGCCGGTGCGAGATAGCGCAGGGCCTCCTCCTCGTCGCCCCGCCGATGCAGGATCCAGCCGTAGGTATCCTGGAAATAGGGCACGTCCGAGCCGCGCAGCCGGCGGGCGATGGCGAAGGCCCGCTCGAGGCTGGCCGGATCGTCGCGATAGCTGGCGAGGAGACTGGCGAGATTGTTGGCGATGACCGGCGCGGCGCTGTCGCGGGCATAGAGCGTCTCGTAGATGGCGATCGCGCCGTCGATGTCGCCCCGGCTCTCCAGGAGCCCCGCCTTGTCGAAGAGCAGCGCGGCGCTGTCCGGCGCGGCGGCGAGGCCCTCGTCGAGCGCGGCGGCCGCCTCCGCCGTCCGGCCCTCGGCGGCGAGGAAGGCGAAGAGCGCCTGGCGCGCCTGGGGCAGGGCGGGGGCGGCGGCGATCACCGCGCGATAGCCCGCCTCGGCGGCCGCCGCCGCGCCTTCCATCTGGTCGAGCCCGGCCAGCGTCAGCCGCGCGCTGAGATTGCCGGGCTCGCGGGCGAGGAGCGTTTCGAGATAGCCGCGCGCCCCGGCGAGGTCGCCGGCATCGACATAGCCTTCGACGAGATCGGCGATCGCCCCGCCCTCGGTTCCACCCCCGGTTCCGCCCGCCTGTCCCCCTTCCGGTCCGGAAAGGCCCTGGAGCGCGGTGATCATCTCCGCCGTCCGGCCCTGGCCGCGCAGGCTCGCCGCCCGGAGGCGGGTCGCCTCGGCGGCGATTTCCTGGTCGCCGGCGGCGGCGGCGGCCAGCAGGTCGGCGACCTGGGCGGCCCGCGCCCAGTCCTGGCGCTGGAGATGGATCTCGCCGAGCAAAGCGAGCAGGTCGGGATCGTCCGGCGCGCGGCGCAGCGCGTCGGTCACCACGCCCTCGGCCGGGCCGATCCGCCCGTCGCGCAGCAGGAAGCGCGCATAGCGCAGGCTCTCCTCCGGCGCCTGGCCCGACATTTCCACGGCGAGCGCCAGCCGCTCGCCGGCGAGCTCGCGGCTGCCCTCGCGCTCATGGGCCAGCGCCATGATGGTCATGATCTCGGGATCGCGCGGCGCCGAGCTGGCGGCGGTCCGCATGTCCTGGATCGCCTGGTCCGGCCGGTCGGCCTCGATCGCCAGCCGGGCGCGCAGCTTCAGCGCCTCGACATGGTTCGGATCGGCCTCGAGCACGCTGGCGAGCAGGGCCGATGCCTCCGCCGGCTGGCCGGTCGCGGCCCGCATCTGGGCGAGCGCCACCCGCAGGTCGCGCGTCGCATCCGAGGGCTCCGCCCCGTCGAGCAGCGCGACGAGCGCGGCGATCGCCTGGTCGGTCCGGCCTTCGGAGAAATCGAGCCCGGCCAGCACCCGCTGGAACGGCCGGGGATCGCGCCCCGCCGCTTGCGCCGCCGCGATGTCCTGGTCGAGCGCGGCCCGCGCCGCCGCCGGTCCCCGGACCTGGAGCAGGAAGCGGGTCACGGTCAGCGCCGCCTCGGCGTCGGCGGGATCGCGCGCCGCCTCGGCGCGCAGCACCGCCTCGGCGCCGTCCGGATCGTTCGCGCGGAGATACCACTGGATCAGCGCCTGGCGCACGCCGGGATCGTCGGGGAAGAGCCCGGCCATGCGGCGGAGCTCCTCGCCGGCGCCGGCGGTGTCGCCGAGCCGTTCGAGCGCGGTCAGCCGGGCGAGGCGCAGCCCCTCGTCCTTGGGCGCGCTGGCGAGCGCGGCGTCGATCAGCGGCAGCGCCGCGTCCGGGGCGCCGGCGTTCATCCGGTCGGCGATCAGCACCATGCTGGCCGCGACATTGTCCGGCGTCTCGGCCAGCACGCCGCGCGCCATCGCCACCGCGTCGGCCCGCGTCTCGGGATGGCGGAAGTCGAGGGTCGCCTTCAGCGCGCGCACCGCCGGATCCTTCGGCGCCAGCAGCCAGGCCTCGGCGGCGTGTTCCTCGGCGGTGGCGAAATCCTGTGACAGGAGCGCCATCTCGGCCACCGCGCGCTGGCTCTCGAGATTGGTCGGGTCCTGCTCGGCGACGCGCAGATACTGGCCGATGGCCTCGCGGGTCTCGCCGCGGCCGCGCATCACCCGGGCATATTCGAGCCGCGCCGGGATATGGGCGCCGTTCAGGCGGAAGACATTGCGGAACTCGACCAGCGCGCGGTCGGTATCGCCCGCGGCGAGCAGGGCCTCGCCGCGCTGGTAATGCGCCTCGGCCCGCTCCTCGGCGGTGTCGCAGCCGGCGAGCCCAAGCGCCAGGACGAGGAGGAGGAGCCGGCCGGCCGGCCGAAGGGAGAGGCGCATGGGAAGACTCCGGGGGGTCCGCTGTCGGGGTGGGATCCGCTGTCTGGCGCGCGGCGGGGGGTGCGCGGGGGTCCGAGCCTGTCGCGGGCGGGCGCGCGCGGGTCCGCCCGCGACAGGATAGCGGGCGGGCCGGTTAAGAAAAAGCAAATTGGACGCCGATGGGCGCGGAGGCGCCGATGGGGCGGAGAGGCGCGCCCACCGGGTTGCCCACCCCCGTCTTCAGGGGGGCGCGTGGCGGGTCGTTCGAAATCATCTCCGCGCCCGCGTGACGATCCGCCCTTCCTCGCGTGGCCCTCCGAGATTTCTCCGCGTCCGCGCCTTGCCGACCCGCCAGTGGCAGGTCGCGCGGGCGCGCGGCCGGAGCAAACGCCCCGGCGCCTCGCCCCCGGTCACCGTGTTACCCGCTCGCGCCGATCGTCGGCGAAGTGGTGATGGGGACAGAGGAGAAGGGCGGCCGCCCGGTGGATACGGAAACGCGCGCCGGAGGGGTGCGCTCGACCGTGCCGTCGGGGTCCTGGACCCGCCCCGCCGGCGCGGCGCCGGAATTGGAGGGATCAGGCGCTCAGGCGGAAAGGCTCAGTAGCCGGTGCCGCGGATCACCACCCAGACCGTCGCCAGCAGCACGAAGACATCGGTCAGGAACGACATCCGCCGGGCATATTGCGTGTCATAGGCGGCGCGGCCGGCGAAGGAGGTCTCGTTGCGGTGGCTGATCTGCCAGAAGCCGGTCAGGCCGGGGCGCAGCCGGTAATAGGCCCGGCCCGGATAGAGCTGGGTCTGGTTCGGCATCATCGGCCGCGGGCCGACGAGGCTCATGTCGCCGACGAGCACGTTCCAGAGCTGCGGCAGCTCGTCGAGCGAGGTCTTGCGGATCAGCCGGCCAGCCGGGGTGATCCGCGGATCGTCCTTCAGCTTCTGATGCTCGTTCCACTCGGCGCGAGCGGCCGGATCGGAGGCGAGGTAATCCTCGAGCGTCGCGTCGGCGTCGACCACCATCGAGCGCAGCTTCCAGATGCGGAAGGTCCTGCCGCCGCGGCCGATCCGCGACTGGGAATAGAAGATCGGACCGCCGTCGCGGGCGATCAGGAAGCCGAACACCAGGAGCAGGGGCAGGACCAGCGGCGCCGACAGCACGACCGCCAGGATGTCGAGGACGCGCTTGAAGAAGCCGGCGTAGAGACCTGAGCGCTTGGAAGGCCCGGTCTTGGTCACGAAGGCGGCCCCGGCCAGATCGGCCTCGATATTCGGAGAATGCGTCATAAATCCACCCAAGCCCAAAAACACAACGATGCGGCACAACGCCGAACTGACGCGGATTTTGGCAGTTGGGCCCGGGGGCTTCGCTTGGGAACGCCCGGAATTCCGCCTGTCTCCTCGTCTCCGGCGCTTCCCCCGCGGCACAGAAAATCGTTGGGCGAGTTACCCCTCTCACCAGGGGCCATTAAGACACTTTTAAGCTCGAACCTCAATCAAAATTTCATGATGTTTTAATGGCATCGTTAATGCCTTTCGCACCCGCAACCAAAGGTTGCAACTGCGAAGGAAGCCCTTGGCAAAGGCCGGGAAATCCCGGAATCCGGCTGGAATCCTGCAACCCGCGCGCGAATTTTGCCTCGTATTTAGGCGCCGGCGTCCGGGGCCGCGCCGCCGGTCCAGTGGCGAAATGCACACGGATTGTGCGCCGCCGGAGCCGATCGCCGGCCTTGGGGAAAAATGGGGATGATAAGGCAGGGGGAAATCTGTATGAGGCGAAACCGGGGACTTACGCTACTTTAACGCCGGGGCCGCAGTGTGCCCTTTCGGCGGAATGGCCCGACCGCGGCGGGACGGGTAGGTGTGGGATGGGTATGACGAGTACTTTGTCGATCTATAACGAGCACTTCGGGCTGTCCGAGCGCCCGTTCACGCTGCTGCCCGACCCGGACTTCCTCTATTGGTCCGAGAACCATACCCGGGCCTATGCCATGCTGGAATACGGCATGCTGACCCATGCGCCGATCACCGTCATCACCGGCGAGATCGGCGCCGGCAAGACCACGCTCCTGCGCCACCTCCTGCGCACGCTGCCCGAGGAATTCACCGTCGGCCTCATCTCGAACGCCCAAGGCAACCGGGGCGAGCTCCTGCACTGGGTCCTGATGGCGCTCGGCGTGCCGACCGACAATTCGGCGAGCTATGTGCAGCTCTTCGCCCAGTTCCAGGAATTCCTGATCGAGGAATACGCCTCCGGCCGCCGCACCATGCTGATCTTCGACGAGGCGCAGAACCTCTCGACCGAGACGCTGGAGGAACTGCGGATGTTCTCCAACATCAACGCCGACAAGGACGAGCTGATCCAGCTGGTGCTCGTCGGCCAGCCGGAGCTGCGCGACCTGATCGCCCAGCCGCGGCTGACCCAGTTCGCGCAGCGCGTGGCGGCGGAATACCACCTGCCGGCGATGTCGGCCGAGGCGGTGCGCGCCTATATCGCCCACCGGCTGGCGGTGGCGGGGGCGAGCCGCGAGATCTTCACGCCCGCCGCCTGCGAATGCGTGCATCTCGCCGCGCGCGGCGTGCCCCGGCTCGTCAACCAGATCTGCGACTATGCCATGGTCTATGCCTTCACCGACGGGCTCGACATGGTCGATTCCGGGGTGATCGAGCAGGTGGTCACCGACCGGCGGGCGCATGGCAACCTGAAGATGGTGGTATAGGCGGGGACCGGTCCGGAAAGACCGGTTCGAAAGGAAGCTGGCCCGGACGACCCGGGTCCTCGACGCGACATTTGAAGAGACGGGGCGGGAAACGGACTTGCCGATGGTTAATCTCGATCTGAAGTTCTACTGGGCGGTGTTCCTGCGCCGGCTGCCCTATTTCATGGTGATCGTCGCCTTCCTGACGGCGGCGGCGGTGACCGTGGCGATGATCCTGCCGCCGGTCTATACCAGCGGCGCCCGCATGCTGGTCGAGCCGCAGCAGATCCCCGACAAGCTCGCCCAGACCACCGTGCCGGTCAATCCCTACGAGCAGGCCCAGATCATCGAGCAGCGGCTGATGACGCGGGCAAACCTGCTCGCCCTCGCCGAGCGGATCGGGCTCTATGCCGGGGTCGAGCCGGCGATGACGGCCAATGCCATGGTCGCCGACATCCGCGACCGCGTCACCTTCATCGGCTTCACCCCCGATCCGACCCGCGCGGCCGAGCTGCCGGGCGCCACGATCATCGGCGTCTCCTTCGACGCGCCGACGGCCGAATTCGCCAACAAGGGCGCGAACGAGCTGGTCAATCTGGTGCTCGAGGAGAATGTCAAGCTGCGCCAGGGCCGGGCCAACGACACGCTCACCTTCTTCCAGGCCGAGGTCCAGCGGCTGGCGGGCGAGCTCGAGCGGCAGAGCCACAAGATCGCCGATTTCAAGACCAAGAATTTCGAGGCGCTGCCCGACAGCCTGGAGGAGCGGCGCAACCGCCAGATCCTCGAGCAGGAGCGGTTGATCGCGCTCGAACGCGAGGAATCCGACCTGCGCAACCAGCGCGCCACCGTGGTCTGGGTGTTCGAGCGCACCGGCCGCTCGGCCGCCGTCGGCGATCTCAGCCCCGAGGAGCAGCAGCTCGACGCGCTGCGCAACGAGCTCGTGCAGCAGCGCACGATCTACGCCGCGAACAGCCCGCGCATCCGCATGCTGGAGAACCAGGTCGCCGGCCTCGCCAAGCTCGTCGACGAGCAGCGGGCGTCGCGCGCCGTGCCGGGCCCGGACGGCAAGGCGGCCGCCCCCGCCTCCGAGCTCGATCTCGAGCTCGCGCCGATCGACGCGCGGCTGAAGTTCATCGCCGACGACAAGGCGACGATCCAGAAGACGCTCGACGATCTCAGCGCCTCGATCCAGGCGACGCCGGTCAACGAGCAGATCCTCGGCGGGCTGGAGCGCGAGCTGGCCAATATCCAGACCCAGTACAACGCCGCCGTCGAGAATACCGGCCAGGCGACGGTGGGCGAGCGTATCGAGGTCCTGTCCAAGGGCGAGCGCTTCAGCCTGATCGAGCAGCCGAACATGCCGACGGCGCCCTCGAGCCCGAACCGCAAGCTGATCGCCGCCGCCGGCCTCGTCGGCGGGCTCGGCGCCGGGCTCGGCTTCATCGTGCTGATGGAGATGCTGAACCGCTCGATCCGCCGGCCGGTCGAGCTGACCGCCCAGCTCGGCATGCAGCCCTTCGCCACCGTGCCCTATATCCGCACCCCGGGCGAGGTGCGGCGCAAGCGCGCGATCATCGCCGCCGCCCTCGCGGTGATCGTCGTCGGCATCCCGGCGGCGCTCTTCGCGATCCATACCTATTACATGCCGATCGATCTTCTGGTCGACGACGGGCTCGCCAAGGTGGGCATCGCCGCGGAGGATCCGCCGCCGGCGCAGTGACGGAACGCAGTGACGGCCAGGGCGGGCCCCCCGGGGGAGGCCCGCGACGAGACGCGACGGCCAGGGGACGAGATCCGGCCCGGCCCATGGGAAAGAGACTTTGATGGAACGCATCCAGGCAGCCATCCAGAAGGCCAAGGAACAGCGGGGCGAGGCGCCGGCCGGCGGCCCCGCGCCGGCGCTCGGCGCGGGGCCGGTGGCGGCGGCGCGCCAGGCGCGCCTGGCGCGGCGCAGGGGCCGGGCCCGGCCTGGCTCGAGCTCGCCGCATCACCTCGCCGACCGCCGATTGCGGCAAGACCACGGTCAGCCTCAATCTCGCCTTCAGCCTCGCCCATCAGCCGGAGATCCGCACGGTGCTCGTCGATCTCGACCTGCGCCGGCCGGCGGTGGCGCGCCATCTCGGCCTCGCCGCGCCGCAATCGATGGCCAGCGTGCTGCAGGGGACGCGCCCGGTGGCCGAGAATTTCGTGCGCTACGGCGACAATCTCGCCATCGGCACCAACGCCGCCAGCATCCGCGCCTCGTCCGAGCTCCTGCTCAATCCGGCGACGGCGCAGGGCGTGGCCGGGCTCAAGGCCGCGTTCCAGCCCGACGTGCTGCTCTATGACCTGCCGCCGATGCTGCAGAGCGACGATGTGATGGCCTTCCTGCCGCATCTCGATTGCGTGCTGCTGGTCGCCGCCGCCGAGAAGAGCCGCCTCGACGAAGTCGACAAATGCGAGCACGAACTGTCGGAACAGACCAATGTGCTCGGCGTGGTGCTGAACAAATGCCGCTACGGCGGCGAGGAATACGGCTATTATTGACGCGTCGGGGATGGCCGGCAGGTAAGCCCGCCGCTTTGGCGACGGGGCCGGGCGCCGAAGGCCGGCCCCTGAGAAACGCGCTGGCCAAAGGCTGGCGCCGGAAGGCGCGGGGTCGAAGGGGCCCGGCGCGGGAGGAAGCGGGCGCCGGCGGACAGGCCGGCGCCGGGGGTAGGAACGGCGCGCGGGTCCAGGGGGGGGCGCGGACGCCGGTCAAGCGTGGTGGGGTTTTCGATGTTCGAGGGAAAGCCGGCCTGGCTCGCGCCGGGCGAGGAGGCCGCGTCCGCGGTCCGCGAGGGGTCCGCCGATGGGGGATCCGGGGCAGGCGAGGCGCTGGCGGTCAGCGTGATCATCGCCTGCTACAACGGCGCCGAGACGCTGGGCGAGACGCTCCTGAGCCTCGTCGCCCAGGTCTGGGACCGCCCCTGGGAGATCGTCTTCGCCGACAACGGTTCGACCGACGCCTCGGCGGCGATCTTCGCGGAAACCGCCGCCGCCCATCCCGGCACCCGGATGCGCCGGGTCGATGCCTCGGCCGAGAAGGGCAAGGTCTTCGCGCTCAATACCGCGATCCGCGCCGCGCGCGGCCGGTCGCTGCTGTTCTGCGACGCCGACGACACGGTGGCCCCGGGCTGGCTCGCCGCCATGGGCGCCGCGCTCGCGACCGAGCCCCTGGTCGCCGCCCGCATGGATGTGCGCGTCCTCAATCCCGACTGGGCCGTCGGCCAGCGCCGGCAGCAGCAGGAGACCGGGCTCGGCTTCATCCCGCACGCGCCCTTCAGCCCGATGGCCGGCGGCGCCACCTTGGGCTTTCACCGCGAGGTGGCCGAGGCGGTCGGCGGCTTCGATCCGGCCTTCCGGGTGATGGAGGACGATGATTTCTGCGTCCGCGTCCATCTCGCCGGCTATGACATGAAATACGTGCCGGACGCGGTCTATAACTACCGCTTCCGGCTCGATCCCGGCTCGATCTATCGCCAGGGCTATCAGTACAGCTATTTCCGCGGGCTGCTGCGCCGGCGCTACGCGCCCGGGAACCGCTGGGCGCCCGGGCCCTGGATCGCGCTCCTCGCCCGGATCGGCCGGCTGCGCGGCGCGCTGCTGAAGGACGCGCTGACCGGCCGGGCGCGCCCCGCCGACGATCTGGCGCGGGTCCAGCGCGCGCTCGGCGGCGCGGTCGGCGATCTCGCCGGCTCGCTCGCCTTCGGCGTCGCCCCGCCGGAACCCTCGCCGAAGGCCCCGCCCGCGCGGGATGAGGCGCGGGGCGAGGCGCCCGCCGCCGCGCCGCCGCCGCTCCTCGGCCGGGCGCGCGGGCTGGCGCGGCGGGCGGCGCACCGGGCGCTGCGCCCGGTGGCCGGCTCGATCCTGTCGGTCCGGCTGGCCGAGAAGCGCATGGCGCTCACCTTCGACGACGGGCCGGATCCGGAGACGACGCCGGCCGTGCTCGACGCGCTCGCCCGCCACGGCATGCGCGCCACCTTCTTTCTCGTCGGCGAGCGGGCGGCGCGCCATCCCGAGCTCGTGGCCCGCATCGCCGCCGAGGGTCACGAGATCGGCAATCACAGCTGGGACCATCCCTCGCTGCCGACCCTGCCCGGGGCGGCGGTCCGCGACCAGATCGCCCGGACCCGCGCCACGCTGGCGCCGCGGGGCCAGAAGCTGCTGCGCCCGCCCTATGGCGACCAGAGCCTCGCCACCCATCTCGCCGCGCGCCGCCTCGGCTACCGCGTGGTGATCTGGAGCGTGGTCGGCCGCGACTGGCTCGACGACGGCGCCGAGGCGATCGCCGGCCGGATCGTCGCCGAGGCGGCGCCGGGGGCGATCGTGCTCCTGCATGACACGCTCTATTCCTTCGCCGAGCCGCGGCACCGCGACCGCGCCCCCACCATCGGCGCGCTCGCCCTGCTCGCCGAGCGCCTGCCGGACTATGCCTTCGTCACCGTCTCCGACCTCCTCGCCGCCGGCCGCCCGGTCACCCGCTACTGGATACGCGCCCCCAAGGCCAACTGGCTCGCCGGGCTCTCCGTCGCCGAAGGCGACAGGGACCATGACGTCGCCGAAGGCGACAGGGTTCATCACGTCGCCGAAGGCGACAAGGACCATTACGTCGCCGAAGGCGACAGGGACCACAGGGTCGCCAAAGGCGACAGGGACCATGGAGTCGCCGCGGAATAGACCCCGGGCGCGGCGGCGTCAGCCGCGTCTCTCGGCCAGCTCGCGGAACCGCGCCTCGTAGAGGGCGATGTTGCGGCCGGTGTCGTAGGTCGTCTCGACGAAGCGCCGGGCGCGGGCGCTCAGCGCCGGCAGCCGGTCCTTGGCGGCGGCGATCTCGAGGAGCTTCGCCGCCCAGGCCTCGGGCGTGTTGGCGACAAGGGTTCCGGTCTCGCCCTCGATCACATAGTCGGGCAGGGGGGGCACGTCCGAGGCGAGCACCGGCAGGCCGAGCATCATCGATTCGAGGATCACCTTGCTCACCCCCTCATGGTCGCAGGGATGGCAGAGCAGGTCCGCCCGCCGCATCGCCGCCCAGAGCTCTTCCTGCGGCAGGAAGGGCCTGATCTCCACCCGGTCGGCCAGCCCGAGCGCGTCGCGCCGGCGGGCGTTCCGGGCCGCCGTCTCGCCGGTGCCGACCATGGTGACCCGGAAGGGCAGCCGGTCCTTGACGAGGCCGAGCGCCTCGATCAGCAGGTCCTGCCGCTTCTGCGGCCAGGAAAAGCGCGTCGCGACGAGGAGCTCGAGGCCGGGGCCGGGGCTCGGCCCCTGCCAGCCGCGCGCCACCCGGCCGACATCGACGCCGATATCGGCGACGAAGGCGCTCCGGGGGGCGAGGGCGAGCCCGGCCTCGGCCGCCTTCTCCTCGACGAGGGCGCGCGAGCGGTCCGAGAGGTAGTTGATCGCGTCGACCCCGTTGAACACCCGGCCGTAGCGCGCCGCCGCCGGCGAGCCGGGGCCGCCGCCGGCCAGGATCGCATCGTGCCAGCTGACCCCCGCCATGCGCAGGACGATGGCCATCCCCGCCGCCTCGGCGCCGCGCGCCGCCAGCGCCTGGTCGAGGAAATCCATCTCGTAGAAGCCATAGAGCAGGTCGAACCGCCGCGCCCCCGACCGCGCGCCCCCGAACAGCCGCCGGCGGACCCGCGCCCAGGCGGCCGCGTCGAGGCGCGCGCCGATCCGCCCGCCGATCCGCCCGGGCGGCAGGCCGAGCCGCCGCTCGATCTGGCGCGAGATCCGGGCCCGCGGGCTCCGCCGCGGCCCGGGGCAGAGCAGGAGGGTGACCCCGTTCACCGAGGTCTCGCGCGCGAAGGGCGCCATGTCCGGCCGCAACGAGGCATAGGTGACCGCGTGCCCGCGCGCCGCCAGCCCCTCGGCGATCAGCCGCATGGAATTCTCGGCCCCCCCGACCCGGGCGCGGAGATAGGGCGATTGCTCGGAGAAAAACAGGATACGCATGAAGGCCTTGGTCCGGGGTACGGGCGGTCCGGGTCCGGGTGTCCGGGGGGACGGGCGCGGCGCATAGGACCCCCGGCGGATCCGCCCGTCAACCGTCGTCGGAAAGGGGCGTCGGGGGGATCGCATTTGGATCGGACCGCTCGCGACGTCGCGGCATCCCCTTCACGATATCGACCGTCCGCGCCGGGCGAGCCGGGTACACCCGCCCCGATTTAACGCTCCCGGAGGAATCCGAACCCCTCGCGCCCTTGTCTCTCTTTGATCTGCGATAGTGTCGCTGGCGGACGAGACCCCGACGCGGCCCTGGGACAGTGATCCCGTTGCGTAGCTTGGGGCTCGTCCGCCGTCCGCGCATGAACCTGAACAGTTGCAAGGGGCGCTCGCCCCTTGTCTCTCTTTGATCTGCGATAGTGTCGCTGGCGGACGAGACCCCGACGCGGCCCTGGGACAGTGATCCCGTTGCGTAGCTTGGGGCTCGTCCGCCGTCCGCGCATGAACCTGAACAGTTGCAAGGGGCGCTCGCCGCGACACCGGCCGACCCCGTAGATCAAGGACAGGCTCCCCATGACTTTGCCACGGAATGTCATCGGCGTCGATGTCGCCAGGGACTGGATCGACACCTTCCGCCTCGCCACCGGCACGCGCGGGCACGTCGCCGCCACCCCGGCGGCGCTCGCCCGCTTCGCGGCGTCCGCCGTCGGCGCGCTCGTCGTCTTCGAGGCGTCGGGCGGCTGCGAGCGGCCCCTCGCCGCGGCCCTCGCCAAGGCCGGCGTCGCCTTCGCGCGGGTGAACCCCCGCCAGGCCCGCGACTTCGCCAGGGCGACCGGGCGGCTCGCCAAGACCGACCGGGTCGACGCGGAAGTGCTTGCCCGCATGGGCGCCGCCCTCGAACTCGCGCCGACACCGCCCGAGGATCCCGCCCGCGCCCGCCTCGCCGACCTCCTCGCCCGCCGCGAAAACCTCGCCGGCATGGTCCGGGCCGAGAAAAACCGCGCGGCCACGACGCGCGACCCCTGGATCGCCCGCGGGATCGCCCGGCTCGTCCGGGTTCTCGAACGCCACCTCGCCGCCCTCGGCGCGGAGATCGACGCAAGCATCGCCGCCTCCGCGACGCTCGGCGCCGAGGCCCGACGCCTGCGGTCGGCGCCGGGCGTCGGGCCGCTGGTATCGGCTGTCCTCGTCGCGCGCCTGCCCGAGCTCGGCCAGCTCGACCGCCGCAAGGTCGCCGCCCTCGCCGGGCTCGCGCCGCACGCCTGCGACAGCGGCCTCTCCCGCGGCAAGCGCCACGTCTGGGGCGGCAGGGCCGAGGTCCGCCGCGCGCTCTATCTCGCGGCTTTCGTCGCCAGCCGCTGCGACCCCCGCGTCAAGGCCTTCCGCGCCCGCCTCGCGACCACCGGAAAGCCGCTCAAGGTCGCCATCGTCGCCTGCGCCAGGAAGCTCCTGACCATCCTCGATGCCATGCTCCGCGCGGGACAGGACTACCGCGAGCCTGCTCATTGAAAGACAGTTGCTACGCAGGCTTGCTTCGGGCGCGCGCCCGCGCGACCCGCCACTGGCAGGTCGGCAAGACGCGGGCGCGAAAAAGACATCTCGAACCGCCACGCCAGGAAGGGCGGGGCGGCGCGATTTTCCTCCCGGATCGCGCGCATTGACCAAATCCGGGGGTGGGTATGGTCAAGACATCGCATTGCGCCTATAGTTCGCCGGGTTGAATTTCGGGCACGGGTTCGGGCAGGCTCGGGCCCCGCCGGCCGTGGGAATCCTGTCCCACCCCGCGGTTGCGTTCGTCGGTTCCGGATCCTGTGTAAATGGTTCTTCAAGCCTCTGAGATCGCGGATGCTCCGCCGGCCCGCCGGAGCCGGGCGGCGCGGCCCTTCCGGGATGGACAGGCTGATCCGATTCGGATGCTCGGCATCGGCGGACCGCTCCTGCTCGCGCTCTACATGGCGAGCATGTTCCTGCCCATGGCCTTCGTGATCGCCGGGCTGCGCATCACGCCCTATGCCGGGCTGCTCATCCTCTTCGTCGGACCGCTGTTCCTCGCCTTTCTGAAGGACAAGACCAACCGGTTCGTGGCGCTCGATTTCTTCATGGTCGCCCATATCGCCTGGATGGCGATCGCGATCCTCTATACCGAGGGCCTGTCGCGAGGGGTCTTCGTCGTGAACACCGCGCTCACCTCGCTCGGCGGATACATGATCGGGCGCGTCCTGATCCGCGGACCCGAGGATTACGAGCGGTTGTTCCGGTATTTCTTCTACGGGATCCTCCTCTACCTGCCGTTCGCGGTGCTCGAGCTCCTCACCAAGCAGGTTCCGATCCGCGACCTCCTGCGCCTGGTCGCCGAGGTGGACCCCCGGTCCGACAATACGCGGGTCGGCCTCAATCGCGTCCAGGCGTTCCTGGAGCATCCGATCACCTATGGCATGTTCTGCTCGATCGGGGTGGCCAATCTCTACTACATCTACCGCGGACGCTGGTTCAAGCAGGCGACCCGCACCGGGACCGCGGTGGTCATGACCCTGCTCTCGCTCTCCTCGGCCCCGACCATCGCGCTCGGCATCCAGGTCGCGCTGATCTCCTGGGACCGGATGCTGAAGGGTCTCCGGCACAAATGGATCGCCCTGCTCCTCATCCTCGGCGTGACGGTCTCGGTCCTGCATCTCGCCTCGCCGCACGGCCTCGTCGGGCTCGTCATCGACAACCTGTCCTATGAATCCGATACCGGCTGGGCCCGGGTCGAGATCTTCAACTACGGCAGCGCCGAGGTCATGCGGCATCCCCTGTTCGGCATCGGCTTTCGCGAATGGGTCCGGCCCTTCTGGCGCAATGGCTCGGTGGATAATTTCTGGCTGCTGACGGCCATGCGCTACGGCCTGCCGGCGCTGCTGTTCCTGCTCGGCGGGCTCGCCATCCATGCCGTCCGGATCATGTCGCGCCAGGATCTCTCCGAGGAATGGGCGGGGCTGCGCATGGGCTATGTCGCCGCCTGGGCCGGGGTCGTCTTCGTGCTCGCCACCGTGCATATCTGGGGAACGGCCTATATCTTCATCATGACCTACATGGGCGCCGGCGCCTGGCTCTATACCACGCCGACGCCCCCGGCCCGCTACCGGCGGATCGGCGAGCTCCAGGACACGGGCGCCGGGGTCCGGGCCTCGGCCGGCGCCGGCCGGACCGCCGCCGGCGCTACCGAGACCCTCCCCGTCCGGCCCAGCCGGACGACGCCGCCGCCCCCGCGGCGTGCGAGGCGGTCCTGATGCGGCGCCCCGAGAGCGAGGCGGGGATCCGCCGTCCCCCGCCCGACCGCCCCGGCCCGCCGAGAAACCAGACTGGATCGCGCCCATGATAGAGACCTTCCGCAGGATGCTGGACGTCCTGACGCCGGCCGAGCGGCGCAATTTCCATGCCCTGGTGGCGCTGCTCTTCGTGGTCGGGCTGTTCGAGACCGCCGGCGTCGCCTCGGTCCTGCCCTTCATGGCGGTGCTGACCGAGCCGGCGAATATCGAAAAGAGCGCGGCCCTCTCCTTTCTCTACGACCGGCTCGGCTTCGCCAATACGCAGAGCTTCATGATCTTCCTCGGGGTCTGCACCTTCCTCGTGGTGATGATCGGCATCTTCGCGCAGATCCTGTCCTCCTATGCCATCCTGCGCTTCTCCAACGACCGGGCCTATACCTTGAGCTCGCGGCTGCTGCGCGGCTATCTGCGCCAGCCCTATGCCTGGTTCCTGAACCGGCACAGTTCGGATCTCGGCAAGTCGGTATTGTCCGAGGTCGACGCGGTGGTGAACCAGACCTTCATCCCGGCGATGCGGCTCATCTCGAACATGTTCATCGCCGCCTTCGTCGCCGCGCTGCTCATCGCGCTGCAGCCCTGGGTCGCCTTCGGCGCGGCCAGCCTGCTCACCCTCGCCTATGTCGGCATCTTCGCGGTGGCGCGCAAATGGCTCGCCTATTTCGGCGAGGAGCGGTTCGCGGCCAACCACGAGCGGTTCCGCGTCGCCCAGGAGGCGACCGGCGGCATCAAGGACGTGAAGCTGCTCGGGCTGGAGGAGGGCTATATCCGCCGCTTCAACCTGCCGGCGGCGCGCATGTCGCGGGCCAATACCTTCAAGGGCGTGATCGGCGAGGCGCCGCGCTTCCTTTTGCAGGGCATCGCCTTCGGCGGCATGCTGCTCGTCATCCTGGTGCTGCTCCTGCAGGGCGGCGGCGGGCTCGGGGGCATCCTGCCGATGCTCGCGGTCTATGCCTTCGCCGGGCTCCGGCTGCTGCCGGCGATGCAGCAGGTCTACAACCAGGTGACGCTGCTGCGCTTCAACCGGGCGACGCTCGACGCGCTCTACCGGGACATGATCGAGATCCGCGCCAACGAGGAGGCGCCGGAGCCGCCGGCGCCGACCCCGCCGATCCATCTGCGCGACCGGCTGGAGCTGGTCGATATCCATTACAACTATCCCAATACCGAGCGTTCGGCGCTGCGCGGCCTCGACCTCGGCATCCGCGCCCAGACCACGGTCGGCATCGTCGGCGGCACCGGCGCCGGCAAGACCACGGCGGTCGATCTCATCCTCGGGCTGCTCGATCCGGGCGCGGGCGAGATCCGGGTCGACGGCGTCGCCATCACCCCGGCCAATCTGCGCGCCTGGCAGAATTCGATCGGCTATGTGCCGCAGCAGATCTTCCTGACCGACGATTCCATCGCCGCCAACATCGCCTTCGGCCTGCCGAAGGCCGAGATCGACATGGCGGCGGTCGAGCGCGCGGCGCGGATCGCCGAGCTGCACGATTTCATCAGCGCCGACCTGCCGCTCGGCTACCAGACGCTGGTCGGCGAGCGCGGGGTGCGGCTCTCGGGCGGCCAGCGCCAGCGCATCGGCATCGCCCGCGCGCTCTATCACGACCCGGACGTGCTCATCATGGACGAGGCGACCAGCGCCCTCGACAACCTGACCGAGAAGGCGGTGATGGACGCGGTGCACAACCTCGGCCGGGCGAAGACCATCATCCTGATCGCGCACCGGCTGACCACGGTGCGGGCCTGCGACACGATCTTCATGCTGGAGCAGGGCCGGCTGATCGCCGAGGGCGGCTATGCCGAGCTCATCGACAGCAACCGCGCCTTCCGCGCCATGGCCGTCGGCCATTCGGGCGCCTGAGCGGGCGGGGCGCGCCCTTTCGACCGAAGCGGGCCCCTTGGCCCGCGAGTCTCCGGCCCGACAAGACGACGCGATCAGCGTCGGCCGGGCCGTTGCCTGGAGCGCGTGAGCGCGGAAGGCAAGAGGGGTGCCTCCTGGGATGACGGCGCCAATCCGTCCGCGCCTGACTGGGCGGGTGCGTCGCAGACGCGCCTGCCACGGGCAGGCAGGCGCGGACGGATTTGTCGACGGCCAAATCCGTCAAGAGAAGGCCAGAGCGCTCCGCGTCAGGGCGCGCGGCGCAGGCGGGCGAGGAGCGGCTTCAGCCGCGCATAGGCGGCGGTGGCGCCGTCGATCGGCACGCGCCAGGCCGGGCCGTAGTGCCGCTTGGCGCTCATCCAGATCACGATGTCGCTGGCCAGCCCCCGGCGGTGGATATAGCGGCTGAAATAGGGATTGGGATCGGACCGATAGTTCCAGTCCCAGACAAAAGCCGGAAGGCCGCTCTTCATCAGCACATAGGGCAGGCTGAGCTGGTCGCGCCGCGCGCCGCGCTCGAGCTCGTCCCACCAGAGCGCCATCGCCGCGTCGAGGCCCGGGGCGGCGTGGCGGCGCAGGATCACCGCGTTCTCGGTCAGAAGCGCGTCGCGCGGCAGCCCCTCGTCGAGGTAGCGCGCCAGCCGCGCCTCGCCGCGGGCGTATTCGGCGGGGGGGATCTTGCCCACCCGCTTGCCGAACTCGAATTCCGCGAAGATGTCGGACCGCTCCTTGTGCGGGAAGAGCCCGATGGCGGCGCCGCTCGCCACGAATTCGGCGATCAGCGGCGTGAGGTCGCCGATCACCAGCAGGTTGGCATCGACATAGACCGAGACATCCGCCTCCGGGAAGATCCGCCGCGGGAAGAACTTGCAATAGCGGTTGACGAGGCTCGGCGACAGGCCGCGCGTCGCCTCGGGGAAGGGGCGATGCTCCCAGCCGCGGACCCCGCGCGGCCGCCGGTCGGAGAAGAGCACGAACGGCACCCCCGGCGTCGCCGCCACCGGGGTGAAGATCCGGTCGTAGGCGAGGTCGGCGCAGGTATAGAGGACGGTCCTCATGCCGCCTCGCGCGCGGGGAGCGGAAGGCGGGTCAGCGGATCACGTCCTCGATCATCGCGCGGAACTCGGCGCAGACCTGGGCGTCGGTCGAGCGGGCGGCGACCTGGGCCATGATCTCCTTGGCGCGCCGCCAGTCCGGGCCGCCGAAGGCGGCGGCGATCGCCATCATGTCATATTCGAGCAGCTTCGGATCGGGTCCCCGCACATAGAAGGGATAGTCGTCGCCGAGATACTGCACCGCGTCCTCGTCCTTGCGCCCGACCGCCAGCACCGCCTGGCAGCGCGCGGCGACGAAGCCCTTGAGGAACGGCTTCCAGCCGTCGTGCGGCTTGGAGCGGCGCACGATCCAGTGGCAATTGTAGTTCGGCAGGAGGTCGAGCCAGTTCATCTCGACCTTCGACGTGTCGAGCCCGACGAAATCGACCAGATGGCCGAGGCTGTCCGGCCGGTAGGTATTGGCCGGATAGCCGAAATAGGCGGCGCGCAGCCGGTCGGTCGGCGGCGTCATCGGCCGCACCTGGGAATTCACGTGATGGGTCACGTGATAGGAGGGGGTGCCGGGGAACAGCCGGCCGAAATCATGCGCCTGCCGGTTCGACACCGCCATGGTGGCATCCATCGCCGCCATCTTGTCCGGCTCGGGCAGCATGTCGTCCCAGCTGCCGATCACCGCGAGGTTGCGCCGGGCGAGATCGGCGATCTCGGTCGCCGAATGGGTCTCGATCGCCCCCTTGGTCAGGATCACCACCCGGCCGGAGAGGTCGGCCGTGCCGCTCTGGTAGGCCATCTCGATCTCGCCGGGATAGCGCGCGGCCACGAGCTCGCTCAGCTGCTTGCCGCGCAGGATGGTCGAGGCGGCGGCGGCGTATTTCTCGGCATAGACGAAGGCGACCCGCAGCGGCTGGCCGGCGGCGGGGGCGCGTGCGACGCGCGGCCCCGCCGGGAAGGCGAGGCGCCGGGGCGGGCGCGGCGCGGTCGCCGCGACGAAGGCGTTGTTGGCCGCCGTGCCGAGCGCCGCGGGCAGAACGCGCAGCCGCCGCCGCCGGGCGGCGGGATCCTCGGGTGTCGGACTCGGATCCCCTGGGGGCGCGGGATCGTTGAGCGCGGCGTAGAGGCTGATCGCCTCGAGCCCGGGGGCGCGGGCCTCGGTCGCCCACCAGGCTTCCATCAGCGCCGCGATCCCGGGGGCGGCGTGCCGGCGCCAGATCATGCCGGTGTCGCAGGCGCCGAGCTGGCGGGGCAGGCCCTGGGCGGCGCAGGCGCGGGCCTGGGCGAGGACGGAAGCCGCCGGCACCGCCGCGCGGGTCGCGT
The DNA here is from genome assembly GCA_044225035.1 of Amaricoccus sp. Classification (GTDB taxonomy): domain Bacteria; phylum Pseudomonadota; class Alphaproteobacteria; order Rhodobacterales; family Rhodobacteraceae; genus Amaricoccus. Next base: position 47,874 of record JBGAJI010000001.1, on the reverse strand, counting down.
CCGGCTCGGGGAGGGCGCCGATCAGATGCGCCTCGGCCATGTCCTGCCAGTCGACCCCGATCTCCGAGCGCCAGCAGACGAAGTCATGCGGCAGGAGCCAGCGCAGCATCAGCGTATGGGCGTTGCCGACCAGCTTGCGGTCGGGCGCGAGATAGAGCGAGGCCCGCGCCCCGGGCGCCGCGGCGGCCAGCGCGCGATGCGGCAGGATCCGCGCCCAGGCGGCGGCGGCCGCGGGATCGGCCGGCATCTCGGGCGCCATTTCGGACGTCATTTCGGGCGCGGCGGGCAAGGTCACCGTCTCCCAGCCGGCGACCGCGAGGTCGGCGCGGTCGGTCAGGCAGAGAAAGCGCAGGCCGGGCACGCCGTGAAACAGCGGCGCCGGCTCGGGGCCCGCGCCGAAGGCGGTGGTATAGATCACGATGCTCCGCGCCTCGGCCTCGGTCAGCGCCGCCGGCCGCTGCGCGGCGGGCAGCGCCGGCCAGATCGCCGGCGCCTGGCGGTGGCGCAGCAGCGCCGTCGCCGATCCATCCCGGCGCAGCGCCTGGAAGAGCGGCGCCGCGGCGTCCCAGCCGAGGGCGCGCGCGGTCATCATCGCCTCGGCCTCTGCGAGGAAGGCCGAGCGCGGCGCCACCTTTCGCGCGCCCCGCGCGAGGCCGAGCACCCGCGCCGGGTCGATGATCGCGAGCTTGCGCAGCACCGCGAGGCCGCGGGACGAGATCCGGCCCGGCGCGCGGCGCGCGGCGCCGGCCGCGTTCTCGAACATGTCCTGGACCAGCGCCCAGGATCGCTGGCGGATCCGCTTGCCGAGATCGGGCGGCGGAGTCGGCGTCGGTGTCGGTGGGGGGGGCGTCTGGCTGGCGGGCATCCGGGACGGCGGACCGGCTGGCGCCTGCGCCGGCCGCCGCGGGGCCGAGGGGCCGGCCGGGGGCCCTGGGGGATCTGCGGTGAAGGATGCCATGGCGCCTCGGTCGTGGTTCGCGGCACTCTAGTGCGCGACCCCGCCGGAATGAAGCGAGCCGGCGGCGTTTTTTTGGGCGTCCTTAACCGGCGCCGGTTCCCGCGCGCCTTTTCCGTGTGATTTCGCCGCGCCCCCCCGCGCGGATTTTCGCCCATCGGGGCCGGCGCGCCGTCTTGCCGGGGGTCAGGGAGATCGCATTTGACGATCCGCCCATCCTGGCGGATCCGTTCGAGATGTCTCCGCGCCGGCATCTTGCCGACCTGCCAGTGGCAGGTCGCGCCGGCGGCCGAAGCAAGCTTGCGGAGGCCGCGAGGGGTCCGGATTTCTTCGGGAGCTCTCAATCGTGGCGGGTGTGCCCGGCTCGTCCGTTGAAAACGGACGTGCCCCGGCAGGGCACGCCCGTCACGATCTCGCCGACGGTCGATCTCGTGAAGGGGATGCTGCGACGTCGCGCGCCGTCCAGTCCAAATGCGATCCCCCCGGGGCGCCAACCGGGCGCCCGCGCGGGGGCTTTCGCCCGGCGCGCGCGCGTGGTTTCTGGCGCTGGTTCCCGGGTGGTTGGGGTCTGGATTGGCGATGGATCGGACGGAATGCGTGGTGGTGGGCGCGGGCGTGGTCGGGCTCGCCGTCGCCCGGGCCCTGGCGCTGGCGGGGCGCGAGGTGATCCTGCTGGAACGCGAGGGGCGGATCGGGTCGCATACCAGCTCGCGCAATTCCGAGGTGATCCACGCCGGGATCTATTATCCCGCCGGCTCGGCCAAGGCGGCGCTCTGCCCGCGCGGGCGCGAGCTGCTCTATGGCTATTGCGCCGCCCGGGGCGTGCCGCACCGGCGGCTCGGCAAGATCATCGTGGCGACGGACGCGGCCCAGGCGGCGGGGCTCGCGGCGATCGCCGCGGCGGCGGCGGCGAACGGCGTCGACGATCTCGCGCCGCTCGGCCGCGCCGATCTCGCCCGGCTGGAGCCGGCGCTGCGCGGGGTCGAGGGCCTGCTCTCGCCCTCGACCGGGATCATCGACGCCCATGGCTACATGCTGAGCCTGCTCGGCGAGATCGAGGAGGCGGGGGGCGCGGTCGCCTATCACGCCCGGCTCTGCGCCGCGCGCCCCCTCGACGGCGGCGGCTTCGCGCTCGAGGTGGAGAGCGGCGGCGAGGTGACGCATCTGGCCACGGCGTGCCTCGTCAACGCCGCCGGCCTCTTCGCCGGCGAGGTGGCGGCGGGGATCGAGGGCCTGCCCGAGGCCTTCCGCCGGCGGGTGCATTACTGCAAGGGCACCTATTTCGCCAGCGCCGCCCGGGCGCCGTTCCGCCATCTCATCTATCCCGTGCCCGAGCGCGACGGGCTCGGCGTGCATCTGACGCTCGATCTCGCGGGACAGGCGCGCTTCGGGCCGGATACCGAATGGGTGGCGGGGATCGACTACGCGCTCGACCCTTCGCGGGGCGCGGGCTTCTACGCCGCGATCCGCCGCTACTGGCCGGACCTGCCGGAGGGCGCGCTCAGCCCGACCTACGCCGGGCTGCGCCCGAAGCTCAGCCCCGCCGGCGGGCCGGCGACCGACTTCACCCTCGACGGCCCGGCGGCGCATGGCCTGCCGGGGCTCGTCAATCTCTTCGGCATCGAAAGCCCCGGCCTCACCGCCTCGCTCGCCCTCGCCGAGACGGTCGCGGAACTGCTGGGGTAGGGCGCGGGCCGGCGGGCTTTCGCGCGGCGGGACCTTACCCCCCGCCCCCGAGATATGATATGTTCCACCCGGCCGGGGCTTGCGCTAGACCTCTGGCATTGTTGCCAGGTTATGAGGTGTTTCGTGTATCAGTGCCCATCGCGCGCCCCGGATCGAAGGGGGCGCCAATCCGCGGGGGAGGCGGGGGACTGTCCGGGAAAACGCCGGTCCGGCGCCCCGTCCGGTCCGGTTTTCTCCGATCCGATCCTTACGCCCGATCCGATCCTTACGAGTGTCCGGAGGACCTTCCCATGAAGGTGGTGATCTTCGCCGGCGGCTACGGCACCCGGATCAGCGAGGAGACGGTGGTCCTGCCGAAACCGCTGGTCGAGGTCGGCTCGATGCCGATCCTCTGGCACATCATGAAGATCTATTCGGCGCACGGCCTCAACGACTTCGTGATCTGCTGCGGCTACAAGGGCCATCTCATCAAGCAGTATTTCCTCGATTTCTTCCATGCCAGCAATGACATGACCATCGACCTCAACGACAATTCCGTCGAGGTGCACCGCGTCGTCTCCGAGCCCTGGCGGGTGACGCTGGCCGATACCGGGCTCGAGACCATGACCGGCGGCCGCCTCCGGCGGGTGCGGCGCTATCTCGGCGAGGAGACCTTCTGCCTCACCTATGGCGACGGGGTCGGCGATATCGACATCACCCGGCTGATCGCCTTCCATCGCGCGCAAGGCACGCTCGCCACCGTCACCGCCGTCACCCAGCCCGGCCGGTTCGGCGCGCTCGATTTCTCGGCCGAGGGCAATCTCGTCAACGGCTTCCGCGAGAAGAGCGTCGCCGACGGCCATCAGATCAACGGCGGCTTCTTCGTCTGCGAGCCGGCGGCCATCGACTATATCGAGGGCGACGCCACGGTCTGGGAGCAGGAGCCGCTGCGCGCGATGGTCGAGGACAAGCAGCTCTCGGTCTATCACCACAAGGGCTTCTGGCAGAACATGGACACGCTGCGCGACAAGCATGTGCTGCAGACGCTCTGGGACAGCGGCGACGCGCCCTGGAAGGTCTGGGACCATCCCCGGCCCTTCGCCGAGGCCTCACCCCAATCCGAGGCCAGCGCGCCCCGCGCCGCCTCCTCACGCTGAGATCTGGAACCGATGAAAGTTCTTCTGACCGGAGCCGACGGCTATATCGGCGCGATCATGGGCCCGAAGCTGATCGAGGCCGGCCACGAGGTGGTGGGCATCGACACGGGCTACTACCGCCGGGGCTGGCTGTTCGACGATGGCAAGGACCATCCGCCGGTGAAGTCGCGCGACCTGCGCCGGGTCGAGGCCGCCGATCTCGAAGGGTTCGACGCGGTGGTGCATCTCTCGGAACTCTCGAACGACCCGATCGGCGAGAACGACCCCGGCCTCACCATGCAGATCAACCATCTCGGCTCGGTCGGCCTGGCGCGAAAGGCGCGGGACGCCGGGGTGAAGCGCTTCATCTATGCCTCCTCCTGCTCGACCTATGGCGCGGGCGGCGACGAGATGCGCACCGAGACCTCGGATCTCGCGCCGCAGACCGCCTACGCGAAATGCAAGATCCTGGTCGAGCAGGACGTGCGCGGGCTGATGGACGACGATTTCACCCCGGTCTTCATGCGCAATGCAACCGCCTATGGCGCCAGCCCGCGCCAGCGCTTCGACATCGTGCTGAACAATCTCTCGGGCTTCGCACATACGCTGAAGGAGATCCGCATGACCTCCGACGGCTCGCCCTGGCGGCCGATCACCCATATCGAGGATATCTGCGAGGCGATGCTCTGCGCGCTCCGCGCGCCGAAGGACGCGGTGGCGGGCGAGGCGTTCAATGTCGGCGCCGACAGCGAGAACTACCGGATCCGCGAGATCGCCGAGATCGTGGCGAAGGCCTTCCCCGGCTGCGAACTGACCATCGGGGAATCCGGCGGCGACACGCGCAGCTACCGCGTCTCCTTCGCCAAGATCCGCGCGCACATGCCGGAGTTCAGGACGAGCTGGACCGCCGAGCGCGGGGCGCGCCAGCTGCGCGCGGTCTTCGAGCGCATCGGCCTGACGCGGGAGATGTTCGAGGCCGAGCCATTCACCCGGCTGCGCGAGATCAAGCACCTGCGCCGCACCAACCAGATCGACCCGACCCTGTTCTGGACCGAACCCGCCGCCGTCTGAAGCCGCTCTCCCGCGGGCCGCGCCCTTGGGCCGGGGGCTCCCGCGGGCGCTGCCCTTGGGCCCGGCGGCCGCTGCGCGGCCGCGACAGGTGCGGCCTGTTGGCCGCGAGTCTTTATTCTCCCCGCCCGTTGGCGGGGCCCCTCGTCCTGCCCGATAGGAATCTGCCAATATGAAACTGGGAGAAGCCAGCGGCGCGCGGCTCGCTTAGGGCTTCGGGCGCACGGGAGGGCGGAACGCCGGGTCAGCGAAGGGGCGCGCGGGGCGCCCCGCGCGCGCAGCCGGCGAAGAGCGGCCAGGTCCGGTCCTTGTCGTTGATCACGGCGACGGGCAGCGGCCAGGGGATGGCGAAGGCGGGGTCGTCGGGGCGGACACCCCGCCCGACGCCCGGCACGAAGGGCTTGGAGATGAGATAGAGCACGTCCGTCTCGTCCTCGAGGGTCTGGAAGCCATGGGCGAAGCCCTCGGGGATATAGAGCGCGCGGCCATTCGCCGCCGAGAGCTCGAACCCCTGCCAGCGGCGGTAGCTGGGCGAGTCCGGGCGCAGGTCGATGATCACGTCCCAGACCGCGCCGCGCACGCAGCGCACGAGCTTGGCCTCGGCATGCGGCGGATCCTGGAAATGCATGCCGCGCACCGTGCCGGCGCGGAGATTGTGCGACTGGCTCGCCTGGGGAAAGTCGGTGACGAGCCCCGCTCCGGCGAATTCCTCGACGCACATGGTCCGGGCGAAATAGCCGCGCTCGTCCCGGTGCGGCTCCATCTCGACCAGCGTCGCGCCGTCGAGCTCGGTGGCGATGAATTTCATGGAAGTCTCCGCAAGGCGTCCCCGCGATCCTTAGCGCACCATGACCCGCGTGGGCCAGCCGCCCCGCATCAGCCGCCCGGCTCCTTCTTCGGGCGCGCGCCCGCCGCGCGGGCTCTTCCGCCGTCCGCGGTTCCGTCCACCGTTCCTTCCGCGCCGGCGGCGTAGGGCGCGAGCAGCGGGTCGGCGAACAGGAGGCCCCCGACATAGCGCGCGCCTTCCCGGGTCAGATGCGCGCCGTCGAGCGAGATCAGCGCGCCCTCGGGCGTGAAGAGCGGGCAGTCGTCGCCGCCGCAGATGATTTCCTGGCTGTCGATGAGCTGGTCCGGCGGCAGCGTCGCCCGGCTCCGCGCCACGATGGCGAGATGCTCGGGCCCCGGGTTCGCCCGGAGCGCGGCGAGCCCGGCCGGATCCTCGCCGGCGATCATCGGGCGGGTGACGAGGCCGAAGCGCTTGCGCCCGAGCACCAGCGCCGTCTGGTCGGGGCGGAAGCCGAAGGCGGCGAGCGTCGCGGGCAGGCGCTCGACCGCCCAGTCGCGCCAGCTGAGGGCGAAGATCACCACGTCGGCCTCCCGGGCGATCGCGGTGAAATCGGCGGCGCCAGGCTGCCCCGCGCAGAGCCGGCGGTCGGCGGGCGCGATCAGCGGGGTGATGTCCTCGGGCCCGAGATGGATCTGGCAGCGCGCCAGCACATAGCGGAGCGCGATCTGCCAGCCGGGGAAGGCGCCGGTCTCTCGGATCATGTTGTAGAGATCCTGCGAATAGGAATCGCCGATGATCAGCAGGCGCGGGCCGCCTCCCGCCACGAAGCCGCCCGGCCCGTGGGCGTCGTAGGCGGCGCGCACGTAAGCGCCCTGCTCGGCGGCGGTGAGGCTGATCGTCGTCCGCAGATAGGGGGGATAGGCGTCGCGGAACCCCCAGCTCCGGTAGCCGAGGCCGGCGAGGACGAGCAAGGCGAGCCCGCCGGCGCCGGCGGCGGCGAAGATCTGGCCACGGGTGAGAAAGCCCCGGCGGCGGAAGGGCCGCTCGACGAGGCGGAGGGTGGCGGCGGCGAGGGCGAAGGTGAGGCCGACGATCAGCAGCCGCGCGCCCGTCCCCAGCGTCTCGGTGCCGAGCAGGTCCGGCGCGGCGATCCGGGCGAAGGCGAGGAGCGGCTGGTGCCAGAGATAGGCGCCATAGCTGACGAGCCCGACGGCGACCATCGGCCGCGCCGCGAGCAGCCGGCCGGTGACCGTCGCCGGCGTGGCGAAGAGCAGGACCAGCGCCGCGCCGCCGGTGGGAAGCAGCGCGGCGAGGCTCGGGAAGGGCACGGAGGCGTCCATGAGCAGGACCGGGCCGAGCACCAGCGCCGCCCCGGCGGCGGCCGCCGCCTCGGCGAGGCGGGGGGCCCGGACCCGCTCCGGCCAGGCCGCGCGGCGCGCCCAGGCGAAGGCGGCGAGCGCGCCGAGGCCGAGCTGCCAGGCGCGGGTCGGGAGCAGGTAGAAATTCGCCTCCGGCGCGCGGCGCCAGCCGATCTCGGACAAAGCGAGGCTGAGGAGGGTCAGCGCGGCGATCACCCGCCAGGCCCGCCGGGCGCCCCCCGTTCCCGCGCCGGCCCTGGACCCGCCGAGCCGCCAGAGGGCGAACATCAGCAGGGGGAAGACGAGGTAATATTGCTCTTCCACCCCGAGGCTCCAGGTATGAAGCATCGGGTCGCGCTCGGCGGCGGGGGCGAAATAGTCGGCGCCGCGCCACCAGTACCAGAGGTTCGAGACGAAGAGCAGCGTCGCCATCACCGTCTTGGAAAACTCCCGGAGCTCGCCCGGCAGGTCGAGATAGAGGGCGAGGCCCATGGAGACGGCGACGACGAGATAGAGCGCCGGCAAGATGCGCCGCGCCCGCCGCTCGTAGAAGCGGAGGAGGGAGAAATCGCCGGCCTCGAGCTCGCCGGCGAGGATCTGGGTGATGAGAAAGCCGGAGATCACGAAGAACACATCGACCCCGACGAAGCCGCCGTCGAAGCCGGCGAAGCCGGCATGGAACAGGATCACCGCGGTGACCGAGATCGCGCGCAGCCCGTCGATCTCGGGACGATATTTCATGGGCGCCGCCTCGCTCGCGTCGGAAGTCTCGCCGGGATCCGCGTCGCGAATGCCGCGGCGCAACGTAGCACCGGCCCGAAGCCCGGGTAAATGCGGAGGGGGATCGCATTTAGCATGGACGGCGCGCGACGTCGCAGCATCCCCTTCACGATATCGACCGTCGGCGAGATCGTGACGGGCGTGCCCCGCGGGGGCTCGCCCGTCTGCGACGGACAAGCCGGGCACACCCGTCCCGATTGAGAGCTCCCGGAGAAATCCGGACCCCTCGCGCCCTTCGGAGGTTTCCTCCGGGCGCGCGCCCGCGCGACCTGCCACTGGCAGGTCGGCAAGATGCGGGCGCGGAGATATCTCGAATGGGCACGCCAGGGCGGATCGTCAAAGCGATCCCCCTGGTTAATGCGCCGCGTCCCTTTACAGAATCGCGGGAAATCCGTTCAATGGCGCCGCCGGGGCGGGTCGCCGTTTTCCGGCGGTCCGTGCTTTGCCCAAAGACGCGGGCGGTGGTTGTTGCGATGGCCCGAGGGGGTGGCGGCCGCGAGGGGCGGCCGGTCCCGGCGGGTTCCCCTGTGGGAGTAGATGGCGTGAAGGGCAGGCGAGCGTTCCTGAAATCCGTGATCGGCGCGCTCTTCGCCGCCCCGGCGGCCAGCGCCGCGATGGGGATGGCGCCGGTGGGGGTGGGCGGCCCGCTCGCGACGCGGCATGGCGCCTATTTCCTGGTGGATGGCTGGGTGCTGACGGCGGCCGATCTCGCGACGCTCGGCATCGCCGAGCCCGGGCGCCGGATCACCGGAAACACGTTCACCGGGACCCTCGCGGGATGATCTTCGACTCCGGGGACATGGACCGGTCGCGGTTCGACCGGACCTTCGACGTGTGCGTCATCGGCTCCGGCCCGGCGGGCCTGACGCTGGCGCTGACCCTCGCCGCCGCCGGCTTCCAGGTGGCGCTGATGGAGGGCGGCGGCCTCGATTTCACCGAGGAAAGCCAGGATCTCTATCTCGGCCAGGTCACCGGCCTCGACAACGAGGAGCTCGACGTCTCGCGGCTGCGCTTCTTCGGCGGCTCGTCGAACCATTGGTACGGCCGCACCCGGCCGCTGGAGGCGATCGATTTCGAGCCGCGCGACTATGGCCCGCTGAGCGGCTGGCCGATCGGCAAGGCCGATCTCGATCCCTACCAGGCGCGGGCCGACGCGATCCTCGACATCACCACCCCGGTCGCCCCGGACGAGCCGGTGGCGGCGGGCGGCGACCTCTTCCGGACCGTCGCCTGGCGGCGCAGCCCGCCGACCCGGCTCGGGCCGAAATACCAGGAGGAGGTGGCGGCCTCGGCCGGGATCAGCCTCTGCCTCAATGCCAATCTGGTCGACCTGCGGCTGAACGAGGCGCTCGACACGGTGACCGGCGCGGTCTTCAAGTCGTTCCAGCCCGGCGATCCCGGCTTTGCCGTGAAGGCGCGCCTTTATTGCCTCTGCCTCGGCGGCCTCGAGAATCCGCGCGCGCTGCTCAATTTCCGGAGCCAGATCCCCGAGGGGGTCGGCAACCGGAACGGACTCGTCGGCCGGCATTTCCACGATCACATCGCGATCGAGGTGGCCGACATCCTGCTCGCCGAGAAGATCGAGACAAACGAGATCAGCTTCGCGCCGACCAAGGCCTTCCAGGACCAGATCCAGGCGCTGAACATGGCCTTCATGGTCACGCCGCGCCCCCCGGGCGAGGGCTCGCTCCTGAAGCAGGTGGTGCGCACGGCGGAATGCATCACGCCCGGGGTCCAGCGCCTGGTCGAGGAGATGCGCGGCATGACGCTGAAATGCCGGGCGGGCGGGCTGACCGAATTCCTGCTGCAGCGCGATCCCGAGACCTATCCCGCCGGCTTCATCTGGGCGCAGACCGAACAGCCGCTGACCGCCGAGAGCCGGGTGTCGCTCAACGAGGAGACCGACGCCTTCGGCCTCAACCGGATCACGCTCGACTGGCGGCTCGACCCGCATTACTACGCCACGCTGCGCGAGACGACGATCGCGCTCGGCGGCGTGCTGGCCGAGGCGGGGGTGGGGCGCATCCTGGTGCGCAACTGGCTGCTCGAGGAGGAGCCGACGCTGCCGCGGCGGGCCGAGAACGTCGGCGAGGTCGCCGGCCTGCATCACATGGGCACCACCCGCATGGCGACCGATCCGACGCAGGGCGTGGTCGATGCCGATTGCCGGGTGCATGGGCTGACCAATCTCTATATCGGCGGATCGAGCGTGTTTCCGACCGGCGGCTACGTCAATCCGACCTACAGCATCGTGCAGATGGCCCTGCGCCTCGCCGACCATCTGGAGGGCGAGCTGCGCGCCTGACCGGGCGCGCCGAGCCGGGGGAAGCCGCGGCGGCGTTGGGGCGGGGCGGCCGAGGCTAACGATGCCCTAACCCCGGCCGCCCTAGGATCGCGCCGGATCCGTCACAGGAGGGCAAGATGCGCGGCATTGTCATCGGCATTCCAATCAGCCTTTTGCTCTGGTACCTGCTTTATTTGGCGGTGACCGCGATTTTCCAGATCTGATTGGAATAACGCAGGCTACCTTTGCGGCATAATGACTGTTATGATAATATAGCGCGGAACCCTGAGCGGGCCCCGATGGAAATGGCCAGTATCCTGACGAGCAAGGCTTGAAATATCGGGCGGAAATAGATGGGCTGCGTTCGCTCGCCATCTTGCCGGTCGTCGCGTTCCATTCCGGCCTGCCGGGGTTCTCCGGAGGCTTTACCGGGGTCGACGTCTTTTTCGTCATCTCCGGCTTCCTGATCACCGGCATCATCCTGGCCGAGCTCGAGGCCGGGCGCTTCTCGATCGCCGAATTCTACAAGCGCCGCGTCCTGCGCATCCTGCCGGCGCTGGCCGCGACGCTGCTCGCCACCATCGTCGCGGCCTTCGCGCTGATGCTGCCGAACGAGTTCCTCGCCACCGGCCGCTCGCTCGCCGCCACCGCGCTCTTTCTGTCCAATGTCTATTTCTGGCGCGCCGCCGGCTATTTCGACGCCGCCGCCGAGATGAAGCCGCTGCTGCATACCTGGTCGCTGGCGGTCGAGGAGCAGTTCTACATCTTTTTCCCGCTGCTCCTGATGGCGGCCGCCCGCTGGTTCGGCCGGCGCCATGTCGCGGTGATCGGCCTCGTCTCGCTCGCCTCCTTCCTCCTCTGCCTGCCGCTCACCAAGGCCGCGCCCTCGGCCGCCTTCTATCTGTTGCCGGCGCGGATCTGGGAGCTCGGGCTCGGCGCGCTGATCGCCGCCGGGGCCGCGCCCCGGCTCGCGCCGGGCTTTCGCGCGGGCGCGCCCTGGCTCGGCGTCGCGCTGATCGGCTATGGCGTCTTCGGCCTCTCCGCCGCCGATCCCTTCCCCGGCTGGCGGGCGCTCTTTCCCTGCCTCGGCGCCGGGCTGGTGCTCGCCTATGGCGCCGGCACCCCGGTCGGGGCGCTGCTCGGCCGCGCCGCGCCGGTCCATGTCGGGCGGATCTCCTATTCGCTCTATCTCTGGCACTGGCCGGTGATCGTCTTCTGGCGCCTCGCGCAGGGCCAGGAGCCGACGCCCGGCGGCGTCGCGGCGATGATCCTGATCTCGTTTCTCGCCGCCGAACTGTCCTGGCGCTTCGTCGAGACGCCGTTCCGCTCCGGCGCGGTCCGCGCCCTGCCCGCGTCCCGGGTGCTGGCCGGCGGGATCGCCGGCCTCGCCGGGCTGCTCTTCCTCGGCGGGCTGGTCGCCCGGACGGGCGGCGCCTGGCGCGACTATCCCGAGGCGGCGCTGCGGGTCGCGGCCTATACCGCCTATCCCGGCACGCCGGACCATGCCTATCAGTTCGGCGACGGCTGCTCGATCTCCGGCTATACCGAGGAGGGCGCCGCCTTCGACGCGGCGCGCTGCCTGACGCTCGATCCGGCGCGCAAGAACTATCTCATCGTCGGCGACAGCCACGCCGGGGCGCTCTGGCGGGCGATCGCGCTCGCCTGGCCGGAGATCAATTTTCCCCGGGCCATGGCCAGCGGCTGCCGGCCGCTGCTCGACGGCGAGGGCGAGGCGGCCTGCCGGGCGCTGATCGACGAGATCTATCGCGGCTTCCTGCCCCGGATCGCCGCCGCGCATCCCGGGGGGCCGCCGCTCGACGGGATCCTGCTGATCGGGCGCTGGCGCGAGAGCGATTTCCCGGCCGTCGGCCCGACCCTCGACTGGCTCGGGCAATTCGCGCCGGACGTCGTCCTGCTCGGGCCGACCGCCGAATATCATGGCGCCTTCCCGCTGCTGCTGGCCAGCGAGCGGATGACCGGGGCGCAAGGCATCACCGAGAAGGCGCTCGATCCGACGAAAAAGCCGCTCTCGGACGCGCTCGGGCGGCTCATCGCCGGCCCGGACGGCCATGGCGCGCGCTATGTCGCGGTCTATGACGCGATCTGCCCGCCCGCGGGAACGCCGATGGCGGCGGGGCTGGAGCCGGGGGTTCCCTGTCTCGAGGTCGCGCCGGACGGCGCGCCGCTGCAGTTCGATTACGGCCACCTCACCCTCTCCGGGTCGCGGGCGGTGGTGGCGCGGATGCGGGACGAACTCGGCCTCGGCGAGTGATCCCGCGGGCGGGCGCCCGTCCCGCGGTAGGGCGTTCTAGAGGCCGGCCTCCTCCAGCGCGCGGCGCTCGTCGCCCGGCTGGTCGGTCTCCTCGCCATAGGGATTGCGCAGATGGACGGGGCCGCGCTGCTTCCCCTCCTTCTTGCGCGCCACCATGTTGATGCATTCGATGAAGATCGAGAAGACCATCGCCGTGTAGATATAGCCCTTCGGCACATGCTCGCCGAGGCTGTCGGCGACCAGGGCCATGCCGATCATGATGAGAAAGCCGAGCGCCAGGATCTTCACCGTCGGATGCGCCTCGACGAAGCTCGCCACCGGGCCGGAGGCGAGCATCAGCACCGCCATCGACAGGACGACGGCGACGGCCATGATCCAGATCTCGTTCGCCATGCCGACGGCGGTGACGATGCTGTCGATCGAGAAGACGAGATTGATGATCGCGATCTGCGCGACGACGGCGGTGAAGCTCGCCATCACCCGGGTGCTCGCCTCGCCCTCCTCGCCCTCGAGGCTGGAATGGATCTCCTGCGTCGCCTTGTAGATGAGGAACAGGCCGCCGCCGGCGAGGATCAGGTCCTTGCCCGACACGGGATGGCCGAACGGGTGGAGGATCGGCTCGGTCAGGCCGATGATCCAGCCGATGAAGATCAGGAGCACGAGGCGCGGGATCAGCGCCATGGTCATGCCGGTATAGCGCGCGGCGGCCTGCTGCTCCTTCGGCAGCTTGCTGACCAGCACCGCGATGACCACCAGATTGTCGATGCTGAGGACGATCTCGAGCAGGGTCAGCGTGACAAGGCTGGTGATGGCCTCGATCATGGGCGTTCTCCGGGCATGGGTGTTCCGGGCATTGGCATTTCTCCGGGCTCTGGAGGGGGTGCGACGCGCGGCGAAATCGCCGCCCCGGAAGCCGTTGGCGCGCCAGACTATCCCAGCGGATCAAAGGATTTCCAGACCCCTCCGGCGCCCGGAGGGGGGGACGCATTCGAATGGACCGCGCGCGACGTGGCAGCATTCCCTGCACGAGATCGACCGTCACGATTGAGAGCTCCGGAGAAATCCGGACCCCTCGCGCCCTCCGGAGGTTTCCTCCGGGCGCGGAGAAATGTCGAACGGTGACGCCGGGAAGGGCGGATCCCGGACCGCCCGCTCCGGCCTCAGCCGGCCCGCGCCCTCAGGGCGGCGTCGCGGATCTCGCTCAGCGTCCGGCGCGGGGTGAGCGCCTCGGCGGAGACGACGAGATCGAGCACCGCCCCCGTCTCGGAGGCCAGCGCCCGCGCGAAGGCCGCCGGAAAGTCCGCCGTCTCCGCCACCCGCTCGGCGTGAAAGCCATAGGCCCGGGCCAGCGTGACGAAATCGGGATTCTCCATCGTCGTCCCGGAGACCCGCCCCGGATATTCGCGCTCCTGATGCGCCCGGATCGTCCCGTAGATGCCATTGTCGACGATGAGCACGATCGGCTGGGCGCCGGCCTGCGCCGCCGTGGCGAGTTCCTGGCAATTCATCTGGAAATCGCCATCCCCGGCGAAACAGACGACCACCCGCCCCGGGAAGGCGACCCTGGCGGCGATGGCCGCCGGCAGGCCATAGCCCATGGCGCCGGATTGCGGCGCCAGCAGGCGCGCCCGCGGGCCGAACTTGAAGAACTTGTTCGGCCAGACGGTGAAATTGCCGGCGCCGTTGGTCAGGATCGCATCCTCGGGCAGGACGGCGCGCAGATGCGCGGTCACCGCCCCCATGTCGACCGGCGAGGGCTGCGGCGGCAGGTCGAAGCTCGCCTCCCAGTCGGCGCGCGCCCGGGCCCGCCAGGCGGCCCACGGGCCCCGGACCGGCCGCAGGGCGGCGGCGAAGGCGTTCGGCCCGGCCTGGATGCCGAGCGCCGGCTGGTAGATCTTGCCGATCTCGCGGTCCGAGCCATGGACATGGATCAGCGCCTGCGCCGGCGCCGGCACCGAGAGCAGGCTGTAGGCGTCGGTCGTCATCTCGCCGAAGCGGACATTCACCGCGAGGAGGAGGTCGGCCTCGGCGATCAGCCGCCGGACATGCGGCGGCATGCCCACCCCCGCCTCGCCGGCGAAGACCGGCGCGTGATTGTCGAACTGGTCCTGGAAGCGGAAGGCGGCGACGACCGGCAGGTCCGAGGCCTCGGCGAAGGCCTGGAGATCCCCCCTGCCCCGCGCGCTCCAGTTCGTGCCGCCGATCAGCAAGAGCGGCCGCTCGGCGCGGCCGAGGCGCGCCAGCGTCTCGGCGACCGCCTCGGGCGTCGGCGCCGCCTCGGTCACCGTCGCCGGCCCGGCGAGCGGCCGCGCCGTCGCCTTCGCGCCGAGCATGTCCTCGGGCAGGGCGACCACCACCGGCCCCGGCCGCCCGGTGGTCGCCGTGGTCCAGGCGCGGGCGAGGATCTCGGGGATCCGGTCGACATGGTCGATCTCGACCGCCCATTTCGCCAGCGTGCCGAAGACGGCGGCGTAATCGACCTCCTGGAACGCCTCGCGCCCCTTCATGTCGGTGCCGACCTGGCCGACGAACAGGATCATCGGCGAACTGTCCTGCCGCGCGGTATGCACCCCGATCGAGGCATTGGTGGCGCCGGGCCCGCGGGTGACGAAGCAGAGGCCGGGCGCGCCGGTCAGCTTGCCCCAGGCCGCCGCCATGAAGGCCGCGCCGCCCTCGTTCCGGCAGAGCACGAAATCGAGCCGGCCGGCGGTGTCATGCAGCGCGTCGAGCACGGCGAGATAGCTTTCCCCCGGCACGCCGAAGGCCTTGGTCGCGCCGAGGGCGACGAGGCTCTGGACCAGCAAGTCTCCGCCATGACGCATCACCGGTATCCGATCCAGCGGCCGGCGCCCCCCGTCGGGTCGCGCCGGGATTGCCCTTTTCGGCAGGATGTAGCCCGCCGGTCCGGGCCTGTGAAGCGCCTTGGCCCGGCGGGGCCACCACCGCGCGCCCGCGCCGCGCGTGACCCGGGGGGACGAAACCCGAATGCCACGGGCGCCGGGGATTTTCCGCCCCGGGACCCCCTGTCCGCTTGCGCGGCGGCGCGGGATGTCCGAAACCGGGGACGGGGCCTTCCGGGACGCGCGCGCGTCGCCCGGGCCGGGTGCCTTGTGAGGCGTTGGTGGGGACGAGAGTATGGCGCGGCGCGACCTGGGCGATTTCAAGGGGGCTGATTTCGGGGGACCATTGCTGCTCGAGCCGAGAAAGTTCGGCGACGCGCGCGGCTTCTTCTCCGAGACCTACAACCGGCGGCGGCTGGCCGAGATGGGGTTCGACGCCGAGTTCGTCCAGGACAACCACTCGCTCTCGGTCGAGACCGGCGTGGTGCGCGGCCTGCATTTCCAGAGCCCGCCCCATGCCCAGGCCAAGCTGGTGCGCTGCGTGCGCGGCGCCATCCTCGACGTGATCGTCGACCTGCGCCGGGCCGCGCCGACCTTCGGC
This sequence comes from Amaricoccus sp., assembly GCA_044225035.1. Taxonomy (GTDB): domain Bacteria; phylum Pseudomonadota; class Alphaproteobacteria; order Rhodobacterales; family Rhodobacteraceae; genus Amaricoccus. Next base: position 32,128 of record JBGAJI010000001.1, on the reverse strand, counting down.
GACCACGCGGCGGTCGAGCTCTCGGCGGAGAACTGGCGCCAGCTCCTGGTGCCGGTCGGCTTCGCCCATGGCTTCGCCACGCTCGTGCCCGACACCGAGATCGTCTACAAGGTCACCGATTACTACGCGCCCGACCATGACCATGGCCTGCTCTGGAACGACCCCGCGCTCGGCATCGACTGGCCGGTGGCGCCCGGCGCGGCGCGGCTCTCGGACAAGGACCGGGTCCAGCCGCGGCTCGCCGAGCTCGACAGTCCCTTCTGACCCCCGGCCCGATCCCCCCGGCCCGATCCCGCGCTTGTGAAGCGGCCGGGCGCCGGGTAATCGGCGAAGGCGAGAGAGGAAGAGGCGGCCCGCGGTTTCGAACAGTCCCGGACGGCGAGATGTAACTGGCGGCCCCAGGGGCCGCCGCGACCCGAGGAGTTTTCATGCAGATCACAGTTTTCGGTACCGGGTATGTCGGTCTCGTGCAGGGAACCATTCTGGCCGAGGTCGGCCATGACGTGCTCTGCGTCGATGTGGACGAGGCCAAGGTCGAAGGCCTGAAGGCGGGCCGGGTGCCGATCTACGAGCCCGGGCTCGAGGATCTCGTGAAGAAGAACCACGCCGCCGGGCGGCTGAATTTCACCACCGACGCCGACCAGGCGGTGGCGCATGGCCGCATCCAGTTCATCGCCGTCGGCACGCCCCCCGACGAGGACGGCTCGGCGGACATGAAATACGTGATGGCCGTCGCCACGACCATCGCCGAGAAGATGACCGAGCCGAAGGTGATCATCGACAAGTCGACCGTGCCGGTCGGCACCGCCGACAAGGTGCGCGCCCGCGTCGCCGAGGCGCTGGCCGCCCGCGGCAGCGATCTCCATTTCGACGTGGTCTCGAACCCGGAATTCCTCAAGGAAGGCGCCGCCGTCGCCGACTGCATGCGGCCCGACCGGATCGTGATCGGCACCACCGATCCCGAGAGCGAGGATCTGCTGCGCGAGGTCTACGCCCCCTTCAACCGCAACCACGACAAGATCATCGTCATGGATCCGCGCTCGGCGGAACTGACGAAATACGCGGCGAACTGCATGCTCGCGACCAAGATCAGCTTCATGAACGAGATGGCCGGCCTCGCCGAGCGGCTCGGCGCCGACATCGAGGCGGTGCGCCAGGGCATCGGCTCGGACCAGCGCATCGGCTATCACTTCATCTATCCCGGCGCCGGCTATGGCGGATCGTGCTTTCCGAAGGACGTGAAGGCGCTGATCCACGCGGCGAAGGAGATCGGCTTCGAGCCCAAGGTTCTGCAGGCGGTCGAGGACCGCAACGACGCGCAGAAGGAGGTGATCTTCGCCAAGATCGCCAAGCATTACGGCGGCGAGCTCCGCGGCCGGACCTTCGCGCTCTGGGGCCTCAGCTTCAAGCCGCAGACCGACGACATGCGCGAAGCGGCGAGCCGGGTGCTGATGGAGGCGCTGTGGGAGGCGGGGGCCAGCGTCCAGGCCTATGACCCCGAGGCGATGGAGGAGACCCAGCGCATCTATGGCGACCGCGACGACCTCACCCTCGTCGGCACCAAGGAGGCGGCGCTGAAAGGCGCGGACGCGCTCGTCGTGATGACCGAATGGCAGGCGTTCCGCGCCCCCGACTTCGACCTCATCCGCGAGAAGCTGGCCGCGCCGGTGGTCTTCGACGGCCGCAACCTCTATGACCCGGCCCGCATGGCCCGCAAGGGCTTCGCCTATTACGCCATCGGCCGCGGCCTCGTGGCGGCGTGAGGGCCCCCGGCATGAGGGTTTGGGCGTGAGGGTTTGGGCATGAGGGTCCTCGTCACCGGCGCCGCGGGCTTCATCGGCTTCCATGTCGCGGCGCGGCTGATGGCGCGCGGCGACGCGGTGGCGGGCTTCGACGTGGTGAACGACTATTACGACCCGGCGCTGAAGGAGGCCCGGCTGGCCGAGCTCGACCGGATCGCGGCCGAGACCGGCGCGCCCTGGCGCTTCCACCGCGCCGACCTCGCCGACGAGGCCGCCGTCGCGGCGGCCTTCGCCGAGGGGGTCCCCGGGGAGACCGATGGCGGTCCGTTCGACCGGGTGATCCATCTCGCCGCCCAGGCCGGCGTGCGCTACAGCCTGGAAAATCCGCTCGCCTATGTGCGGTCGAACATCCTCGGCTTCACCCATATCCTCGAGGCCTGCCGGCACGCCGGCACCCCGCATCTCACCTTCGCCTCCACCTCCAGCGTCTATGGCGGCAATACCACCATGCCCTTCACCGAAGGCCAGGGGGTCGATCATCCGCTGCAATTCTACGCCGCCACCAAGCGGGCGAACGAGCTGATGGCGCATTCCTACGCCCATCTCTACCGCCTGCCGGTGACCGGCCTGCGCTTCTTCACCGTCTATGGCCCCTGGGGCCGGCCGGACATGGCGCCGATGCTGTTCACGAAGGCGATCTCCGAGGGACGGCCGATCAAGGTCTTCAACCACGGCCGCCACAGCCGCGACTTCACCTATGTCGACGATATCGTCGAGGGGGTGCTCCGCGCCTCGGACCGGATCGCCACCGCCGATCCCGACTGGGACCCGGCCCGGCCGGACCCCGCCACCTCGAACGCGCCCTACCGGATCTACAATATCGGCAACAACGCCCCGGTCGAGCTCGCCGACTTCATCGCCGCGCTCGAGGAAGCGCTCGGGCGCCCGGCGATCCAGGAGTTCCTGCCCGCCCAGCCCGGCGACGTGCCCGACACCTTCGCCGACAGTTCGCGCCTCGCCCGCGCGGTGAACTGGCGCCCCGCGACCCCGGTGGCCGAGGGGGTGGCGCGCTTCGTCGACTGGTACCGGAGCTTCTACGGCGGGCCCTCCGCCTGAGGGGGGCGGCGCGGAAAATCCGGGCGCTTGCGCTCCTTTCGGGGTCGGAGCTATACAACCTCCAGAGGTTTGATCGAGGGTGAACCCAATTTCTGGTCCGCGTAGCAGCGCCGCTCGCCGCCTCTTTTCCCCCTGGCCGCCGGCCCCGGCCGAACTCCGCCGGGACGCCCCCCACGACGACGCCCCGAACGCCCCAGCCGACAGGACGAGGACCGCTCCATGACCGATCTGACCGCGAATTTCATCAAGGACATCGAGCCCTTCTTCTATCGCCGCCGCATCGTCTATGTCGACGTGGGCGCGCATCGGGGCGCGGTCTACCAGGATTTCGCCCGCTCGGGCCTCGGCATCCGCGAGGCGCATCTGGTCGAGCCCAATCCGCGCACCTTCGCCATCCTCGAGAAGGCGGTCGAGACGGTCAGCGGCGTGCGGCTCGTCACCTGCCATCCGCTGGCGCTCGGCGCCGAGCCGGGCCGGCTGCGGCTGCGCGCGGCGGACAGCATGACGAAGGTGCTCGGCGACGGCGCCGAGCCGGCGCCGGAAGCCGGGACGGCGGAGGGGGCCGCCGCGCCGGAGGCCGAGGGCGAGGTGCTGGAGCGCGCCCGGGGCGAGGTCTTCGAGATCGAGTCGAACACGCTCGACGCGCTGAGCGCCGGGTTCGAGCGGCGGCATATCGGCATCCTGAAACTCGATGTCGAGGGCTACGAGCCCCAGGTGCTGGCCGGCGCCCGCGGGTTGCTCGCCGACCAGGCGATCGACGTGGTCTATGTCGAGGCGGGGATCGACCCCGGCAACAGCCAGCAGAGCTATTATCGCGAGATCGAGGACCTGCTCGGCTCGTATCGCTACCGGCTGTTCCGCATCTACGAGCAGACGCATGAATGGATGGACGACAGCCCGCTGCTCCGCCGGGTGAATCTCGCCTTCATGAGCGAGGAATTCGCGGCGCGGAACCCCTACCGCCTGTCGCGCGAGCTGTTCGAGATCCAGCGCGAGAAGGCCGGGCTCGTCGAGAAGAGCCGCGAGTCCGAGACGCTGATCAACCGGCTCCGGACCCGGATCGGCCATTTCGAGGCGGCGCGCGCCGAGACGGCGGAGACGATTGAGACGCTCGAGGCGGCGCGGGCCGAGCTCCGGGTCCGGCTCGCCGCCGCCGAGCTCGCCCGCGACCAGGCCCTGGCCGGGATCGAGGCGGCGGCGGGCCGCGCGGCGGAGGCCGAAACCGCCCACGCGGCCGAGGCGGCGCGGCTGCGCCGCGGGCTCGGCGAGGCGCGCGACTATGGCAAGGCGCTGGAGCGCCGGCATCTCGCGGTGCTGGAAAGCGGCAGCTGGCGGGCGACCGAGCCGGTGCGCCGGCTGATCCGGCTCGCCACCGGCCGCCCGGCGCCGAAGCCCTTCGTCCCGGCCGGCAAGCCGAAGCCCGCGCCGCGGATCGAGGGCCCGCGCCCCGCGCCGGGCGACATGCCGAAGCCGAAACCCGCTGCGAAGACCGGGGGCCGGTCGGCCCAGGCCCGCAAGGGCAACCGCTATATCGACAAGATCTCCAACAAGCTGCAGTCAGGCGTCAGCATGGCCTCGGGCGGCGAATTCATCCCGTTCGAGATCCTGAAGCCCGCGACCCGGATCCCGGCGGCGCCGGAGGGCGCGCGCTTCGTCTTCGCCATCACCCTCGCCTCGGCCCAGACCGTGCCGGACTGGGAGCATACCAAGCTCCTGCTCGGCCAGACCCTGCGCTCGGTGCTCGGCCAGACCGATGCCGACTGGACGGCGATCATCGCCGGCCACGAGATGCCCGACATTCCCGAGATGGCCGACGACCGGGTCGAGTTCGTCGCCATCCACCGCCGCCCGCCGAGCGACAAGAGCCAGTTCCGCGGCGACAAGTCGGCCAAGCGCCATGTGCTCGGCCGCCGTCTCGCCCAGATGGGCGGCGGCTATTTCATGCAGCTCGACGCCGACGACCTCGTCCGCGACGATCTGGTCGCGAGCCTGCGCGGCGGCGACCATGTGAATGGCGCGGTGGCGACGCGGGGCTACGCGCTCGACTATCGCAACCGCCTGCTCGCCCCGGTGCCGGGCGCCTGGCGGCACGATCTCAACCATGTCTGCGGCAGCTGCTCGGTGGTGCGCTATGCCAAGGCCGACCTGCCGGGGCGCAAGCAGCGGAACAACGAGGCCAACCTCGTCTTCAACATGACGCGCCAGCATGCCTATACCTCGGTGGCGATGGAGGAGCTCGGCCGGCCGCTGGAGATCTTCGCCGAGCCGATGGTCATCTATCTCATCAACCACGGGCAGAGCCTGTCCTTCAGCATGCAGAAATCCGGCGATCGCGGCCAGAACATCGTCGACGCGGTCGCCCGCCACGCCCTGCCCGCCGCCGAGGCCGAGGCCATCCTCGCCCGCTTCGGCCTGTCCGGCTGGATCGAGCCCGGCGTCGCGGAGACGGGCGCGGCGGAGATGGCGGAAACGGGCGGGGCGGAAACGGGCGCGGCGGCGGAAACCGCCCCGGGCGCCGCCTGACCCGACCGCGCGCCCCTTCCTGACCTTGGGGGACATGCCCGCCGCCATCGGCCCCGCTTCCGGGCCGCGCTTCTCGGTCATCGTGCCGGTCTATCGGCACTGGGCGCTGCTGCCCGACCTGCTCGCGGCGCTCCGGGCGCAGACCATCGGCGACGCGGCCTTCGAGATCCTGATCGTCGACAACGATCCGGCGGCCGGGGATCCCGCGGACGGGGATCCGGCGAGGGGAGATCCGGCGGGGGGAGATCCGGCGGGTGATCGGGCGGGGATCGTCCTGCCCGGCAACGCGGCGCTGCTCGCCGAGCCGCGGCCCGGCGCCTATGCCGCGCGCAACGCCGCCGCCGCCCGCGCCCGCGCGCCGAGCCTCGTCTTCACCGACGCCGACTGCCGCCCCCTGCCCGGCTGGCTCGCCGCCTTCGCCGAGGCCGAGGATCGGATGGACGGGGCCGAGGGCGAGGGCGGGGCCGCCCTGCTCGCCGGGCCGATCCGCATGACCTGGGGCGCGCCGCCGACCTCCTGCGAGCTTTTCGAGGCTTTGCGCGGCATCCCGCAGGCGCGCTATGCCCGCAACGGCTACGCCGCGACCGCCAATCTCGCGGTGCCGGCGGCGCTGTTCCGCCGGCTCGGCGGCTTCGACGCCAGCCGCTTCTCCGGCGGGGACGCCGATTTCTGCCGCCGGGCGGGGCTGCCGGTCCGGCTGGTGCCCGAGGCGGTGGTCGCCCATCCCTGCCGCGCCGGCTGGGCGGATCTCACGCGCAAGATCCGCCGGGTGAAGGGCGGCCAGATCGCCGCCGGATCGCGCCGGCGCCGGCTCGCCTGGACGTTGCGCACCCTGACGCCGCCCCTGCGCGCGCTCGCCCGCTTCGCCCGGGCCGAGGCGCCGCTCACCTATCGGGCGCGGGCGATCGGCGTGCTCTTCGCGCTCTGGGGGGTCGAGCTGGCCGAGACCGCGCGCCTGCTGGCCGGCGGCCGGCCGGAACGCGGGTGAGACGGCCGGATCCGATCGCGACGCGCGTAGGTCCGGGGGTGCCCCGGGGCAATTCGGTCTGGAAAATCCCCGAGGGCGACCCTATGCTCCGCGCCCGGGCAACGGCGCCGCCGGCCGTGCGAACAACCCAGTCCGAACAAGCCATTCCACCGCGAGCGTAACCGAGGGTATCTGAAATGAAGCTGAACAACCCGGAAGATCCGGCGGAACTGGCCCATGCTCTGGACAGAAGAAAATCCGGCCTGCATTGGGAGCGTCTGCCGGGTCTTACACCGAAGGCCGCCACGGTCATCGACGTCGGCGCCGGCGGCGGCGTGAAATCCTTCTACGAGGCCTTTCCGACCGCGCGCTTCGTCATCATCGACGCGCTGGAGGAAAACCGGCCGAAGCTGGAGAAGAAGACCACCGAGCTCGGGCTCGATTGCGAGATCCATATCGTCGGCGTCGGCGCCAAGCCCGGCAAGCTCGAGATGAACGTCCCCGCCGCCGGCAGGACCGGCAAGAGCTCGTTCCTCGAACGCTCCGGCGCCTTCTCCGAGAGCGAGACCGCGACCCGCGAGGTGCCGATCCGGCCGCTCGACGACATCGTGCCGGAGCGGCCGGGCGTCTTCGGCCTCAAGATCGACGCCGAGGGGTTCGAGAAGGAAGTGCTGCTCGGCGCGACCCGGGTGCTCAAGCAATGCAACTGGGTGGTCTGCGAGACCTCGATGGCGCCGCGCTTCGTCGGCGATCCCTTGTTCGCCGGCATCTACCGCATCCTCGACAAGGCGGGCTTCGTGTTCCGCGACTTCATCGACCTCACCCGGCAGGGCGGCGGCGACCTCCGGCGCATCGACGCGGTGTTCGTCAAGGCGAAATACGTGAACTACCCGCGCGAGCGGCGCGAGAAGCGCATCGCCAACCGCGCGAAGACCGGCATCGGCGGCCTGCTCGCCCGCGTCGGCGTCTGAGGCCGGCGGGCCCTCGCCAAGGCGAAGGGCCGCCGCTTCGTCGACTTGTCGGGCCGGGACTCGCGGGCCGGCAAGCCCGCTTCGATCGGAAGATGCCAGTCGATGGCCCGGATCAGCCCTTGGCGGCGCCCTTGACGAAGCTCACCGGCTCGCGCTCCGACAGGATGCGGAGCGCCTGGTGCCGGCGGCGGAAGGCATTGCCCGATCCGGGCCGCTCGGTGTCGAAATAGGCGACGAGGCGCCCGGACATCTGGCTGCGCGACATGGGCTCGCGCGCCACGATCATGTAGTCCGGCCGGCGCGGGAACCAGGACTGGAACTTCTTGCGGTCGATCGGGTCGTGCACATGGCCCTGCATCGCCGTCTCCGGCCATTTGTAGGGCACCGAGACGATGACATGCCGGCCGAGCGTCAGGAGCTTGTGGGCGAATTCCTCGACCGGCGGCACATGCTCCAGCACCTGCAGGCAGAGCACCACGTCGTAATGCTTGTCCGGCTGCCAGGTCAGGAAGTCGGTCTTGATCGAGCGCACCCCCGGCCCCTTGAACGGGGTCTTGAGGTCGAGCGAGACCCGCTCGGTCGCCCAGGGAAACCAGTCGAGATAGGGGCAGTTGCGCGAGCCGACGTCGATGATCGACTTCGTCTCGTTCGACAGAGCGCACATGATATAGTCGACATAGCGCAGATAGATGTTGTTCTTGCGCTTGTCCCAGTAGCTCAGCTTGTCGAACTCGGCCCTGGCCGCCGCCCGGACCGCCTGCCGCGCCGCCTTGGCCGCGGCCCGCGCATCCGGTTCGGTGCCTTGGTCCGCGCTGGTTTCCGTTTCGACATGCGACATGGGGATGGCCTTTTCTTGAAGGATCAGGGAGTGGGTTTCCCGGCGGTCGCCTCCGCCGCGCGGGCGCGGGCCTTGAGGAGGCCGGCGCCCGCGCAGCGCAGGAAGTAATAGGCGGCGCGGGCCGGTGGCAAGGCCTCGATCTCGCGATAGAGCCGCCAGTTGTCGCGCGCCGCGGCGAGCTTCGATCCCGACAGCGAGCCCGGGCGCACCCGATAGTCGGCCAGCACCTCGTCCTGGCCATGGGCGAAGCGCGTCAGCTTCAGGAGCCGCAGCCAGAGGCCGAAATCCTGGCGCCGGACCAGGGGCGGCATCTCGACCCGGCCGAGCGCCCGCGCGTCGTAGATCGCGGTCAGGCAGCCGATCACATTGTCGCGCAAAAGATCGTGATAGCCGACGCGGGCCGGCACGCCGACCACCCCGAGCGGCCGCCCGGACGCGTCCATCCGCCGATAGGCCGAGAAGGCGAAGACATGCCCGCCCGCCGCCATGAAGGCGAGCTGGCGCGCCAGCTTCTCCGGCCGCCAGAGATCGTCGGCGTCGAGAAAGGCGATATAGCGGCCGCGCGCCGCGGCGATCCCGGCGTTGCGGGCGGCGGCGGTGCCGCGCGGCGCGTCGAGCCGCAGGGCTCGCACCCGGGGATCGGCGGCGGCGAATCGCTCGGCGAGCGCCGCCGAGCCGTCGGTCGAGCCGTCGTCGACCAGCAGCATCTCCCAGTCGCCCCGGGTCTGGGCCAGCACCGAGGCGACGGTCTCGGGCAGGGTCTCCGCCGCGTCGCGCACCGGGGTGACGACCGAGACCAGCGGCGCGTCCATCAGCCCTCGATCAGATAGGCGCTGTGCCGGCGCAGGAGATAGCCGCCGACGAGGAAGGTGCCGAGCCCGATGCCGATCACGTAAGGGTAGGAGATGAACTGCGGATCGTATTCGCTGTAGAAGCCCGAGCGCATCAGCGAGATGACATGCACGACCGGGTTCCACCAGAGCACGTTCTGCACCACCGGCGGCATGGATTCATAGAGAAAGAGCACGCCGGAGAGGAAGAACAGCGGCCGCGTCAGCACCCGCCAGATATTGAACCAGGTCGGAAAGAAGCCGAACAGCACGCAATTCAGCGTCCCCACCCCGAGCCCGAGCAGCGAGGAGAGGAAGAAGGCGAGCGCGATCGCGCCGAGGTCGAGATTGACCGGCACGTCGAAGAACAGGATCACCGTCGGATAGAGCACCAGCGAGATGAGGAACATGGTCACCACGCTGAACACGTATTTGGCGAAGATCGCGTCGAGCGTCGTCACCACCGAATAGGTGAGCAGGCCGCTGTTCGATTTCACCGCCTTGGCCACGGCGGCCGAGGTGGCCTTGAACAGCTGGTAGGGGATGGTGCCGGCCGCGTAGAACAGGAGGAAGCTGGTGCCGAGCGGCGGCGCGCGCAGCGCCAGGCTGAACAGGATGGCGAGCAGGAACACCCCGCCGAGCGGCTGGGCGATCGCCCAGAAATAGCCGCCATAGGATTTGCCGTAGCTCGTCGCCATCTCGCGGGCGACCAGCGCGAACAGCACGCGCGGCCGGCGGAAGCGCACCATTCCCGCCTTGAAGGGCGCGGGTGGGATATCCGCGTCGAACGCCGGCGCCGAAGCCATGCCCGTCCCCATGCCCGTTCCCATGGATGTCGGTATGGATGTCGCCATGGATGTCATTGACAATCCTCGCCGCCGCCGCGCCACGCCCCGCGGGCGGGATTTGCTTTCGCGGTGCGCAACGAGTAAACCTTCCGGCGCGGCGATGACAAGGCCGGGCACGCACGAGAGCGAGAGCAGGGGCGCGCATGAAGAACAATCCCGCGGACGGTCTCGCCGAGGTCATGCCTTTCGGCGTGCGCGACCCCGCGCGTCCGCGGACCCCCGAGAAGACTCTCGAGAAGCCCCTCGAGAGCGATCCCGAAAATCCCGGGCCGGCGGATCCCGAGGCCGCCGGAAAGAGCCCCGAGCGTCCCGCCGAACGGAGCGCCGGGCGCGAGGCGCTGCTCGCCGCCCGCGCCGAGGCGCGCGAACAGCGCCTCGCCGCGCGCCGCGAGCGGCTGGCGGCGGGCCCGGGCGAGGCCGAGAGGACGGGCGAGGGGGCGACCGCGGCGCGCCCGGGCGAGGCCGCGCCCGAAACCGGGACCGAAGCCCGGCCCGAAGCCCGAACCGAGAGCCAACCCGAATCCTTGGCCGAACCCTTGGCCGAACCCCAGGCCCTGGGCGAAGCTGCCCTGCTCCGCGCCCGGCCGCGCCGCGCGGGCCGGCGGCGCCCGGCACCCGGCGGCGGGCGGCGCTGCTCGCCCGGCGCCGGGCCGCGCTGCGCGCCGAGCCGGGGCCCCGGTCGCGCCGCCGCCCTTCCCCGAGGACGAGGATCCGGTGGAGATCGCCGATCCGAGCCCCGAGGCGCAGCCGAAATCCGAGATCCGCGAGGCCGGGCTCCGGCCCCGGCATTACGCGCTGATCGTCAGCTTCGTGCTCTGCGTGGCGCTGCCGATCCTGGCGAGCGGGATCTATCTCTGGACCCGCGCGGCGGACCAGTATCATTCCCAGGTCGCCTTCTCGATCCGTTCCGAGGAGGCGGGATCGGCCACCGCCGGCCTGCTCGGCGCGCTGACCCAGCTCGGTTCGGGCTCGGCCTCCGACGCCGACATCCTGTTCGAATTCATCCGCGGCCAGAAGATCGTCGCCGATATCGACAAGCGGCTCGACCTCCGGACCATGTTCAACCGCGATCCGAGCGATTTCGTCTTCTCGCTCGGCGACAAGAGCTCGATCGAGAAACTGAAGAGCTACTGGAACCGGATGGTGAAGGTCAGTCTCGACGGCTCGGCCGGCATCGTCCGGGTCGAGGTCCATGCCTTCACCCCGGAGGATGCCAAGGCGATCGCCGAGGCGATCCTGACCGAGAGCAGCGCGCTGGTGAACCATCTCTCCGAACAGGCGCGGCAGGATGCGATCAGCTTCGCCGACGACGAATTCAAGGAGGCCGAGGAGAATCTGCGCGCCATGCGCCAGCGGGTCAGCGACTTTCGCCGCGACCACCGGATGGTCGATCCTTCGGCCGACGTCGCCGGGCAGATGGGCCTGCTGAACGCGCTGCAGGGACAGCTCGCCTCGGCGCTGGTCGATCGCGACGTGCTGCTGAGCTATGTCAGCGAGGGCGACCAGCGGGTGATCCAGGCCAACCGCCGGATCGATGCGATCACCGAGCGGATCGACGAGGAGCGCGGCACGCTCGACGTCGCCGGCTCGCAGGGCGGCGGCGCGGCGCTGCCCGACGTGGTCGGCGCCTATGAGGAGCTGCAGGTCGATCTCGAATTCGCCAATACCGCCTATACCCAGACGCTGGCCGGACTGGCCGGGGCGCGGGCCGAGGCGCGGCGCCAGTCGCGCTATCTGACGCCGCATATCCAGCCGACGCTGGCCGAGACCGCGCTCTATCCGCGCCGGACGCTGATCGTCGGGCTGGTCGCGCTGTTCGCCACGCTCGGCTGGGGGGTGATGATGCTGATCTATTACAATGTGCGCGACAATCGTTGAGCTGGCCCGCCGGGGTCGCGGCGGCGCGCCCGGCCCCGCGCCCGACCCCGCCGCCCGGCCGAAGCCGGCGATCGAGTTCCGCGACGTCTCCAAGGCCTTCCTCACCCCGTCGAGCCGCAAGGTGGTGCTCGACCGGCTGACTCTCGATTTGCCCGCCGGCGCCAAGGTGGGGGTGCTCGGGCGCAACGGCGCCGGCAAGTCGACGCTGCTCGGCATGGTCGGCGGCATCGTGCGGCCCGATATCGGCGAGATCCGCCGCAACGTGCCGGTCTCCTGGCCGCTCGGCTTCTCGGGCAGCTTCCATGCCGAGCTCAGCGGCGCGCAGAACATCCGTTTCGTCGCCCGGATCTACGGGCTCGATACCGACGCGCTGATCGCCTTCGTGCAGGAATTCGCCGAGCTCGGCGATTTCATCTATATGCCGGTGCGGTCCTATTCCTCGGGCATGAAGGCGCGGCTCGCCTTCGGCATGTCGATGGGCGTGGCCTTCGACTGGTATCTCGTCGACGAGATCACCGCCGTCGGCGACGCGGCCTTCAAGCGCAAGAGCCTCGCGGTGTTCAAGGCGCGGCTGCGCGACGCCGGCCTGCTCATGGTCTCGCATTCGGTCAATACGCTGCGCAGCTATTGCGACAAGGGGCTGGTGCTGGAGAACGGCCAGGCGCGCTATTTCGAGGATCTGGAGGAGGCGATCGCGCTGCACGAGGCCAATCTCGGCGCCGAGGCCTCGCCCCGCGCCGCCGCGCGCGCCGCCCGGGCCGCGCGGATGGCCGAGCGGGAGGCGGCCCGCGCCGCCCGCCGCGCCCGGATCGACGCGCTGCGCACCGCCCCGGACGGCCCCGCCCCGGAACGGATCGGCCGCCTCGCCCCGCGCTGAGCTGCGCCGGATCGGATCCGCGCCAACGTCACCTTTGAAAAGGCCGCGCCCCGCGCGGCCCGCGGCGCATCGCACTGGGCCGACAAGGCGGGGCGCCAGTGGCGCGCCGCCCGGCCCGGTCGCCCGGAGCCCATGGCGGAGGGCGAGAGGGGTCCAGATTTCCCCGAAGCGGCTGCGAGAATCGCGGCCGCCCCCGGCAAGGCGGCCGCGGCCCGATCGTGTACCCCGATCGGGCTGGCGCTCAGCAACCTTGCCCGTGGACACGCCCACGGCCCGCGGACCCTCACCACCCGCTCCCCGGGCGAAGCGGTCCCTTGGCGCTTTCAGGCCGCGCCTTCGGCGTCCTCCTCCGGATAGCCGCCGGGGTTCTGCGATTGCCAGTGCCAGGTGCTCGCGCACATCTCGGCGAGGCCGAGCTCGGCGCGCCAGCCGAGCTCGGCCGCCGCCCGGCCGGCGTCGGCGTAGCAGGCGGCGACGTCGCCGGGGCGGCGCGGCGCGAGATTGACCGCGATCCTCCGCCCGCTGGCCGCGCCGAAGGCCGCGACCATCTCCAGCACCGAAGTGCCCTGGCCGGTGCCGAGATTGAAGGCGGCGCAGCCCCTGCCCGCCCCCGACCCGCCCTCGCTCACCCCGGCTGTCCAGTCGACGGCGGCGAGATGGGCGCGGGCGAGGTCGCTCACATGGATATAGTCGCGCACCCCGGTGCCGTCGGGCGTCGGGTAATCGGTGCCGAAGACATTGAGCGCCGGCCGCCGGCCGACCGCGACCTGGGCGATGAAGGGCATGAGATTGTTCGGCACCCCGGTCGGATCCTCGCCGATCCAGCCCGAGGCATGGGCGCCGACCGGATTGAAATAGCGCAGCAGCGCGATCGACCAGGCGGGATCGGAAGCGGCGAGATCCTCGAGGATGCCCTCGATCTGCAGCTTGGAGCGGCCATAGGGATTGGTGGTGCGCCGGGGATGGTTCTCGTCGATCGGCAGATAGTCCGGATCGCCATAGACCGTGGCGCTGGAGGAAAAGACGAAGCGCCGGCAATCCGAGCCCCGGAGCGCGCGCAAGAGCGCGAGGCTGCCGCCGACATTATTGTCGAAATAGCCGAGCGGGTCGGAGACCGATTCCCCGACCGCCTTCAGCCCGGCGAAATGGATCACCGCCTCGGGCCGGGTCTCGGCGACCAGCGCGGCCATGGCGCCCGCGTCGCGGATATCGGCCTTGGTGAAGCCGAAGTCGCGGTTGGCGAGCCGCTGGACCCGGGCCAGCGCCACCGGGCTCGCATTGCCGAGATTGTCGACGACATGCGCCTCGTGTCCGGCCCTCAGCACCTCGACCAGGGTATGGCTGCCGATATAGCCGGCGCCGCCGGTGATGAGGATCCGCATGCGATGTCTCCGGGCCGTTTCGGGGCTCAGACGATCCTAAAGCAATATCCGGCCGGACGGAAACCTCCGGTTGCAAAAAATATCCCGAAAAATCAACCGACTAGCGTGAGGCCGCCCGAAGGCGACCTCAGGCGAGGGTCGATCCCGCGCGCGCGATGGCGATCCAGGTCGCGGCCGGGAGCAGCCGGCCGAGCGGCCCGAGCCGGGTGGCGAGCGCCGCCTCGTCGAGTTCCGCGACCTCGGCGAGGTTGCGCAGCCCCGCCCGGCGCAGCGCCCAGACGAGGCCCGGCCCGGCGCCGGGCAACCGGTCGAGATCGCAGGCGGGCGCCGCCGCCGGTTCCGCGGCGGGGATTTCGGCGGCCGCGGCCGCGGCTTCCACCGCCTCTGTCTGGGCCGCCTCCGTCGGGACCGCCGCCGGCTGGCGCGGCGTCTCGCCCAGGCGCTGGAACGGCAGGACCTCGGCCGCGCCGCGCGACGCGCGGGTGGCGCGGGGGGTGGCGGGCGTCTCGGCCCCGGTCAGGGCGCGCAGGAATTCCTCGAGCGCGAGCTGGGCGTCCGAGGGGCCCCGGCGCGCCGGGATCGGTTCGGGGGGCGTTCCAGAAGTCGCCCCCGAAGTCGTCTCTGGCGCGGCGGCGCGCGCCGGGCCGGGCTCGGGTACGGTCTCGGGCGCGGTCCCGACCCCGGCCCTGACCTCGCGGCCGACCTCCGCCGGCGCCTCGGGGCGCAGCCGGGCCAGCCGCGCCGCCCGTTCGGCGCGCAGCCGGCCGCGCTGCGCGATGCGCGCGGCGAGGGTGAGATGGACGCTCGGCGCGGCCTCGCCGAGGATTCCGGCGCCGGTCACGGCCCCGGATTGAATGGCGGCCTGAACCCCGGACGGAACGGGGGGGCGGTCCTTCAGGTGATGCTCCGACATGGGCGGCTCCTCGTCTCGATCAGCTGAACCGGGGGACCCGGGTCGGGGTGGCTTCGTCGGCGGCCTGGCGCTCGAGCCGGGCGAGGAACTCGGCCAGGGTCAGGCCGAGCGTCTCGTGGAAGGCGGGATCGCGGGCGCCGGTCGCCGTGCCGTCCTCGAGCTGGGCGGCGAGCCCGGCCAGCCGCTCGGCCAGGCCATCGACCCGCGCGGTCTGGTCGTCGAGCCGCCGGGCGACGGCGGTCAGCGTCCCGGACAGCGTCTCGCCGAGCGCGATCAGCGCCGGATCGGGCGCCGGATCGGGCGTCTGGCGCGCCTCGGCCTTCAGAAGCTCGAGGATCTCGGCCTGCCGGCGCTCGATCTCGGCGAGCCGGCGGGCGAGCGGGGTTTCCGCGCCCGCCAGCCCGGAGAGGTCCGCCCCCAGATTGGACGCGAGATTGGCCGCGAAATCGGATGCCAGATCGGATGCCAGCCCGGACGCGAGATCGGAGGCGAGGTCCCCGGCGAGATCGGTGGCGAGGTCGGTGGCCAGCCGGGCGGTCAGGCGCGCGGCCTCGGTGGCATGCCGGGCCTGGATCACCGCGCGCACGTCCGGCGCGTCGGCCAGCGCCTCCTTCACGGCGCGCGCCTCGGCGCGCAGCAAAAGGAGCGGCTGGCCGAGCCGGCCCTCGTCCTCCTCGGCGCCGGGCAGGTCGTCGATCGGGGTGAGCCAGACCGCGTCCGGGCCGAAGGCGGCGGCGAGCGCGGCCGTCAGCGCCGCCGTCCAGCCCTCGGGCGGGGTGGTGCCGAGCCGCCCGCCGAGATCCTCGGGGCCGGCGCGGAAGGCGTAATGGAACCGGTCGAGCCGATAGACCGGGCCGGCGACGAGGCCGCAGATGGTGGCCAGCGTCGGGGTCTCGGCCTCGAGCTGGCCCGGGTCGCCGATCAGCTCGTGGCTGACCAGCCCGGCGGCGATCAGTTCGGCCAAGGCGGCGGGCTGATCGGTGGATGGGGTCTCGGGCGCGCGCGCCGCGGGGAAGGAGTCGAAAACGGCGCTGTCCAAGGGCTGACCTCTCGTAAGGACCGGGGCGAAGGGGCGGGGGCAAGGGCCGCTCCCGGGGATTTAACGTCCCGCTAATTGGTTAAGCGGGTATTACGGGCCTTCTTGTCCCGGTCACTTCCGGTGCCCCCCATCACTTCTGATGCATCGAGACCACGCGCGGCAGCGCCCGCAGCGCGGCGAGATCGGGATCGACCGACTCCGCCCCCTCGGCCGGATCGGCGGCCTCGGCGCGAAGCTCCGTCACCGGAACCACGACCGGCGCGGCGGCTTCCGGCGGTGCGATCACCGACTCGGCCAGCGCGGCGGCCTGGCGCTCCAGCACCTGGCTGAGGCGGGTCTGGGCGGCGCTGATCCGGGGCAGGCTCGCCTCGAGCAGCGACAGGCGGTTGGCGAAGAGCTCGGTCTGCTCGGCGGCGGCGCGGGCGGCGATCATCTGGGTGGCGATGGCCTGCGCCTCGGCCCGGGCCTCCTCCTCCTCGCTCGCCCCCGCCGGCCGCGCCTCGAGCTCGGCGAGCCGGGCTTCCAAGGGCGCCAGCCGGGCGAAGACCGTCTCGACGCTCGCCTCCTTCTCGGAGCGGAGCCGGCCGAGCTCGGCCGAAAGATCGGCGAGCGGATCCTCCTCCGGCGTCTCCAGCGCGCTCAGCCGGTCGCGCAAGGCATCCTCGGCCTCGACCCGCGCCGCCTGCGCCGCTTCCAGCCGCTCGGCGAAGCGATCGAGCGCGGCGCGCGGATCCTGCGCCGCGAGCCCGGTTTCCAGCTCGGCGAGCCGCGCCTCCAAGGGCGCCAGCCGGGCGAAGACCGTCGCCTCGGTCGCATCCTTCTCCGACCGGAGCCGGCCGAGCTCGGCCGAGAGATCGGCCAGCGGATCCTCCTCCGGCGTCTCCAGCGCGCTCAGCCGGTCGCGGAGCGCGTCCTCGGCTTCCAGCCGCGCCGCCTGCGCCGCTTCCAGCCGCTCGGCGAAGCGATCGAGCGCGGCGCGCGGATCCTGCGCCACGAGGCCGGTTTCGAGCTCGGCGAGCCGGGTTTCCAGCGGCGCCAGCCGGGCGAAGACCGTCGCCTCGGTCGCATCCTTCTCGGACCGCAGCCGGCCGAGCTCGGCCGAGAGATCGGCCAGCGGATCCTCCGCCGGCGTCTCCAGCGCGCTCAGCCGGTCGCGCAAGGCACCCTCGGCCTCCAGCCGCGCCGCCTGCGCCGCTTCCAGCCGTTCGGCGAAGCGGTCGAGCGCGCCGCGCGGATCGCGGGCCACGACATCGGCCGCCAGTTCCTCCAGCCGCGCCTCCAACGGCGCCAGCCGGGCGAAGACCGTCTCCACGGTCGCATCCTTCTGGCTGTAGAGCCGGGTCAGCTGCTCGGAAATCTCGGCGAAGGGGTTCTCTCCCGGCGTTTCCAGCGCGGCGATCCGGTCGCGCAGGCTCGCCTCGGCGGCGGCGCGCACCGCCTGGGCGGCGTCGAGCCGCGCCGCGAAGGCGTCGAGCACGGCGCGCGGATCGCGGATCGCGATATCGGCCTCCATGTCGCGCAGCCGCGTCTCCAGCGGCGCGAGCCGGGCCTGGACCGCCTCGAAATTCGCATCCTTCTGCGCATAGAGCCGGGTCAGCTGTTCGGAAATCTCGACGAAGGCGCCGGTGTCGGCCAGTTCCAGCGCGGCGATCCGGACCTGCGCCGCCTCCAGCCGTTCGGCGAACCGGTCGAGCGCGGCGCGCGGATCCTGCGCGGCCAGCCCCGCCTCGACCTCGGCGAGCCGCGCTTCCAAGGGCGCCAGCCGGGCGAAGACCGTCTCCACCGTCGCATCCTTCTGGCCATAGAGCCGGGTCAACCGCTCCGAGATCTCGGCGAAGGGATTCTCCGCCGGCGCCTCCAGGGCGAGCAGCCGGTCGCGCAAGCCGCCCTCGGCCTCCAGCCGCGCCGCCTGGACCGCCTCCAGCCGCTCGGCGAACCGGTCGAGCGCGCCCCGCGGGTCCTGCGCGGCGAGCCCGGTCTCGAGCTCGGCGAGCCGGGCTTCCAGCGGCGCCAGCCGGGCGAGGACCGCCTCGACGCTCGCATCCTTCTGCGCATAGAGCCGGGTCAGCTGGGCCGAGATCTCGGCGAAGGGATTCTCGCCCGGCGCCTCCAGCGCGGCGATCCGGTCGCGCAAGCCGCCCTCGGCTTCCAGCCGCGCCGCCTGCGCCGCCTCCAGCCGCTCGGCGAACCGGTCGAGCGCGCTCCGCGGGTCCTGCGCGGCGAGCCCGGCCTCGACCTCGGCGAGTCGCGCTTCCAGCGGCGCCAGCCGGGCGAAGACCGCCTCGACGCTCGCATCCTTCTGCGCATAGAGCCGGGTCAGCTGCGCCGAGATCTCGGCGAAGGGGCTCTCGCCCGGGGTCTCCAGCGTGGCGACGCGGGACTGGATCGCTTCCAGCCGCTCGGCGAACCGGTCGAGCGCCGCCTTGGGGTCGCGCGCCACCTGCGCCTCCTCCAGCGCGGCGATCCGCGCCAGCAGCGTCTCGACCAGCGCCTCCTTCTGGGCATGCAGCCCGCCGAGCCGCTCGGCGATCGCCGCCACCGGCCCGGCCCCGAGCTCGGCCCGGAGTTCCGCCCGAAGCTCGGTCAGCTCGACCTGGCCCATCTCCTGCGCGCCGCGCAGCGCCTCGATCCGCGCCTCGAGCCGGGTCAGCGTCTCGCGCGCCGGCCCCTCGGCGGCGCGCGCGGTCTCGATCTCGGCGAGCCGCGCCTCGAAGGGCGCGAGCCGGGCGATGAGCGCCGCCATCCCCTCGTCCTTGCGCGCATAGAGCCGCGAGAACTGCTCGGCCAGCGCCGCCTGCGGCGCGGCCTCGGCCCCGGCGCGCACCGCGAGCCCGGCGACGCGCTCCTCGAAGGCCGCCGCCTGGCTCGCCTGGGTGGCGCGCAATTCGTCGATCCGCGTCTCCAGCCGCTCGAAGAGGCCGCGGGCCTCGGCGAGGTCGCCCATCTGCTCCAGCGCGCGCAGCCGGGCGCGCAGCTGGTCGAGCCCGGCGAGCGCGGTCTCCAGCGTGGCGTTCTTGTCGCGGATGAGGCCGACCAGCGAATCCGCCATGGCGCGCAGTCGCTCCTCGCCGCCGCCCTCGGCGCGCGCCTCGATCCCCGCCTCGATCCGGGCCTCGATCTCGTCGAGCCGCAGTTCCAGGCGCCGGGCCATCGGATCGGATGGCGATCCGCCGGCCTCCTCCTCGCGGGGGCCGGCGGATCGCCGTTCGCCCCGGGCCAGCGCCCGTGCCAGCGACCGGGACCTTGTGCGCCTGGCGAGTGCGACGGCGAGCAGGAAGACCGCGAGCGCGCCGAGCGCGAGCCCTACCATGACGCTGATCTCATACATGTCGCTTGTCCTGTCTGATCGCCCGCGGCGCCGAATTCCTTTCCTTAACTCGGCCGAAAATGGTTAGAGCGGGGTTAATGTTTGCAATGCTTTAACCAGACGGTGGCCGGCGCGCGCCGCTGACCGGGACGCTTGCCGGCCCGTCGCGGACCAGGGCGGCGGCGCCGGGGGCCGGCCGGCGCGCGCGCCCGTCCCCGGGGTGTCGCACGGCGACCACAGCCGTTAAGGATCCGGCGAGGTCGGGCCGAATCCAGATTGATTCAAATTGACTCCAACGGGCCGGAAAACTACTCTCTCCCCGGGGTTTAAGGGGTTTCTGTACCATGTTTACGAGTATGTGTGTCCGCTCGCGGGCGGTTCTCGCCGTGTCCGCGCTGTTGTTGTCGCTGGCGGCCGGCGCCGAGGCCGCGACGGTCAATCTGACATCCTTCGGCCGATCCGATCTCGCCGGCGCGCAGCAGGCGCACGACGATTTCCTCGGCCACTATACCGTCAACAGCCTGCGGTCCGAGACTTTCGAGGACAAGGCGGCCTGGAACGGCGCGACCGGCACCACCAATCCGGGCAATACCAATGTCGGCGGCTTCACCACGCTCGGCGGCACCGGCTCGGGCGCGTCGCATATCAATGGCGGCACCGGGCTCGAGGTGCGCGGCGACAATGACATGCATTGGGGCCGCTTCAACGCCGACCGGCTCGACAACGACCTGATCGGCGGCAAGTGGCTCGACAGCAACGACACGCTCGGCATGAAGTGGCAGGTCAGCGGCCTCGGCGCCTTCAACGCGCTGTCCTTCTTCCTGATCGACGCCGCCGACGTCGGCGGCAAGTTCTCGATCAAGGTCGGCGAGTCGCTCTATTCGCAGGTGCTCGGCGCCAACGGCCGGACCGCCAACGGCAATATCCAGCTCGTCACCATCCTCCTGCCCGAGGCGGTGACCAACCTGACGGTCGAGCTGTTCAACGACCGGCTGAACGACGGCTTCGGCATCGATGGCGCCAGCGTCGCCAATATCGCGCCGGTCCCGGTCCCGCCGGCCGCCGCGCTGCTCTTCACCGGCGTCCTCGCCCTCGGCGCCCTGCGCCGCCGCCACACCCGCCGCGCCGCCT
Organism: Amaricoccus sp.; assembly: GCA_044225035.1. Classification (GTDB taxonomy): domain Bacteria; phylum Pseudomonadota; class Alphaproteobacteria; order Rhodobacterales; family Rhodobacteraceae; genus Amaricoccus. Next base: position 11,766 of record JBGAJI010000001.1, on the reverse strand, counting down.
GACGTCTTCGTCAGGACGGGGCCGCAAGGATCAATCCCCCGGCGCGGGCGCGCCGGGGGATTTTTGTTTCGCGGGCCCGAAACCTTACCAAACCTGCCCGCCTCGCCGCCCGAAGCCTACGGCGCCAGGGCGATATTGTTCGGCCGGCCGCCGGGGCCGGCGCCGACCGTGCCTTGCGTGGCATAGGGCGGCGCCAGCATCCGGGTGCCGGCCTCGCCGCCGGAGAAGAGCTCGCCCGTCGCCGGATTGACCTCGAACCCCTGCCCCACCGCGTTGGTGCTGTCGTAGGTCATGTTCTCCCAGCTTTTCCCCTCGTCGAGGCTGCGCAGGATGTTGCGCATGCCGGGATGCATGAGCTGGGCATAGAGGATGAGCGGCGCCCCGGGCGCCCGGGCGGCATGGTGCCAGTCGATGGCGATCCGGCTCACCCCGTTGCCGTCCGTCCGCCCGATCGCCTGCCAGACGTCGAAATGCCGCCAGGCGCCGGTCCGCGTATCATAGCGCGAGACGCTGCCCGGCACGCCGCCGCCCGCGCCGGTCGGGGCGGCGACGAAGACGACATGCGGATCGCGCGGATCGACCCTGAGCAGCGGCGCGTCGAAACCCTCGTCCGGCCCGCCGCGCAGCGAGCCCCGGCGGTAGCCGAGCGCGCGGCTCCAGCTCGCGCCCCGGTCGGTCGATTTCCACAAGGTCTGATAGGGCGCCTTGCCCCGGTGGTCGGCGGCGTAGATCGCCGGCCCGCCGGGTCCGGCGCTGGCGCGGGAGACGGCGAGCACCATCATCGTGGCGCCGAGCACCCGGAGCGCCTCCATCCGGGTCCAGCTCGCCCCGCCGTCTTCCGAGCGGTGGTCATTGACATAGCAGTAATCCGGCTCGCTCAGCGCGTAATTGATCGACCAGCAGCGGATCGGCGTCGCCTCCGGCCCGGCCGAGGGCCCGACGGTCCGCCAGCTCGCCCCCGCGTCGGGCGAAAAGACCAGGGTGCTGGCATTGTAGTCGCCGATCGCCGCCACGATCTCGGTCGCCCCCGGCACGGGGCGCAAAGCGCAGACATTCGAGGTCGTCCGGGTGGATTTGGTCTGGAGCGCGAGGTCGGCGTAATGCGAGACCGAGTCATAGGTCTCGAACCGGTCGGTGGTGGCCAGGATGCCCATGTCGGCGTGCGGCATGAAGATGCGCGCCGGATCGAAGGCGTCGAAGATGAATTCGGTCGAGATCGTGGCGTTGCCATAGCAGAAGCCGGAGGCGCCCTCGTTCGAGAAGACCCAGTTCACCCGGTCGCGGGTCCGGAACAGATGGCCGCGGGCCGAGGCGAAGGCGCTCGCCTGATCGGTCGGATGCCAGCGGACGGCGGAGGGCTCGCTGGTGATCTCGCGCCACCAGCCGGCGGCGGAGCCCGGCTTTCCCGGCACCTCGCAGCGGATCCAGTCGGGCTCGGCGCCGTATCCGAGCCGGGCGAGCGCGTTGGTCGAGACCTCCGCCTGGTCGAAGATCCCGAAATCCGCGCCGCGCCGGGGCAGGCGGACGCAGATGTCCCAGTTCGCCGGATGCGGGAAGGCCCGGTGCAGCTTGCCCCAGGCGAAGAGCTCCGTCGCGGGGCCGGCGAAGCCGTCCTCGGTCAGATAGCCGCCCTGGCCGTCGATGCTGACGAAGATCCGGTCGCCCCGCGCCGGATCGATCTCGATATGGGTGCAGGCCCCGTCGGGCAGGGCCGCGCCCGGCCCGATCCGGTCCCAGCCGATACCGCCATCGCGGGAGTGGAACAGGCCGAGGCTCGTCCCCATCCAGACCCGCTCCGGATCGGCGGGCGAGACCGCGACCCGGAAGACGTCGTCGCCGAACCGCGCGGGCGGCAGCGCGCCGGCGCGGCGGACCCAGCTCGTCCCGTGGTCGTCGCTCATCCAGACGCCGCTGTCCGCCGGCGCGCCGTCGCGCAGCGGGCGGCCGGCGAAGGCGCAGTACCAGCGCCGCGCGCCGGCCGCGTCGATCGAGCCCGGCGCATGGGCGATCGTGTCCGCCACGATCCTCGGCTCGCCCACCGGGCCCGTCGGCTGGACCCGGGCGAAGGTCACCCCGCCGTCGGTGGTGCGCCAGATGCCCGCCTGCGCCTGGGCCCGGGCGCTCACCCGGTTGTGGCACTGGACCATGAAGATGTCCGGGTTCACCGGATCGACCGCGCCACCGAGGAAATAGGCGTTCCGGAGCCCCCGGGCGACGCAGACCCGCCAGGTCGCCCCGCCGTCGTCCGAGCGCCGGATCGGCCCGACGTCCTGGCCGAGATAGATCCGGTCCGGGTGGCTCGCCGAGCGGGCGACGCATTGCTGGAACTGCTCGGGATCGCCGTAATAGATCCCCGCCTCCACCTCCGACCGCGAGCGATAGCGCAGCAGCCGCCAGTCGATGGCCCGGTCGAGCGCCTCCGCCGCGCCATCCCCGGCGGCGAGGATCAGCTCCTCCGGCCCCGCCGCCTCGACGGTCACCAGAAAGCGGCTGACCGCCGCGCCGCCGGAATTGCGCGCGGTCACCGTGACCGTCTCGCCGGCGCGCGCCAGCTCGGTCGGCAGGGTGACGAGCCCGGTCGCGGGATCGACGGTCGCCCCGGCGCCCGCCACCGCGAAGCGCAGGCCCGCGCCGGTGAAATCGCCCGCCGCCGCCACCGTCCAGTCGCCGGACCCCTGGTCGAGGATTTCCTCGAAGAGCCCGCCGGCCGCGCGCGGCGCCACATGGGTGATCCGGAGCGGCCCGGCCAGCGCCTCCACGACCTCGGCGCCTTTCGGGCCGGCGGCGGTGACGAGGCAGCTGATCTCGGTCAGGTCATCCTCGGGTCCCGGGACATAGCAGGCCCCGGTGGCATCCGGGATATCGACGCCGTCGCGGCGCCAGCGAAAGCCGGTCCCGGCGCCCTCTCCATCCGGCGGGATCTCCACCGACAGGGTCCCGCCGATCTTGCCGGTGCCGACCAGCCTCGGGGCTCTCGCGGAATTCTCGATCACCGGACCTCTTGTCGGACCATTTCCGGGGGGTCCGAACGCAATAGCCCGACCTCGGGGGGCGGGAAACCCCCGGGTCAGGCCGCGGCGCGCGTCGCGGCGCACACAATCCCGTGTGCGCCGTCTCCTTCGGACCGGTCAGGGCAGGTCGTAGATGGATTCGATGATCCGCCCGTATTCGTGATGCCATTTCAGGCCGAAGCTGGTGGCCTGCCGCGTGAAGTCCCAGCCGCCCACGTCGCCGCCGTTCTGGTGCTGGCCATTGTCCTCGGGCGACGCCGGCAGGCCGCCCTGGACGATATGCGCCACCGACAGCCAGCCGTACTGGGCGACGAGCCGCATCTGCGTGCAGCCCGCCTTGATCCGGCCGCGGAGGGCGACGGCGCGCGCGCTCTTCGGATCGACCATGCCCGAGGTGAAGACGACCATCGTGTAGAGGCACATCATCCGGTGCGTCCATTCCGAATAGGAGGCCGACATGCGCAGGCCGCCGGCGTCGGTGCTGTCCATCTCGCGGATGGCGCCGACCTTGCCCTTGACCGCCACGAACTCCGCGTTGGCGCGGATCGCGGCGAGGTTGGCCGGGACGACGCGCCCGCGTCCCGTCGCCCAGGCCGCCGAGGGATAGGCGGCGTAGAGCGTCGCCGGAATGCCGCCCCCGGCGCTGTGCCCCTCGCTGACCGTCTTCGAGAAGGCATGCGTCACCTCGGCCTCCCACATGCCGAGCTGGTCGGTGATGGCGACGCCGAAGCGGGTGCCGCGCCGGCAGGCGGCCTGGATCTGGGCATGGGTCGGGGCATTCGTGACCCTGGGCAGCGAGAAGCTCTTGGCGATGTTGGTCCAGGGCGAGGAGCGCATCGCGACCTCCTCGGTGGCGACGACGACGCCGTCGAGCCAGGCCTTCGCGGCCGTCGCGCCGAGATAGGCCACGCAGGCCGCGATATTGGCGCTCGGGGCCGAGGAGATATTGGGGTTGCCGGCCCGGGTGCTCGCGTTGGTCGCATTGCCGAGCATGTCGCCCTTGAACCCTGAATCGGCCTCGCGGGCGGTGCCGATCGCCGCGACCAGCGCCCATTTCATGAACTGGTCGAGCGAGGCCCGCCAGGCGCTGTCGAACTGCGACCAGAGGCGCGGGGTCAACTTCGCCCAGACCACCGCGCAGAGATAGCCGGTGTCGTGCTGCGCCGAGTAGCCGCCCCGAAGCGCGGGGCCGCCATGGGTGTCGCGTCCGCCCTTGATGCCGGCGACGACATAGGCGTCGGTCGTCGTGTCGCCGGCGAAGCTCGCATAGGCGCAGGCGGCGAGCGGCGAGCCGCAATAGCTCGAATTGCCTTGCCCGTTGACATTATCGGCGTCCCAGTTGGTCTGCGCGTAGGAACGCGCCTCGCCGGTGGCGGTGCCGACATAGGCAAGGGCCGGCCAGGTCTTCGCCGCCGCCGCGACCGTGACGGTGAAGCTCAGCTCGACCGCGCCGGCGGCGTTGCTCGCCCGCACGGTCACCACCGTCGCGGCGAGGGCGGCGGCCGTGGCGATCGAGACGAGGCCGGTCGCCGCGTCGATCGAGACGCCGGCCACCGCCGCGACCAGCGCGTAGGAGAGCGCGGTTCCGGCGAAGCCGGCCGCCGCGTCGACGGTCCGCGTCCCGCTGTTCTGGGCATAGCTCTGGTCCGCCAGCGCCACGCCGCTCAGCGTCGGGGGCGCGACGGCCGCGATCTGGAACGGCGCCTGGGTCGCAATGATCGCGAAGGCGCCATCGGCCTTCCGCAGGGCGGTGATCGTCGGATAGACCACGGTGCCGGCGGCCTTCGGCGTCCGGGTCATGATCGCGCCGGGGGTCACCTTGTCGCCGGCCCGGATCGCCAGATTGACCAGGGCCTGTTCCACCACGGCGGTATCCGACGTGGTCAGGTAGTAATCGAACAGCGGATCGAGGATGGCGGCGGCGGAGATGGTGAACCGCAGCCGTCCGAGCGGCGCGGTCGTCAGTTCCACGAACGGCCAATGGGCGCTGTTCCAGGTCGGAAACGCCGCCGTGACCGTGACGGTGAAGCTCCGCTCGACCGCGCCGGCGGCGTTGCTCGCCCGCACGGTCACCGTCGCGGCGAGGGCGGCGGCCGTGGCGATCGAGACGAGGCCGGTCGCCGCGTCGATCGAGACGCCGGCCACCGCCGCGACCAGCGCGTAGGAGAGCGCGGTCCCGGCGAAGCCGGCCGCCGCGTCGACGGTCCGCGTGCCGCTGTTCTGGGCATAGCTCTGGTCCGCCAGCGCCACGCCGCTCAGCGTCGGGGCGACGCCCTTCACCGTGACGCGGAAGGCGAGGGCGGCGGCGCCGCCCGAATTGCCGGCGGTGACCGTCACCGTCTCGCCGGCGCGCGTCGCGTCGGTCGGCAGCCGGAGGACGCCGGTCGCCGGGTCGATCACCGCGCCGGCGCCGCTCACCGAAAAGACGAGCGCCGCGCCCGAGAAGGCCGGCGCCGCCGCCACCGATCCCGGCGCCGCGCCGAGGGTCAGCGTCAGGTCGGGCAGCGTCCCGGTCGCGACCGGCGCCGCGTAGCTCACGCCGAGCGGCTCGGTCGCCGCTTCGGTCGCGCCGGCCGCGTTCGCCGCCGTGACGACGGCCCGGAGCGCGCTCCGGTCGTCCGCCGCGCCGGGCCGGTAGCCGAGGCCCGTCGCCTCCGGAATATCCACCCCGTCGCGCTGCCAGCGCGCCCCGAGCGCCGCCGCCGGATCGCTCCAGGCGCCCGGATCGAGCGTGATCTCCTCGCCGATCCGCCCGCTCCCCGCGAGCGCCGGCGCCCGCAGGAGCAGCGGCGCCGCGGCGGGCGTTTCGCTGGCGGGGGTGCCGGCGATGGTCAGGCGAAAGCCGCCCGCCCCGACCCCGGCGCCCTGGCCGGTGATCACGAGCCCGCCGGTCAGGGCGTTGGCGACGAGGGTGATCCGGCCGGTGGCCGGATCGATGACCACCCCCTCGCCCGCGAGACGCAGGGTCAGGGCGGGGGTGCCGGGAAATTCCGGAATTGCGTTCAAATCGGTTCTCCTGAATGGCTTGCGGCCCGGCCGCCCGCTGGCGCCCGGGCCCGAAGGGACGAGGTCATTCGGGCGAAAGGCCGCGGCGGTCGCCGCCGGCCCCTGAGAGTTCGGCTGGGTTCTGGCTCGGCCTGGATCTCGCCCTGGATCTCGCTTGGATCCGGGACGGCCTCACCAGAGGCCGACGATGGCGCCGGCGGTGGTCGCGGGCAGCACCCGGTCGACGCGGAGCGGCAGGAGCGTGCCCGCCTGGACATTGCGCAGGACGATCAGCTCGCCGCCGAGCATGCGCACCGCGAGATCGCCCGCCTGGCCGACGTAGAGCGCCCGGGTCACCACCGCGAGGGTCTGGTCGCCCGGCGTGATCGCCCCGCCATGCTCGGGCGGCGAGGTGAGGCCGCGGGTATGGGACTTGAAGGTATCCGTCATCTGGGCTTCTCCCCGTATGGCCTGGCGGCCGTTGTCGGGCGGGAAGCTCCGGCGGCGCCGGGGGTTGGATGGCCCCGAAGGATCGACGGGGCTCCGCGCCCGCTCGCGATCTGAAAACCGGCCCCCCGGCGGGGGGCTCCTTGGGGCAGGGTTCTAGGCCATCATGCTTAAGCCTTTCCTGCCCCGCCGCCCGCCCCTCCCGCCCCCGCCGCAACGGCCCGGGGCGTCAGAGGGACCGCATTCGACGATCCGCCCATTCGGGCGTGTCCGTCCGGGATATCTCCGCGCGCGGAGGAAACTTCCGAAGGGCGCGAGGGGTCCAGATTTCTCGGGAGCTCTCAATCGGGGCGGGTGTGCCCGGCTTGTCCGTCGCAGACGGTCGATCTCGCGAAGGGGATGCTGCCACGTCGCGAGCCGGCCATCCCAAAGGCGATCCTTCCCCGCCCCAAAGGCTTCACCTCGGCGAAATCCCGGCTATGCTCCGGCGCCGAAGGAAACGCCCGAAGGAAACGCCTTGCCACGCATCCGCCCGGCCCGGCCGCGCCGCGCGGCCACGCCCCCAACCCACCCGCGCCGCGCGGCCGCTCTCGCCCTTCTGCCCGCCCTCCTCTTCTGCCCGGTCCCCGGCGGCGCGGCCGATCCCGGCCCCCTGCCCCGCCCGGCCGCCCCCCTCGCCGCGCCAGCCGACCCCGCGCCCCCGGATCCGCGAGCGGAAGCCGACCTCTTCGCCCGGCCGGAACTCGCCGAGGAGGTCCGCCGCGCCTTCGAACAGATCCAGGCCGGCGACACCGCGGGCGCCGGCCGCCGGCTCGACGAGCTCGCCGCCGCCCATCCCACCTTGGGCGAATTGCGCGTCGACCGCGCCGCGCTCGCCATGCTGGAAGGCGCGCCCGACGCCGCGCTCGACAATCTCGAGGCCGCCGCCCGGGCCGGCTTCGGCGGCGTCGCCGCGCTGGCCGCGGACCCGCTCTTCGCGCCGCTCGCCGCCGATCCCCGCTTCGCGGCCCTCGCCGCCGCGCCGCCGCCCGCCCCCCCGGCGCCGGTCCCCGCGCCGGTGACGGACGGCCGCGCCCTGGTCTCCGGCGCCAATACCGCCTGGAACCCGTCGAGCGAGCGGCTGGAGCCGCGCTTCGCCTTTCCGGCCAAAGCCTCGGGCGCGGTGGTGCCGAACCGCGGCACCGCCGCCACCGACATCCTGCGCGAGCATGCGAAGCGCGGCCGCGCCGCCGGCAATCTCGGCGACCTCTATGACAACCGCGATCGCGGCCATTCCGCGCTCGATCCGAAGGATCATCCCCAGCTCGCCCATGTCGCCTATTCCGCGGCGGCCCGGGCGGCCGATCTCGATTACGGGCTGAACGACCGGCTGCTGTTTCCCGCCCCCACCCTTGGCAATTCCTCGACCGCGATCACCGGCGGCGCCACCTGGCGCAGCCTGCCCCGGCTCGCCCTCACCAATCCCGACGGCACCGGCCCGATGCGGCTCTGGCAGAACGCCGCCGCGAACCAGCTCTATGTCTATCCCGCGCACAAGGATTTCGGCCCGGAGATCGGCGACCTCTTCCCGGCCAATACCCCCTATATCCTGGTCAGCCACGGCTCCTCGGGCTCGGACAGGCCGTTTCTCGAGGCGGTGGCGATGATCTTCGCCGCCTATCGCCCCGACACCAAGGCGCGGCTCGCCGCCGAGGGGCTGATCGTGCCGATGACCCAGATGGTCTTCCGCCGCTCGCTGCAAACCGTGCGCTCGCGCGAGGATTATTTCAGCGCCGCCGGCCAGGCCGCCGCCTTCGAAGGCTATGACATCAACCTCGCCCGCATGGTCAGCCTCGCCAATTCGATCAAGCCCGGCGACATCCCGCCCCAGGTCCGGATCCGGGTGACGGCGGAGGATCCGGCCACCGAGGGCGTCGATTATTTCGGCCAGGGCCTCTCGGAACAGCTCTTCGACACGCCGGCCGCCATCGCCCGGGTCTGGCGCTCCAAGGCCTGGCGGCGCGAGATCGCCCTCACCGCCGAGGAGACGCGCGACCCGAACGGCCGGCCGCTCAGCTTCGCCTGGCGGCTGCTGCAGGGCGACCCGGCGCATGTCCGGCTCACCCCCGCCGCCGACGGCCGCTCCGCCACCGTCTCGCTCGACTGGCAGGAGCCCTTTCCGATCTCCAAGGACAATCCGGTGAAAAGCGCCCGCGTCGATATCGGCGTCTTCGCCAACAACGGCGTGCATGACAGCGCGCCGGCGATCCTCAGCGTCTATTTCCCGCCCGAGGAGGCGCGGCGCTACGAACCCGGGCCGGACGGCGCGCCCCGCATCGCCAGCATCGACTATGCCGCGCGGCCGGATGTCTATGCCGATCCGATGCTGATCCCCCGCGCCGACTGGCGCGACGAGTATCATTACGACGCGGCCGGCGCCCTCATCGGCTGGACCCGGGTCCGGGGGGCGCGCCGCGACGACTACACCGCCGACGGCGCCCGGATCCTCGCCCCCGCCGCCGGGGGCCTCCCGGCCCGCGCCGAGCCGGTCGCCTATCCCCTCGCCCGCCGCCCCGACGGCGCCCTCGCCATCGAGGAGATCTCGGCGCCCGCCCCCTGAGGCTCCGGGCCGGGAGGGCCGCGATACCGCCGCCCGCGTCCTTGAAAATCCGGGGGTTCCGGGATAGACGGGGGCTCCGCCACCAGGGGTGAGAGGTGGCCTCGCTTCGGGCGTTTTCGGGTTCACTTTTCCAGGGTTGGGTTTCGTTACATGTATGATCTGAAGTGCCGCTTCTGCGCCGCGCCGCTCGAGGACACCGTCATCGACCTCGGCACCACGCCGATCGCCAATGCCTTCGTGAAGCCGGGCGATTTCATGAAGATGGAGCCGTTCTTCGCGCTCCATGCCTTCGTCTGCCGGAGCTGCTTTCTCGTCCAGCTGCCGAACATGGAAGCCCGCGAGCATATCTTCAACGAAGACTATGCCTATTTCTCCTCCTATTCCCAGTCGGTGCTCGACCATGCCAAGGGCTATGTCGAGATGATGACCGCGCGCTTCGGCTTCGGGCCGGGGCAGCGGGTGGTCGAGGTGGCCTCGAACGACGGCTATCTGCTCCAGTATTTCAAGGCGAACGGCGTCGAGGTGCTGGGGATCGAGCCTTCGGGCAATGTCGCCGCCGTGGCCGAGGCCGCCGGCATCCCCTCCCGCGTGCGCTTCTTCGGCGTCGAGACCGCGACCGACCTCAAGGCCGAGGGCCTGTCCGCCGACCTGATCTGCGGCGCCAATGTCATGGCGCATGTGCCCGACATCAACGATTTCGTCGGCGGCTTCCCGATCCTGCTGGCGCCGACCGGCATCCTCACCATCGAGTTCCCGCATCTGCTCAGGACGCTCGACGAGCTCTATTACGACCAGATCTACCACGAGCATTATTCCTATCTCTCGTTCCACACCGTCGAGAAGATCTTCGCCGCGCACGGCCTCACCATCTTCGACGTCGACGAGATCAAGCCGCAGGGCGGCAGCCTGCGCGTCTATGCCTGCCATACCGGCGACGCGACCCATCCCGTGCTGCCCAGCGTCGCCGCCATGCGGGACCGCGAATATGCCGAAGGGCTGAACGGGCTCGAGCGCTACCGCCGCTTCGCCGACGACGTGCAGGCGACGAAGCACGCGCTGCTGCGCTTTCTCATGGAGGCGCGCGAGGCCGGCAAGACCGTCGTCGGCTATGGCGCGCCGGCCAAGGCGACCACGCTCCTCTGCTATTGCGGCGTCAAGACCGACCTCATGGATTATACCGTCGACATCAGCCCGCTGAAGCACGGCCACCTGCTGCCCGGCACCCGGATCCCGATCTATCCGCCGGAGAAGATCCTCGAGACGAGACCCGACTATGTCCTGATCATGGCCTGGAACATCAAGGACGAGATCATGCGGAACATGGCCGCCGTGCGCGACTGGGGCGGCCGGTTCGTGGTGCCGCTTCCGTCCGTCGAAATCCTCGACTGAGGCCCGGCATGGCGCCCCTGGAAGCCGCCAATTCCGAAGGCGGCGCCATGATGGCGCTGATCGCCCGGCTCTATCCGATCTGCCGCTCGATCACCGGGGCGGGCGTGCGCGAGACGCTGGCCATCCTCAATGAGCGCGCGCCCATCGACCTCCACGAGGTCGCCTCCGGCACGCCGGTGCTCGACTGGACCGTGCCGCCGGAATGGAACGTCCGCGCCGCCTGGGTGAAGGGCCCGGACGGGACGAAGGTGATCGATTTCGCCGACCACAACCTGCATCTGATGAGCTACAGCACGCCGATCCATGCCCGGATGAGCCTCGCCGAGCTCAGGCCCCATCTCCATGCCGAGGCGGCGCATCCCGACTGGATCCCCTATCGCACCAGCTATTACGCCGAGAACTGGGGCTTCTGCCTCCCCTGGAACCGGCTCCAGGCGCTGCCCGAGGGCGAGTACGAGGTCTTCGTCGACACGACCCTCGCCCCCGGCGCGCTGACCTATGGCGAATGCCTCGTGCCCGGGACCAGCGAGGACGAGGTGCTCATCTCGACCCATGTCTGCCACCCGTCGCTCGCCAATGACAATCTCTCCGGCATCGCGGTCGCGACCGAACTGATCCGCGGCCTCCGCGCCGCGCGCCCCCGGCTCAGCTACCGCTTCCTCTTCATCCCCGGCACCATCGGCTCGATCACCTGGCTCGCCCGGAACGAGGGTGGGCTCGGGCGGATCGTCGCCGGGCTCTCGGCGGTCAATCTCGGCGATCCCGGGCCGCTCCATTACAAGCGCAGCCGGCGGGGCGCGGCGCGGGTCGACCGCGCCGCCGCGCATGTGCTCGGCGGCGTCGGCGGGCGGATCCAGGATTTCTCGCCCTATGGCTATGACGAGCGGCAATTCTGCTCGCCGGGCTTCGACCTGCCCGTCGGCTGCCTGTCGCGCACGCCCTACGGCCAGTTCCCGGAATATCACACCTCGGCCGACGATCTCACCCTCGTCCGGCCCGAGGCGCTGGAGGGATCGCTCGCCGCCTTCCGCGCGGTCTTCGACATCCTCGAGCGGGACCGGGTCTGCCGCAACCTCTCGCCGAAGGGCGAGCCGCAGCTCGGCCGCCGCGGCCTCTATTCCGCGATCGGCGGCCGCTCGGACACCAAGGATTTCCAGATGGCGCTGCTCTGGGTGCTGAACCAGTCGGACGGCGGCCCCTCGCTGCTCGACATCGCCGAGCGGGCCGCCCTGCCCTTCGCGCTGATCGCCGAGGCCGCCGAGACGCTGACCGCCCACGGCCTGCTCGCGGACGTCCCGGCATGACCCCCTCCCCCGATTTCTCCGGCAGGAACGC
>JBGAJI010000062.1:0-18505 GCA_044225035.1 Amaricoccus sp. | reverse complement strand
CGATGTCCTTCTCGATCTTGCGCAGCTCGGCGGCGAAATCGGCCAGCGCCGCCTCGCCCGAGGCCAGTCCTTCCGACAATCGCTCGGAACCGGCGATCGCCTCGGCCCGCTCGCGCCCGATCCGCCCGACATTGGCGACGAGCGAGGAAATGTCCTTGCGCAGCTTGGCCTGCTCCGCGGACAGCGCGGAGAGGTCGTCGGCGGCGGCCTCTTCGGCCTTTGTCTTGGTGGCGTTCATCTTGGTCCCTCCGCGGAAGTAAAGGCTAGGCCGCGCGCGGCCACGCGGTCAACGCCCACGCGGAGGTTAACGCGTCGGGGCGCGGACTGGTTCCTCAAAGCCGGCTGAGAAGCTCCGCCTTCTTCGCGGCGAATTCCTCGTCGGACAGGATGCCCTTGCCGCGCAGATCGGCCAGCTTTTCCAGCGTGGCGAATATGTCGACTTGGGCGGAGCGCCCAGGGGCGGGTGGGGCCGAAGGCGCCGCGGGCGGCGTCGGCGCGGGTGGTTCCGCCTTGGCCGCGGGCGGCGGCGCGGGTGGCTCGGCCCTGGCGACGGCCGGCGCCGGCGCGGGCGGTTCCGCCGGCGCGGCGGCCGGGGCCTCCCGCTTCTCCGCCGACGCCACGGCGGCGCCGGTCACGACGGGCAGGTCGGCGACCCGGACCACGCCATGCTGGCTGGTGAAGGTCAGGGACTGGTCGCCGCCCTGCTGCTGGGAAAAGCCGGAGATCATGTTGTCGCCGATGTCATAGACCGTCACCTGACCGCCGCGCGAGATCGCGAGGCGACGGGTGCCGGGAAACACCGCGTAGCGCAGGTCGTTCTGCGCGCCGGAGGAGCTCGGCGCGCCAAGCTCTGGCGGCCAGCCGGACCCGCCGGAACCGGGGATGAACAGGCTGACCCCCGCCGGACCCTGGCTCTGGCTCTGGCTCTGGCTGGAAAACGGCACGGGCGCCGGAATGAAAGGCGCCGAGGCGAGCAGGCCCGACAGGTCGACGCAGAGCGCGTCGACCCGCGCTTTCAGCGCGTTGTTGAACATGTCGCCGATCATGATCATGCCGCCGCGCGACCACTGGCCCATGCCGCCGAACTCGGGATGGTTGAACTGCGCCTGATTGCCGTTCCCCACCGCGAGCGACATCAGCATCGTGCGCGCGGCGTCCACGCTGAACCCCCGCAGCGACGCGATCTTCTCGATCGCGCGCTGGCCATCGGCCGTCAGTTCCATATCCGTCTCCCCGGTCGCTCCGTTAACGACCTAGCACGGCGCGGGATCGACGCCATCCTGCAAATACCTGATTCGACGCCCGATCGGACGCTTGATCCGGGCAGGCATCTCTCCGATGGTGCGCCATCCCGGCGCGCCAGAGAGACCGATGCCCGATTTTTCCCATGAAACGCTTTCCGCCCAACCCGTCTGCGGGATCGACGAGGTCGGCCGCGGGCCGCTCGCCGGGCCGGTGGTGGCGGCGGCGGTGATCCTGAACCCGCGCGCCATCCCGAACGGGATCGACGACAGCAAGCGCCTGACCGCCGCCCGGCGCGAGGCGCTGCATGCCGAGATCCTCGCCTGCGCCGCCGTCGGCATCGGCCAGGCGAGCGTCGAGGAGATCGACCGGATCAACATCCTGCAGGCGAGCTTTCTCGCCATGCGCCGCGCGCTCGCCGAATTGACGCCCATGCCGGCGCTGGCGCTGATCGACGGGAACAAGGTGCCGCCCGACCTCGGCTGTCCGGCCCGCGCCATCATCGGCGGGGACGGGCTGGCGCTGTCGATCGCCGCCGCCTCGATCATCGCCAAGGTCACGCGCGACCGGATCATGGTGGCGCTTTCGCAACAGTTTCCCGGCTATGGGTGGGAACAAAACAAGGGATACGGCACCCGCGCCCATACGGAAGCGCTGTCGCAACTGGGCGCGACCCCACACCATAGGCGTTCCTTCAAGCCGATCCACAATATCTTGTGGGAAGCCGCATAGTTAAGTCCTTGATTCAATTTATAATTTGACCCTGATTCGCTTTTGACTCATGTTTGCGGGCAAATCAGCCCTCATCCTCGGGAAAAATGCGATGTCAAGAACGCAAGTATCGTGCGGCAAGACCGAACTTGAATTGGACACGATACTGGCCGGTGATTGCATCGAAGAGATGAACAGGCTGCCGGAAGCCAGCATCGACCTGATTTTCGCCGATCCTCCCTATAACCTGCAACTTCGCGGCGAGTTGCACCGGCCGGACAATTCGCGCGTCGACGCGGTGGACGATCATTGGGACCGTTTCGCCTCGTTCGGCGCCTATGACGAGTTCTCCCGCGCCTGGCTCGCCGCCGCGCGGCGCCTCTTGAAGCCGGACGGCGCGATCTGGGTGATCGGCTCCTATCACAATATCTTCCGCCTCGGCGCGACGCTGCAGGACGCCGGCTTCTGGATCCTGAACGACGTGGTCTGGCGGAAGTCGAACCCGATGCCGAACTTCCGCGGCAAGCGGCTGACCAACGCGCATGAGACGCTGATCTGGGCGGCGAAATCCGATCAGTCGAAATACACCTTCAATTACGAGGCGATGAAGGCGCTGAACGACGACGTGCAGATGCGCTCGGATTGGGTGATCCCGCTCTGCACGGGGTCCGAGCGGCTGAAGACGGCGGAAGGCGACAAGGCGCATCCGACGCAGAAGCCGGAGGCGCTGTTGCACCGGGTGCTCGTCGCCTCGACCAGCCCCGGCGACGTGGTGCTCGACCCGTTCTTCGGCACCGGCACAACCGGCGCGGTGGCGAAGCGCCTCGGCCGGCGCTTCATCGGCATCGAGCGCGAGGAGGCCTATCGCGCCGCCGCCGCCGCGCGCATCGACAAGGTCCGGGCGCTCGACGCCGAGGTGGCGGCGGTGACGACGCCGAAGCGGTCCGAGCCCCGGGTCGCCTTCGGCTCGCTGGTCGAGCGCGGCATGCTCAGCCCGGGCGAGATACTGCATTCGATGAACGGCCGCCGGCAGGCGAAGATCCGCGCCGACGGCACGCTGATCGCCAACGACGTACGCGGCTCGATCCACCAGGTCGGCGCCGCGCTGGAAGGCGCGCCCTCCTGCAACGGCTGGACATACTGGCATTTCCGCCGCGAGGGCGAGAGCATCCCGATCGACGTCCTGCGCCAGCAGGTGCGGGCGGAGATGCGCGACTGTTGAGCTAGCGGGCGCCGAGCGCGCCGAGGCCGAGGGTCAGCGCCTTTCGCATGACCGTCGGCATCGCGGCCATCGCGGCGTCGGCGTCGCGGAACTCGCCGGCCGCGCTCATGCCGACGCGTGCCCCGGCCACGGCGAGCCTCAGGTGGAAATGGGTGAAGGTGTGCCGCGCCTCGACCCCGAGGTCGCGCCAGGCGGCGGGGAAAGGCGGCCGCCGCGCCGGCTCGGCCTCGGTCCAGTCGCCGCCGGGCAGGCCGAGCATGCCGCCGAGCAGCCCGCGATCGGGCCGGCGTTCCGCCAGCACCGCGCCGTCGGAGCGCAAAGCCAGATAGGCGATGCCGTAGCGCACCGGCTTCGCCGGCTTCGCGACCTTGCGCGGCAGGATCTCGGCGATCCCGAGGCGGCGCGCGCGGCAGGCCGGCAGCCAGGGGCAGATCCCGCAGGCGGGCGCGCGCGGCGTGCAGATGGTGGCGCCGAGGTCCATCACCGCCTGCGCATAGTCGCCGGGCCGCGCCGTCGGGGTGAGCGCGGCGGCGAGGCCGCGCAATTGCTCCTTCGCCCCCGGCAGCGGTGCCTCAACCGCGTGGAGCCGGGCCATCACCCGCTCGACATTGCCGTCGAGCACGGTGGCCGGCGCGTCGTTGGCGATCGCGGCGATCGCAGCGGCGGTATAGGGGCCGATGCCGGGCAGCGCCAACAACCCGGCCTCGGTTTCCGGGAAGCGCCCGCCATGGTCGCGGACCACCGCCCGCGCGCATTTCAGGAGGTTGCGGGCCCGCGCGTAATATCCGAGGCCGGCCCAGGCGGCCATGACGTCGGCATCGTCGGCCGCCGCCAGATCCTCGACACGCGGCCAGCGCGCGACGAAGGCGGTGAAATAGCCCCTCACCGCCGCGACCGTGGTCTGTTGCAGCATCACTTCCGACAGCCAGACGTGATAGGGATCGGGGCGGACGCCGGACGCCCGGTCGGCCGGACCCACGCGCCAGGGCATGGACCGCGCGGCCCCGTCGTACCAGCCGAGCAATTCGTCCGCCATCCGCTCCACTTCGCGCTTATCCCTCCTGACAAATCCGGCGCCAGCGGCTAGCTGTTAACCAAGACAGCGGACCGGGGGCGGCATGGCCGAGGACACTGGCACGCCGGCCGCGAAAGGCAAGGCGCCGCGCGGCCCATCCGGCGACCGCCGGGGGCGAGGCTTCGCGCGGGCCGGCACGATGATCGGCAAGCAGATGAGCGGCGTCGCGGCCCGGCGCGGCTATGCCGAGGCGCGGCTGCGGGCGCTTTGGGCCGAGATCGTCGGGCCGGATTGCGCGGCGATCTCGCGGCCGGTCAAGCTCGCCTCGGCGCGGGGGCCGGCGGGCGGGCTGCTGACCCTCGCCGTCTCGGGGCCGCACGCGCCCCAGCTGCAGATGATGATCCCGCTCCTGCGCGAGCGAATCAACGCCGTGCTGGGGCCGAACGCCGTCGGCCGGGTGCAGCTCGTCCACGCGGCGGCCCCGGGCTTCGCCGAGGAGGCGGCGCCGCGGCCGGCGCCGCCCGCGCCGGCCCCGGATCTCAGGGCCGTCCGCTCCGATCTCTCAAGCATTGGTGATGAGGATCTGCGGCGGGCCTTGGAGACATTGGCCCGGAATGTGCTATCCCGACCGAAACCCTTTGAATAGAGACGGATCGTCCATGACCCTCGCCCTGACCCGCCGCCAGACCCTCGCCGCCGCCTTCGCCACCGCCGCTACCTCCACCGCGCTGCCCGGCATCGGCTGGGCGCAGGGGCCGCGGCAGGTGATGGAAATGTCCATGGGCGACCCGGACGCGCCGGTGACGCTGGTCGAATATGCGATGTTCACCTGCCCGCACTGCGCCGATTTCAACGCCGAGGTCTTTCCGCGGATCAAGGAGAACTACATCGACACCGGCAAGGCGCGGCTGATCTTTCGCGAGGTCTATTTCAACGCGCCGAGCCTCTGGGCGGCGGTCATCGCCCGCTGCGCGCCGGCCGACCGTTATTTCGGCGTCGTGGACCTCCTGTTCTCGACCCAGGCCGGATGGCTGAATTCGCAGGACGGCGCGACGATCATGAAGAACCTCTACGGCATCGGCCGGCAGGCGGGGCTGACCGACGCCGAAATGGACGCCTGCCGCCAGGACCAGGCCTTCGCCGAGGCTTTGGTCGCCACCTACCAGAAGAACCAGGTCGCCGACGGGATCGACGCGACGCCGACCTTCGTCATCAACGGCGAGAAGATCCCGAATACCACTTACGACGAGATCGCCGCCAAGCTCGACGCCGCCTACGCGGCCGCCAAGCCCTGAGGCATGTCGGTCAGCGGCCGCCGGCCCGGCGGTCGCGGCGGGCCGACATCGGCTGGAAGGCCACCGCCACATGGGTCTCGCAATAGGGCTTTCCCGCGACCGTCGGCAGGCCGCAGAACCAGAAATCGTCGGTCGCAGGATCGCCGACCGGCCATTTGCAGGTCCGCTCGGTCAGCTGCATCAGGCTGAGGCGCTTGGCCTTGCGGGCGACCTCGGCGAGATTGGCCAGCGCCTCGGCGCTGATCTCGGCGCCGGCCGGCTGTGGCGGCATCGGCTGGCCGGCGACGCGCTGGCGCTGGACCGGCGCCTGATCCTTGACGATGGGGCGCGGCGGAACCGGGGCGACCGGCGGCGGCGCGACGGCGGCGGGCTTCGCCGCCGGGGCGGCCGCTTCCTCCTCGATCTCGTGCGCGAGATCGTCGGCGCCGCCGCCGTCGAGCAGCGCCTCGTCCTCGGCGCGGTCGCCGCCTGGCCCGCGGTTCGACAGGCCGAGCCGGTGAACCTTGCCGATCACCGCGTTGCGGGTGACGCCGCCGAGTTCCTTGGCGATCTGGCTCGCGCTCTTCCCCTCGGACCACATCAGCTTGAGGGTCTCGACGCGCTCGTCGGTCCAGGACATCGAATTCTCCACGGCTTCACATCGTCTGTTCGGAATGCCGGCTCGGAACGGCCGGCGAAAAAGGCGAAGGGCGCGAGTGGCCCCGCGCCCCCTATTCTAAGCTTCCGGCGGCCGGTTTCAAGCGCGGCCGGGCGGAAGGCGATCAGTGGATCTTCTGCAGCAGTTCGTCGATCGACTTCTTGGCGTCGCCGTAGAACATCCGGGTGTTCTCCTTGTAGAACAGCGGGTTCTCGATGCCGGAATAGCCGGTGCCCTGGCCGCGCTTGGAGACGAAGACCTGCTTCGCCTTCCAGACCTCCAGAACCGGCATGCCGGCGATCGGCGAGTTCGGATCCTCCTGCGCCGCCGGGTTCACGATGTCGTTCGAACCGATGACGATGGCGACGTCGGTCGAGGGGAAATCCTCGTTGATCTCGTCCATCTCCATGACGATGTCGTAAGGCACCTTCGCCTCGGCCAAGAGCACGTTCATATGGCCCGGCAGGCGGCCGGCGACGGGATGGATCGCGAACCGCACCTCCTTGCCCTTGGCGCGCAGGCGCTTCGTCAGTTCGGAAATCGACTGCTGCGCCTGGGCGACGGCCATGCCGTAGCCGGGGATGATGATCACCGAATCCGCGTCGTCGAGCGCGGCGGCGACGCCGTCGGCGTCGATGGCGATCTGCTCGCCCTCGATCTCCTGCGCCGGGCCGGTGGCGGCGCCGAAGCCGCCGAGGATGACGCTGAGGAAGTTCCGGTTCATCGCCCGGCACATGATATAGCTGAGGATCGCACCCGACGAGCCGACGAGGGCGCCGGTGACGATCAAGAGGTTGTTCGACAGCGTGAAGCCGATCGCCGCCGCCGCCCAGCCGGAATAGCTGTTCAGCATCGAGATCACGACGGGCATGTCGGCGCCGCCGATCGCCATGATCAGGTGCCAGCCGACGCCGCCGGCGATGATCGCGACGAGGATCATCGTCCAGACGCCGGCCCCATTGGCATAGAGCACGCCAAGCAGGAGGCAGAGCAGGCCCGCGCCGATATTGATGAAATGCCGGCCGGGCAGGGTCAGCGCCTTCGACTGGATGCGCCCGGAGAGCTTGCCATAGGCGACGATCGAGCCGGTGAAGGTGATGGCGCCGATCAGGATGCCGAGGAACACCTCGACCCGCATGATGCTGAGCTCCACCGGCGCCTTGTGGGCGAGGGTGGCGGCGAAGCCGTGCAGATGCTCGACCGTGCCGTCGCGGAGCGCCCGGACCGCGCGGGCCGCCTCGAAATCGGCGTTGAGGCCGATGAAGACGGCGGCGAGGCCGACGAGGCTGTGAAAGCCCGCGACCAGCTCGGGCATCTGCGTCATCTGTACGCGCTGGGCGACGATGGCACCGGCGACGCCGCCGAGCGCGATCATGATGAGGATCAGCCAGGTGGCGCTGACCCCCGGGCCGAGGATCGTCGCCACGACGGCGAGCGCCATGCCGATGATGCCGAACCAGATGGCGCGCTTGGCCTTCTCCTGGTTGGAGAGCCCGCCGAGCGCGAGGATGAAAAGGACCGCCGCCGCGATATAGGCGGCCGTGACCAGACCGGAATGCATGTGCCCCTCTCCCCGCTCAGCTCTTCTGGAACATCGCCAGCATCCGGCGCGTCACGAGGAACCCGCCGAATATATTGACCGAGGCCATCAGGATCGACAGCGCGGCGAGAATGGTGACGACCCAGCTCGTCGATCCGACCTGCAGCAGCGCGCCGAGGATGATGATCGACGAAATGGCGTTGGTGATCGCCATCAGCGGCGTGTGCAGCGCGTGGGCGACGTTCCAGATCACCTGGAAGCCGATGAAGACGCTGAGCACGAAGACGATGAGATGCTCCATCAGGCTCGGCGGCGCCACGCTGCCGACCAGCAGCATGACGATGGCGCCGGAGATCAGCATCCAGGTCTGGCGGTTGCCGGCGGCCTTGAGCTCGGCGACCTCGCGCGCGGCCTTCTGCTCGACGGTCTCCTCGACCTTCTTCGGCTGCTGCTTGGCGATCGCCTGCACCTTGGGCGGCGGCGGCGGGAAGGTCGTCACCCCGCCCTTGGTCACCGTCGCGCCGCGGATGACGTCATCCTCCATATTGACCACCGGCACACCGTCCTTGGCCGGCGTCAGGTCGTCCATCATGTGGCGGATATTGGTGGAATAGAGCGTCGAGGATTGCGTCGCCATCCGGCTGGGGAAATCGGTATAGCCGATCACCTTCACGCCGTTCGGGCTCTCGATGATCTGGTCGGGCACGGTCAGGTCGCAATTGCCGCCACGCTCGGCGGCGAGGTCGACGATGACCGAGCCGGGCTTCATCGCCGCGACCATGTCCTCGAGCCAGAGCTTCGGCGCCGGGCGGCCGGGGATCAGCGCGGTGGAGATGACGATATCCATCTCGGGCGCCAGCTCGCGGAACTTCTTCAGCTGCGCCTCGCGGAACTCGGGGCTCGACGGCGCGGCGTAGCCGCCGGTCGTCGCGCCGTCGGTCTGCGCCTCGGCGAAGTCGAGATAGACGAATTCGGCGCCCATCGATTCGATCTGCTCGGCCACTTCCGGCCGCACGTCGAAGGCGTAGGTGATGGCGCCGAGCGAGGTGGCGGTGCCGATCGCGGCGAGGCCGGCGACGCCGGCGCCGATCACCAGCACCTTGGCCGGCGGCACCTTGCCGGCGGCGGTGATCTGGCCGGTGAAGAAGCGGCCGAAATTGTTGCCCGCCTCGATCACCGCGCGATAGCCGGCGATATTGGCCATCGAGGACAGCGCGTCCATCTTCTGCGCGCGGCTGATGCGCGGCACCATGTCCATGGCGAGCGTGGTGACGCTGCGCGCGCGGAGCGCCTCGAGCAGTTCGGCGTTCTGCGCGGGATAGAGGAAGGAGATGACGATCTGGCCCGGCCGGGTCAGCGCCACTTCGGACAGTTCGGGGGGGCGGACCTTGGCGACGATGTCGGCGCGGGACCAGAGATCGGTGGCGGTGGGCAGCACCTCGACCCCGGCGGCGCGATAGGCGTCGTCCGAGAAGCGCGCCGCCTCGCCCGCGCCGGCCTCGATCACGCAGGAATATCCAAGCTTGCCGAGGGCGGCCGCCGATTGCGGCGTCAGCGCCACCCGTTTCTCACCTTCGAAAATCTCCCTCGGAGCCCCGATGATCAACGACTTCCCTCCTCGTCCCGCGTGGGTTATGCGCCTGGACGCCCGCGCCCGGCGTTCGTTAGCGCCCCGCGCTTGTAGGTTTGCCCATCCGCTCTGTCAAACGGTCCGATGGTCTCGCAGGCCCGGCGACCGCGTGGCGCAAGGCCGACGAAGGTCGGGCGGTCGGCTGTCGCGACGTCAGGTGTCGCCGCTCGCGGCCGCGCCGGGCGTGATCGGCGCCGGGGGCTGGCGAAAGCGCTCGGCGCCGGGGTCGGCGCGGGTTCCGGGCTTGGTGGGCGCGTTCGCGCGGAAGGCGGCGCGGCCGATCAGGTGGGCGCCGATCGGCGCGGTGGCGATCATGAAGATAAAGACGATCAGCGGCTCGATCATCTCGCCCCAGCCGTCGGCGAGCAGCATCGCGGCGAGGCAGATCAGCGCGAGCCCGAGGGTGCCCGCCTTGGTCGCGGCGTGCATCCGGCAATAGACATCGCCGAGCCGCACCACGCCGATGCCGGCGACGAGGCAGAAGAAGCCGCCGGCGAGCAGCAGGGCGGCGGCGATCCAGTCGATCATCGCGGCGGCTCCCGGTCGCGGCCGCCGGCGCGGTCGATGTAGTTGGCGAAGGCGACGGTGGCGAGGAAGGAGATGAGCGCGAGGCCGATCGCCACGAAGATATAGGCGTCGACCCCGCTGACCAGGCGGAAGACGACGAGAAACACCACGAGCAGCACCGAGATCATGTCGAGCGCCACCACCCGGTCGGCCAGCGTCGGGCCGACGAGGAGGCGCCAGGCCGCGCCGCCGAGCGCGCCGACGAGGCAGAGCATGGTCAGCGCGAGCGCGACCCCGAGGACGCCGCCGACTTCCGTCCCGAGGATCATCGCCCGGTCACCCGCAGGACGCGCGGCTCGATCTCGCCCTGGATGCCGGCGCGCGTGCCGTCGCCGCTGTCGCCCGCGAGCAGGTCGTGGATGAGCAGGCAGTCGCGGTCCGGGCCGATATCGACGGTCAGCGTGCCGGGGGTGAGGGTGATGTAGTTGGCGACGAGGGTGATGCCGACGTCCGAGGTCGCCCGCAGCGGCACGAGGACGAACCGGGGCCGGGTTTCGTCGCGGGGGCTAAGCACGGCGCGCGCGACCGCGACGCTCGACCGCGCGAGGTCCCAGAGAAACCAGCCGGCCAGCTGGACGGCGTGGACGAGGCGGATCATCGGGGCCCTCCCAGCACGGCGGCGATATAGGCGGCGGGGTCGAGCAGGCCGGCGGCGATCGCCGCCGACGCCGCGACGAAGGGTTCGGCCGCGACGCCGATCCAGGTGACGAGCGCGGCCAGCACGACGAGCGTCGCCCAGACGGCGGCCGGCATACGCCGGGGCGTCGGCGCCTCGCGCGCGGGTTTCCAGAAGAGCTCGGCCCAGACGCGCGCCATGGCGAAGAGCGTCAGCAGCCCGACCCCGAGGATGAGGGCGGTGAGCAGGCCCGCGCCGATGTCGAGCGTCGCCTGGGCCAGCATGAGCTTGCCCCAGAACCCGGCGAAGGGCGGCACGCCGGCCAGCGACAGCGCGGGCGGCAGGAACAAGGCCGCGAACCAGGGATGCGCGCGCCAGAGGCCGCCGGTGCGCGCGAAGCTCTCGCCGCCCGCCAGCCGCGCCGCCGCCCCGGCCGCGAGATAGAGATTGGCCTTCACGATCACGTCCTGGAACAGCGAAAAGACCGCGGCGACCAGCGCCAGCGGCGTGTGCAGCGCGAGGCCGAGGATCATGTAGCCGATCGAGGAGATGATGGTGAAGTTCAGCACCCGCCGCGGGCTGCCTTGGGTTAGCGCCCCGAAGGCGCCGACCAGCATGGTGAGCGCCGCGCCCCAGAGCAGGGTGGTCTGGATCGCCGTGTCGGGAATCGGGAAGACGAGGGTGAAGACCCGGATCAGGGCATAGACCCCGACCTTGGTGAGCAGGGCGGCGAACAGCGCCGAACTGGTGAAGGACGGCGTGTGATAGGAGGCGGGCAGCCAGAAGAAGGCCGGGAACAGCGCCGCCTTGGAGCCGAAGGCGAAGATCAGGAAGGCGGCGGAGACGAGGATCGCCGTCTCGCCGCCGCGCCCCTGAAGCCGCCCGTGCAGGTCGGCCATGTTGAGCGCGCCGGTCGTGCCATAGAGCAGGCCGACGCCGGAAATGAAGGCGACGGTCGCGATCAGGTTCAGCCCGACGTATTTCATCGCCCCGTCGAGCGCGGCCGCGCCGCCGCCGATCACCAAGAGGCCGAAGGAGGAAATCAGCATCACCTCGAACCAGACGTACATATTGAAGATGTCGCCGGTCAGGAAGGCGCCGCAGAGGCCGGCGAGCAGGGCGTTGGTCAGCGGGTAGTGCCCGGCGTGCGTCTCGCCCTCGGTGACGTCGGTGAAGCCGAAGATCGTCGTCGCCACGGCGACCAGCCCGACGAGGAGGACCATGGTGGCGCTGAGGCCGTCGGCGACCATGGTAATGCCGAAGGGCGCGGGCCAGCCCCCCGCCTGCTCCGCGAAGGGGCCGGACGCGATGACGCGCGCGAGGATGCGCGCGGCGACGCCGAAGAGGGCGAGCGCGCCGATCAGGGCCAGCGCCCGCTGCGCCGCGCCGGACCGGTGGCAGAGCATGCAGGCGACGGCGGTCAGGAAGGGGATGAGCAGCGGCCAGAAGAGCAGCATCAGTCGCGCGCCTCCGCCGCCTCGGCCAGCCGCGTCTCGTCCATCTCGATGGTGCCGAGCACGTGGTACGAGCGATAGGCGAGGGTCAGGGCGAAGACGAGCAGGCCGAAGCCGATGACGATCGCCGTCAGGATCAGCGCCTGCGGCAGCGGGTTCGCCGCCCCCGCGATCGTCGTCGCCTCCGCCGGCACCAGCGGCGGCCGCGCGTAGGTGAGCCGGCCGACGGCGAAGATGATCATGTTCGCCGCGTTCGAGATCATGGTCAGGCCGATGAGATAGGGCAGCTTCCGCCCGCCCTTCATCAGATAGGCGCCGGCGGCGACCAGCAGGCCCGCGAGGATCGAGAGCAGGATCTCCATCAATCCTTTCCCGCCTGTTGCCCGGCCACGCTTTCCTCCAGCGCGAAGAGGATGCCGCAGACGGTGCCGAGCACCACGAGATAGACGCCGAAATCAAAGAGCATGATCGAGCCGAAGGGCAGCCCGCTCTTGTGGCCCTCCGCGTCGAAGCTGAGCAGCGGCCAGACGCCCTTGAGGAAATAGCCGTATTCCAGCCCGCCCCAGATGCCGGCGACCAGCGCGCAGAGAAGGCCGAAGGCGGCGAGCGACTGGGGATGGAACCAGAGCGCGCGGCGGGCGCGGGCCACACCCTCGGCCTTTTCGAGCAGGGCGAAGGCGCTGGCCGCGAGCAGCCCGCCGATGAAGCCGCCGCCGGGCTCGTTATGGCCGCGCCAGAAGATGAAGACGGAAAAGATGAGGATCGCCGGGATGAGCACGCGGGCGGCGGTGCTGAGGATCAGCGACCTCACTTCGCCGCCCTCCGCCCGGCGCGCAGCGCGGCGATCGCGGCGACCCCGGCGATGACGATCACCGAGATCTCGCCCATCGTGTCAAAGCCGCGGAAATCGACGAGGATCACGTTGACGATATTGTGGCCGAGGGCCACGGGCACGCTCTTTTCCTCGAAGAAGCGCGACATGAAGAGGTCGAGCGGCGTGCTCAGCACCGCCAGCGAGGCGAGCGTCACGCCGAGGCCGAGCAGGAGCGCGACGGCGGCGTTGCCGGCGTGAAACCGCGGCGGTCCCATGCGGGGCAGCCGCGCCATGGCAATGGCGAGGAACACCACGACCAGCACCTCGACGAACAGCTGGGTCATCGCGACGTCGATCGCGCCGTAGAGCACGAAGATGATCGCGATCCCCGTCCCTACCCCGCCGAGCGCGCAGATCGCCGTCAGCCGCGAGGATGTGCGCAGCACCACGCCGATCGAGGCGGTGATGAGCGCCAGCACCGCCCAGTCGACGAGGCTGGTGGCGCCGGCCACCGGGCGTGGCATCGCGCCGCCGAGGAGGAGCGCGCCCCAGATCAGCGCGGCGAAGACGAGGAAGGTGGCGCGCAGATAGCTCGTCATCCGGCCGTTCTGCACCGCGCCGGTCAGCGTGTCGGCGAAGGCGAAGCAGCCGGCCAGCGCCGCGTCATACCAGCCTTCGGTGCGCGGCAGCCGCGGCTCGGCGGCGGCCAGCGCGTCGCGCAGCCGGTCGAGGCCGGCATAGATGAGGCCGCCGAGGGCGAAGGTGACAAGGCTGAGGAGCAGCGCCGGGCTGATCCCGTGCCAGAGTCCGAGCTCGACCGGCATCGGCGCGCCGGTGACGGCTTGCGTCATCGGCGCGACGAGGGCATGGCCGATCACGCCCGGGGTAAGGCCGAAGACGAGGCCGAGCAGGGCGAGGAGCGCCGGGCCGAGCCAGAGGCCCCAGCCGGGATCGGCCGGTTTCGCCCGCGGGCTCGTCCGCGCGCCGAGGAAGGGGCGGAGCGCCAGGACGGCGGCGCAGGCGACCATCAGCGCGTTGGCCAGCAGCGCGGCGGCGGTGACGGCGCCGGTGGTGCCCTGATAGATCACTTCCTTGCCGATGAAGCCGAACATCGGCGGTAGACCCGCCATCGACAGCGCGGCGAGAGCCGCGACGGCGGCGGTCAGCGGCATGGCGCCGGCGAGGCCGCCCACCGCCGGATAGTCGCGCGAGCCGGCGCCTTTCTCGATCATGCCGACGGTCAGAAACAGCGCCGCCTTGTAGAAGGCATGCACCAGGAGGAAGGTCATCGCCGCCGCCACCGCGACCGGCGCGGACGTGCCGAGCAGCATGGTCATCAGGCCGAGGGCCATGACGGTGGTATAGGCGAGCAAGAGCTTCATGTCGGTCTGGCGGATCGCCCAGACCGAGGCGAGAAGCATGGTGAGCCCGCCGATCGGCGTCAGCACCCAGAACCAGAGGTCGGTGCCGCCGAGCGCGGGGCTGAGTCGCGCCATCAGATAGACGCCGGCCTTCACCATGGTCGCCGAATGCAGATAGGCGCTGACCGGCGTCGGCGCCGCCATCGCGCCGGGCAGCCAAAACTGGAAGGGAAACTGCGCCGACTTGGTGAAGCAGCCGAGAATGACGAGCGCGAAGATCGCCGGATAGAGCGCATGGTCGCGAAAGAGATCGCCGGCCGCGTTCATCGCCGACAGGCGATAGCCGCCGGCGACGCCGCCCATCAGCAGGAGGCCGGCGAGCAGCGCGAGGCCGCCCGCGCCGGTGATGAGCAGGGCCTGCAGCGCCGCCGCGCGCGCCGCCGGCCGTTCATGGTCGAAACCGACGAGCAGCCAGGAGGTGACCGTCGTCGCCTCCCAGAAGACGAAGAGCGTCACCGCGTCGTCGGCGGTGACGAGCCCAAGCATCGAGATCGCGAAGGCGACGAGGATGACGAGCAGCGACCCGAGCCGCGGGTCGCCGCGGAAATAGGTGGCGGCGTAGAGAAAGCAGAGCGAGCCGATCCCGCAGATGAGGAGCGCGAAGGCGAGTGCCAGCCCGTCGAGCCGGAAGGCCGCCTCGACGCCGAGCGACGGAACCCAGGGCACCACCAGCTCCGGCGTTTCGCCATGGGCGACGGGGCCGAGGAATTGCGTGAACCAGAGAGTCGCCAGCGCGGCGAGGATCGCCGGGATCAGGCGCCAGGCGCCCGCGTCGCGCGTCGCGAAGGAGTGCGGATCGGCCAAGGAGCGCTCGCGTCTCAGGGCGAAGGCGCCGGTGCCCCGCCTCCCGGAAGTCGCACGAGATTAACCGCCGTATCCGCGGAATCAACCCGCGTGGGCGAGCTCGCGCAATTCGGCCCCGCTTGCCCGGGCGCCCCGCAAATAGAGCAGGCAGCTGGTCCGCAGCATCGAGGCGAAGTTGCTGATCTCGCCCTGCGCTTCCAGCGCCTCGTCATAGAGCAGCGACAGGAACTTCGGCGTGCTGATATGCTGCTCGGCGGCCATTTCGTCGATCAGCGCCCAGAAGGCGGCCTCGAGGCGGATCGAGGTGGAATGCCCCGCGATCCGCAACGACCGGCTCACCTGCTCGTAGCCGAGCGGATCCTGCGCGGCGAACACATGACACATGATAAGGACCCTCCCGCGGAACTTTATCCTGCATATTGAGCCTCTGGCCGCGCCGGACAAGTGCACCATGGTGTTATGCACGGAGGATCGCGCCGGCGACCCGCCAGTGGCACGGCGCGCGAGGGCCCAGATTTCTCCAGGCGAGATGGAATCGTGGCGGATGTGCCCGGCTCGCCCGTTGAAAACGGGCGTGTCCGAGGGGCACGCCCGTCACGATTTCGCCAACGGCCGACATCGTGAAGGGACGCCCCGACGTCGTGAGCGGTCCATTCCAAATGCTTGGCGATCAAAGGCTTCGA
The DNA here is from genome assembly GCA_044225035.1 of Amaricoccus sp. Taxonomy (GTDB): domain Bacteria; phylum Pseudomonadota; class Alphaproteobacteria; order Rhodobacterales; family Rhodobacteraceae; genus Amaricoccus. Next base: position 2,854 of record JBGAJI010000062.1, on the reverse strand, counting down.
CCGGGGCAACCCGGGTTTGGCGACGTGGTAGCGGGATGCCACCACCTCGCGTTCATCCTGGGGGATGCTGACCCGAAACCCCAAGCCCCGGGAGGCAGCCTTGGCCAAGGCGATCCATTCGATGATCCGCGTTCTCGACGAGGAACGGTCCGTTCATTTCTACCGCGTGGCCTTCGGGCTCGAAATCGCCGATCGGCTGGATTTCGAGACGTTCACGCTGGTCTATCTGCGCAACCCCGAGGCGGATTTCGAGGTCGAGCTCACCATCAACAAGGGCCGGACCGAGCCTTACGTGCTCGGGGACGGCTATGGCCATCTCGCGGTGGTGGTGGACGATCTCGAGGCCGAGCATGCGCGGTTCGAAGCGGAAGGTTTCGCGCCGCGCAAGATCGTCGCCTTCGCCCCGGCCGGCGAGGTGATCGCGCGGTTCTTTTTCGTGGCCGACCCCGACGGCTACCAGATCGAGGTTTTGAGGAAGGGCGGACGCTACATCTGACGCGCCGCCTGCGACTGCCAGCAAAACAAAAGCAAGCAACGGGAGGAAACCATGACAGACCTTAGGTCGAGCGGCCTGACGCGACGGGCTCTGCTCGCGCGCGCCATCGCCGCCGGGGCCGCCTTTTCGATCGGCGCGGGCTTCGTCGCCAGCCGCGACGCCGCCTGGGCGTTGGAGGTGACCGAGCTGAAGCCGGAGACCATGGCGACGCTGATCCAGATGGCGCGCGACATCTATCCGCACGACAAAGTGGCGGACAATTTCTACGCCGTCGCGGTCAAGGGCTATGACACCGCCGAATTCGCCGAGGCGACCGAGGCCGGCATCGCCGCGCTCGACGCCGGCGCACAGGGCGCGGGCTATGCCAATTATCTCGCGGTCCCGTGGGAGGCCGACCGGGTGGCGCTGTTGCGCGGGATGGAGCAGGAAGCGTTCTTCCAGACCATCCGCGGCGGCCTCGTCACCGGCCTCTACAATCAGAAGGAGGTGTGGCCGATCTTCGGCTATCAGGGCGAGAGCTATAGCCAGGGCGGCTATATCCATCGCGGCTTCGACGACATCAACTGGCTCTGAGGGGAAACGGAAGATGGTCGCGAAATTCGATCTGAACGACGACAGCGTGGTGGTGATCGTCGGCTCCGGCGCCGGTGGCGGCGTGCTCGCCAACGAACTGGCGCAGAAGGGCATCAAGGTGGTCTCGATCGAGGCCGGCGGGCGCTACCTGCCCGAGGATTATCTCAACGACGAGTGGGCGAGCTTTACCCAGCTCGCCTGGACCGACATGCGCACGACTTCCGGTGACTGGCGGGTGGCGAAGAATTTCCCCAACCTGCCGACCTGGATCGTGAAGGCGGTGGGCGGCACCTCGATCCACTGGGCCGGCGCCAGCCTGCGGTTCCAGGACCACGAATGGAAGGCGAAGACCACCTATGGCGAGGTGGCGGACGCCAACCTGCTCGACTGGCCGATCGACGGCGCCGAGATGGCACCCTGGTACGACAAGGCCGAGGCGAAGGTCGGCGTGACGCGCACCGGCGACCGGCCGGGCCTGCCGGGCAACAACAACTACAAGGTGCTCGAGGCCGGGGCCAAGGCGATCGGCTACAAGGATGTCTCCACCGGGCGGATGGGGATCAACTCCATCGACTATGACGACCGCATGTCCTGCCAGCAGACCGGCTTCTGCTTTCAGGGCTGCAAATGGGGCGCCAAATGGTCGGCGGCCTATACCGATATCCCGCGCGGCGAGGCGACCGGCAATCTCGAGGTGCGCGACCGCAGCTTCGCGCTGAAGATCGAGCATGACGCCAAGGGAAAGGCGACCGGCGTCGTCTATGTCGACGCCGACGGCAAGCAGCAGCGGCAGAAGGCACGGATCGTCGCGGTGGCGTGCAACACCATCGAGAGCCCGCGGCTCCTGCTCAACTCGGCCTCGAACATGTTCCCGGACGGGATGGCCAATTCGTCGGGGCAGGTCGGGCGCAACTACATGCGCCACACGACGGGATCGGTCTACGCGGTCTTCGACAAGCCGGTGCGGATGTGGCGGGGCACCACCATGGCGGGCTATATCGGCGACGAGCGGCACCATGATCCGAGCCGCGGCTTCGTCGGCGGCTTCGAGTTCGAGACGCTGTCGCTCGCGAGAACATGGCCGGGCTCTGGATCGTCGGCGAGGACATGCCGCGCGAAACGAACCGGGTGACGCTGAACACGGATGTGAAGGATGCGAACGGCCTGCCGGTGCCGAACGTGCATTTCGACGACCATCCGAACGACGACGCGATGCGCGCCTATGCCTACAAGAAGGGCGAGGAGATGTATCGCGCGGTCGGCGCCACCCGGGTGTTCCCGACGCCGCCCTACCCTTCGACGCACAATCTCGGCACCAACCGGATGAGCGAGAATCCGAGGGACGGCGTGGTGGACCGCAACGGCCAGAGCCACGACGTGCCGAACCTGTTCATCTCGGACGGCAGCCAGTTCACCACCGGCGGCGCCGAGAACCCGACGCTGACCATCGTCGCGCTCGCGATCCGGCAGGCCGACCACATCGCCTCGCTGATGTCGCAACGCACCATCTGACGCAAGACACTGCGGCACACGATCCGAAGGAGTCCCAGCTCATGTGCGAATACTTCGTCAAGGCCGACCCGATCGCCTACGAGCAACGCTCGCGCACCATCCGCATCCATGGCGTGCTGACGAGCATCCGGCTCGAGAACATGGCCGGGCTCTGGATCGTCGGCGAGGACATGCCGCGCGAAACGAACCGGGTGACGCTGAACACGGATGTGAAGGATGCGAACGGCCTGCCGGTGCCGAACGTGCATTTCGACGACCATCCGAACGACGACG